>DATKNV010000215.1:0-3382 GCA_035541215.1 Allostellaceae bacterium | reverse complement strand
CTCTGCGCGATTCTTAGCCTACCCTACGCCGCCCATTTGAACGGCGCGAAGTGGCCGTTGTTGCCGGTACCCGCGAGATCGAGGTCGAGGCCGAAGCCGTGGAGATGGAACTCCTTCGCCCGCGCGAGCGCGAGACGCTTCCCGGCGGGATGCGCGGAGTTGTCGATGTAGAGGGGATCGCCGGACTTGTTGCGCGAGAGCACGCCCTCGATCTCGAAATCGAACACGCCGGGCACCGCCGCCCGACGCCTGTGCCCCTCGAGCGCGATGTCGAAATGCCGGTACTCGACGCCGCGGAAATCCTTGACCAGCGCCGAGCGGATCATGCCGGGCGGACCGCCCGCCTCGCCGCTCACGATCGCCGCGAGGATTTGCCGCTGGATCGGGCTCGCGCGCTCGTCGACGAGCCCCGCGTAGATCCAGTTGCCGTCCGCCATCACTTTCCCCGAGCGGATCACCATGGCGAAGGAGAGCCCCGAGAGCTTCGTCACCCCCGCATGGCCCTCGTCGATCCGGAAGACCAGCACGGCCGTGCAATGGTCGTGTGTCACCTGTCCCTGCGGGTTGGTGAAGATGCAGGGGCAGAGGTAATCGCAGTTGCAGCTCTCCATGTACTGCCCGGAGATCTCCCAAGCCGGCGCTGCCATGCGTGCCTCCTGCGATGCGTTGCGGAGAGAATAAAGCCTAGCAAGCGAACGCACTATCGTCATTCTTCGATGCCGTGGCTGGACTTGCTCCGGCCATGGCGGCAAAAAGAAAATGAAGCGAGAAATGGAACGGCGCTATTCTCCCCCGATCGGAGGTGCCTCCCATGGCGATGCCAAGCCTGACTTTCCGGAGCATCCGGGCGCGGCCCGTGCTGCTGAAGCTCAAGCGGCCGGTGGTCGCGCGGATCGCGCAAATCGCGGAATGGCCGATGATCCTCATCGACCTCGAGACCGAGGAAGGCGTGGTCGGGCGGAGCTATCTCGAGCCCTACGTGCCGAAGGCGCTCCGCTATCTCGTCTCGATGCTGAACGATTTGGGCGCGCTGCTGAAGGGGCGCCGCGTCGCGCCCATCGAGGTCTACGAGGCCGCGCGGAAATCGCTGCACTTCGTAGGCTATCAGGGGCTCTCGACGATCGCGGTCGCCGGGCTCGACATGGCCGCCTGGGACGCGCTCGCGCGCGCGGCGGAGCTCCCGCTCTGCGTCCTCCTCGGCGGCAGCGTGGGGCCGGTCAAGGCCTATAACAGCAACGGCCTCTGGCTCCGGGAGCCGAAGGCGCTCGGCGCGGAGGCGGTCGAGCTGCGCGAGGAGGGCGGCTTCACCGGCCTCAAGCTCCGCATGGGGCGCGCGCGTCTCCGCGACGACATCGCCGCGGTCGAGGCGGTGCGCGATGCCGTCGGCGAGGAAATGTCGCTGATGGTCGATTTCAATCAGGGCCTCAGCCTCGCCGAGGCGCTCGAGCGCTGCCACGCCATCGACGGCCTTGGTCTTGCCTGGATCGAGGAGCCCATCGTCTACGACAATCTCGGAGGCTGCGCGCAGCTCGCGGCGGAGCTGGAGACGCCGATCCAGATCGGCGAGAATTTCTACGGGCCGCGCGATCTCCAGGCGGCGCTCGCGGCCAAGGCCTGCGACCTCGTGATGCCCGATTTCATGCGGATCGGCGGCGTCACCGGCTGGCTCCGCTCGGCCGCGATCGCAGGGGCGGCGGGGGTCCCGATGTCGACGCATCTTTATCCGGAGGTCGCGGCGCAAGTGATGCGCGTCACCGAGACCGCGCATTGGCTCGAATGGCAGGACTGGGCCGACCCGATCCTGGTGAAGCCCTATGCGCTCGAGGACGGCTTCCTCGAGGTGCCGGATGCTCCGGGGATCGGCCTCGACTGGAACGAGGACGCCGTCAAGGCCCATCTCGTGGAGCTCTGATGCGGAGGCATGACATGAAGGTGACGCGGATCGGCAAGCATCTGGGCGCGCGGATCGACGGGGTCGATCTCTCCTCGCCGCCGGGCGCCGCCGCGCTCGCGGCGATCGAGGCGGCCTTCCACGAGCACGGCGTGATCGCGATCTCGGATCAGCATCTCGCCGAGCCCGAGCTCATCGAGTTCAGCCGGCATTTCGGCGAGCTCGAGCTCAACGTCGCGAGCTCGTTCCACCACGCGAAATTCCCGCACGTCAACGTGCTCTCGAACAAGCGGACGCCGGAAGGGAAGCTCCTCGGCTCGCCCGATGCGGGGCAGGGCTGGCACACCGACATGTCCTACAACCCGACGCCCGCGCGCGCCTCGATCCTCTATGCGCTCGAAGTGCCGATGCGCGGCGGAAAGCCGCTCGGCGACACGCTCTTCGCGAGCATGACCGCGGCCTGGGAGGCGCTCGATCCCGCGCTGCAGCGCCGGCTCTTGGGTCTCTCCGCGGTGCATCACTTCTCGAAGTTCTACGACTACATGATCCGCGAGAAGGGCTCGCCGCGCCCGCCGCTCACGGAGCAGCAGAAGGCCTCGAAGCCGCCCGTCATCCACCCGCTGGCGGTGCGCCACCCCTTCACCGGACGGCTCTGTCTTTATTGCGATCCCGGCTACACCGTGGAAATTCTCGGTCTCCCCGCCGCCGAGAGCCGCGCGCTCCTGGAAGAGCTCTTCGAGTTCCAGACGCGGCCCGAGTTCCAGTACCGCCACGTCTGGCGCGTCGGCGACGTCCTCATGTGGGACAACGTCGCGACCATCCACATGGCGACCGGCGGCTACGGCCCCGACGAGCACCGGCTCATGTGGCGGACGCAGGTGCTCGGCGACGCCGCACGCTTCCGCGCGGCAAACGCGGCGGCTGGGGCGGCGTGAAAGAGGCTGATAGCTGTCAGCCGTCAGCTATCAGCTCTCAGCGTCTACGCGGTTCTCCAGCACCCCGATCTCCGGGATCTCCATCCGGACGACGTCGCCCGGAGCGAGATAGCGCGGGGGCTTGCGGAAGGCGCCGACGCCGGCGGGGGTGCCGGTCGCGATGACGTCGCCGGGCTCGAGCGTCAGGAACGACGAGAGGTAGGCGATCAGCACCGGAACGGGAAATATCAGATCCGAGGTCGAGCCCTCCTGCACGAGCTCGCCATTGACCCAGCCGCGCAGAGAGATGTCTTGGACATCCGCGAATTCGTCGGGGGTCGCGAGGCAGGGGCCCATCGGGCAGAAGCCATCCATGCTCTTGGCGAAGCTCGTCTGCGGCGGGCTCACGTCGAATTGCAGCTCGCGCGCGCTCACGTCGTTGAGGATCGTATAGCCCCCGATATGCGCGAGCGCGTCGCGCTCGGCGACGTTGCGTCCGCGCTTCCCGATCACCACCGCAAGCTCCGTCTCGTAGTCGAGCTTGGTGACGGTCTTGGGCTTCGGGATCGGCGCGCCG
>DATKNV010000214.1:0-21351 GCA_035541215.1 Allostellaceae bacterium | reverse complement strand
TCCCCGGGCACTTCCGTCCCCGGCAGCAGGTCCGCACGGGCGACGACCACGTTGTCGGCGGGGTTGAGTCGGATGGTGAGCGATGCCATCGGGATGATCCTCCGAGGGAGAAGCCCGCGCGGACCGGGAAATCGACGGCGGCGCGCGGCACAACATCGGCAATTTACAGAGCGCTCCCCCCCGTGGCAATTTCGTGCGCCTGTGGCGAGGGGGAGGCGGTTGATGGTGGGGCGGCTCGAAGGCAAGACCGCGCTGGTGACGGCGGCGGCGCAGGGGATTGGCCGCGCCTCGGCCTTGGCCTTCGCGCGCGAGGGCGCCCGCGTCATCGCCACCGACGTCAATCCGGAGAAGCTAAAGGCGGTCGCCAAGGAAGGCGGGGCGGGCATCGTGGCGCGGAAGCTCGACGCGACCGACCGCGCGGCGATCGACGCGCTGGCGGCCGAGCTGGGTGCGATCGACGTCCTCATGAATTGCGCGGGCTTCGTCCATCACGGCACCGTGCTCGACTGCACCGAGAGGGACTGGGACTTCACCATGACCCTCAACGTCAAGAGCATGTATTTCACGATCCGCGCCTTCCTGCCGGCGATGCTGAAGCGCGGCAAGGGCGCCTCGATCGTCAACATCTCCTCCGGCGCCTCCTCGGTGCGAGGCATTCCCAACCGCTTCGTCTACGGCACCAGCAAGGCCGCCGTGATCGGCCTCACCAAGTCGGTCGCCGCCGACTACATCAAGCAGGGCATCCGCTGCAACGCGATCTGCCCCGGCACCATCGCGACGCCCTCGCTCGACGAGCGCATCGCCGCCCTCGGCGACGTCGAGGCCGCGCGCAAGGCCTTCATCGCCCGCCAGCCCATGGGGCGGCTCGGCACGGCGGAGGAGGTGGCGGCGCTCGCGCTCTACCTCGCGAGCGACGAATCCTCCTTCACCACAGGCGCCATCCACATCGTCGACGGCGGCTTCAGCCTCTGATCACATCCCTCTAACGAACGACAATCGGGAGCGAGTACATGAAACTGCTGCGTTACGGCCCGCCGGGCCAGGAGAAGCCGGCTATCCTCGACCGCGACGGCCGCATCCGCGACCTCTCCGGCGTGGTCTCGGACATCGGGCCTGAGGCCCTGGCGCCCGCCTCCCTCGACAAGCTGCGCAGGCTCGACCCAGCGACGCTGCCGGCGGTGACGGGGACGCCGCGGCTCGGCCCCTGCGTCGCGCGCGTGCCGAAGCTCGTCTGCGTCGGCCTCAACTATCGCCTCCATGCCCAGGAAGCCGGGCAGCCGATCCCGAAGGAGCCCGTGCTCTTCATGAAGGCGACGAGCTCCATCTCCGGCCCCAACGACGACGTGATGCTTCCGCGGAACTCCAAGAAGGGCGACTGGGAGGTCGAGCTCGGCATCGTCATCGGCAGCAAGGCGCAATACGTCTCCGAGGCCGACGCGCTCAAATACGTCGCGGGCTATTGCATCGTGAACGACGTCTCCGAGCGCGAGTTCCAGCTCGAGCGTGGCGGCAACTGGTCCAAGGGCAAGAGCGCGGACACGTTTTGTCCCATGGGGCCTTACGTCGTCACGACCGACGAGGTGCCGGACCCCCAGGCGCTCGATCTCTTCTGCGAGGTCAGCGGGCAGCGGATGCAGTCCAGCAATACCCGGGACATGATCTTCACCGTGCGCCAGATCGTGAGCTACGCCAGCCAGTTCATGACGTTGATGCCCGGCGACGTCATGCCCACGGGCACCCCTTCGGGCGTGGGCCTAGGCTTGAAGCCGCAGCGCTTCCTCAAGGCCGGCGACACCATGCGCCTAGGGATCGCCGGGCTCGGCGAGCAGCGCCAGCGCGTCGTGGGGCCGGCATGAGCCGCGGCAATGCACGAGTATGCCCGGGGCCCGATGACGATTGCATTTTAGCGATCGCCCTATCGGCCGCTCCGTGCGTGCGAGGTAGGACTGGCGCGCGCTTGCGATTTCGCGTTATGCTCAACCGCTAATAGACTCTTCTCAGGGGCTCCATGTTCGATCGCCGACCCGGATTTTTCCGGAATGAAGACGCCCAGCCGGGACGCCGCGCCGAGGGCAAAGTGAAGTGGTTCAACGCAACGAAAGGCTTCGGCTTCGTGACATTCACGGACGGATCCCAGGACGCCTTCCTGCCGATGGCGGTCCTGCGGCGTGCCGGCTACGAGGATGTGCGCGAGGGCGCGACGGTCACCTGCGAGGTGGGCGCGGGCGCAAAGGGGCCGCTGGTGCTGAGCGTGCTCAACGTCGACATGAGCACGGCCGTGGCGGGAAACTCCCGCGGGCCGCGCGGGGGCGACGGAGGTGGCATGCCGCGTCCGACCGGCCCCGCGCAGACGCTCGAGGGCGCGGTGAAGTGGTTCGAGCCCGACAAGGGCTACGGCTTCATCTCGCCGGACGGCGGAGGCAAGGACATCTTCATCCACATCACCGCGCTCCGGCGCAGCGGGATCACCTCGCTGGGCCCGGGCCAGCGCGTCCGGGTCGATGTGGTGGACGGCCGCAAGGGCCTCGAGGCGGATCGCATCACGCTGATCTGAGCGCGGCGCCGGTGCGTCGCGCGCGATGATGCGGACTCCGAGCGGCCGTGGCGGCGGGAATGCCGGCTCGGCGTTGGAGGGCGCCTTGGACCTGCAGAATACGCTGCGGACCTATCGGCGCTATGCGGGCTCATACGACATCGTCTTTGGGCCGCTCTTCCACCCTGGGCGCAGGGCGGCGGTCGCGGTCGCAAACGACCGTCCGAACCAGCACATCCTCGAAGTCGGCGTCGGCACCGGCCTCTCGCTGCCCTATTTCCGCGGGGATGCGCGTGTCGTCGGCATCGACGTCTCCGCGGAGATGCTCGAGAGGGCGCGCGAGCGGGTCCGGCATCAGGGTCTCGCCCAGGTCGAGGCGATCCTCGAGATGGATGCGGAGGCCATGAGCTTTCCGGACAATTCCTTCGACGCCGCGATCGCGCTCTACGTCGCCTCGGTGGTACCGAGCCCCGCACGCATGGCCGCGGAGATCCGCCGCGTCGTCCGCCCCGGCGGGACGATCGTGATCGTCAATCACTTCACGAGCGGCAATCCCGTCATGCGCTGGATCGAGCGGCGCCTCGCGCGCTTCGCGGACAAGGTGGGATTCCACGCGGATTTCCCGCTGGACCGATTCCTCAGAGAAAGCCGCCTCGCGGTCCGAGAGGTCCGGCGCAGCAATCTCTTCGGCTATTGGAAGCTGCTGCGCTGCGTCAACGAGAAGTGACGCCGCTCACAGAAGCTCGGGATCGAAGGCGATCACGCTCGGCCCCGCCGCGACCGCCGAGACCAAGCCCGGCGCCCGCGCGAGCCGATGCTCCGCGAAAAAGCGCGCGGTCATGATCCTCGCGTGCAGGAATTCCTGCTTGTCCGCGCCTTTACCAAGCGCGCGATGCGCCGCGAGCGCCCCCTTCGCGAGGAGCCAGCCACCGGTCACGATCCCGAAGAGCTCGAGATAGGGGACGGCGCCCGCAAGCGCCCCCGGCATATCCTCCGCGATCGCGCTCGCGATCCCCGCGGTCGCGTCCTCGAGCGCATCGAAGCCCCCCGTCAGATGCTCTCCGATGACGGAGAGGTCCTCGCCGCCGGCATCCAGGAGTTGCTGCTCCAGCCGGCGCATCTCCGCGAGGAACGCGCGCGCTGCCGCGCCCTCGTCGCGCCGGAGCTTGCGGCTCACGAGGTCGATCGCCTGGATGCCGTTGGTGCCCTCGTAGATGGGCGTGATGCGGGCGTCGCGGAAGTGCTGGGCGGCGCCGGTCTCCTCGATGAAGCCCATGCCGCCGTGGACCTGGACGCCGAGCGAGGCGACCTCGACGCCGATGTCCGTCGACCACGCCTTCACGACGGGGGTCAGGAGATCGGCGATCAGCTGCTGATGCGCGCGCTCGGCGGCATCGGGGTGATGGCGTGCGCGGTCCACGGCGCCCGCGGCGAAATAGGCGAGGGCGCGCGCGGCCTCGGTGAGGCTCCGCATCTCCAGGAGCATGCGCCGGACGTCGCCATGATGGACGATCGCGAGCGCGCCATCGCCGGCCGCACCTAGGGGCTTTCCTTGCACGCGCTGCTTCGCGAAGTCGCGGGCCTGCTGATAGGCCCGCTCCGCGATTGCGACACCCTGGAGGCCCACGTTGAGACGTGCGTTGTTCATCATCGTGAACATGCACTCCATGCCGCGGTTCTCCTCGCCGACGAGGTAGCCGACGGCGCCGCCGGCGTCGCCATAGGCCATGACGCAGGTGGGGCTCGCGTTGATGCCGAGCTTGTGCTCGAGGCTGACGCAGCGGAAATCGTTCCGCGCGCCGAGGCCGCCGTCGGGATTGACCAGGAACTTCGGCACGATGAAGAGCGAGATGCCGCGCGTGCCCGCGGGCGCGTCGGGGAGCCGCGCCAGCACCATGTGCACGACATTCTCGGCCATGTCGTGCTCGCCGTAGGTGATGAAGATCTTCTGTCCCGTGATCTTGTAGTGGTCGCCGGACCTGACCGCGCGGGTCCTGAGCGCGCCCACGTCGGAGCCCGCCTGCGGCTCCGTCAGGTTCATGGTCCCCGTCCACTCGCCGGAGATCAATTTCGCGAGGTAGCGGCGTTTCTGCTCCTCGGAGCCGTGCGTCTGCAGCAACTCGACGGTGCCGATCGTCAGCATCGGACAGAGCGAGAAGCTCAGATTGGCGGCGGTCCACATCTCCAGCACCGCCGTCGCCACGAGCTGCGGCAGGCCCTGCCCGCCGAATTCGGGATCGAAGGGGAGAGAGTTCCAGCCGCCCTCGACGTAGCTCTTATAGGCCTCGGCGAAGCCCGGCGGCGTGCGCACGACGCCGTTCTCGAGCCGGCTGTGCGTGCGGTCGCCGACGACGTTGAGCGGCGCCAGCACGCCGTGCGCGAGCTTGCCGGCCTCCTCGAGGACCTGGTCCACGAGATCGGGTGCCGCCTGATCGCAACCCGGCAGTGTCGCGATCTCGCGCAGGCCCGCGATCTCCGCGAGCGCGAAGCGCATGTCCGCAAGGGGTGCCGAGTAATCGGACATTAATCTCGACGGCTCCTGATGTCGTTGCTCGATCCTAGCCGGTCGGCGGGCGCTGTCCAGGCTTCGCCCGCGAGCCCAGCGAGAGCCCTTTCCTATGCGGCAGGGCCGCTTATGATGCACTATCGGAGCGTGGGAGGTCCGCGATGAGCTGGCAGCCGGCACAAGAGCCCCGAGCCGCACCCGGAGTGGGAACCGCGCTGGAGATGGTGATCGTCCCGCGCATGCGCGATATCGGGGGCTTCGAGGTGCGGCGGGTGCTGCCGGCGGGCGAGCGGCGCATGGTCGGTCCCTTCATCTTCTTCGATCAGATGGGGCCGGTAACCCTCAAGGCAGGCTCGGGGATCGACGTGCGGCCGCATCCGCACATCGGCCTCGCCACCGTGACCTATCTTTTCGAAGGCGAGCTTCAGCACCGCGACAGCCTTGGCAGCGTGCAGGCGATTCGGCCCGGCGACATCAATTGGATGACCGCGGGCCGCGGCATCGTGCATTCCGAGCGCACGCCCGAGGCGCTGCGGATGGCGCCCTCGCGGCTCTTCGGCATCCAGGTCTGGGTGGCGCTCCCGCGCGCGCAGGAGGAGGTGGCGCCGAGCTTCGTCCATCACGGCGGCGAGACGCTGCCGGTCTTGGACGGCAAGGGCGTGAAGATGCGCCTGATGATCGGGTCCCTGCATGGAGCGCGCTCGCCGGTCTCGACGCTGAGCTCCATGGTCTACGCGGACGTCGCTCTTGCGGCAGGCGCACGCCTTGCCGTGCCCGCCGAGCATCCGGAGCGCGCGCTCTACGTCGTCGAAGGGGTGCTCGACGTTTCCGGCCGCTCCTTCGGCGTGAGCCAGCTACTGCTGCTGCGCCGGGGCGTCGAGGTGACGGTGACGGCGTCGGAGAGCGCGCGGCTCCTGATCCTCGGCGGCGAGCCCATCGATGGGCCGCGGCACATCTGGTGGAATTTCGTCTCGAGCTCCAGCGAGCGCATCGCCCAGGCGAAATCCGACTGGAAAGCCGGCCGCTTTCCCCCTGTCCCCGGCGAGACCGAGTTCACTCCGCTGCCGGAGTGACCCGTCAGAGCTCGAAGATCTTCCCGGGGTTCATGAGATTGTCGGGATCCAGCGCGCGCTTCACCGTGCGCATGAGGTCGAGCGCGACCGCGGGCTTGAAGCGCGGGAGCTCGTCGCGCTTGAGGATCCCGATCCCGTGCTCCGCGCTGATGGAGCCGTTCATCTCCCGGACGATGCCGTGGACGATCTCGTTCATCTCGCGGCGCCGCGCCATGAAGGCGGCGGTGGGCGCGCGGTCGGCCTTGTAATCCGCGCGCGCGGGCTCGCTCACGTTGAAGTGGATGTTCCCGTCGCCGACATGGCCGAAGGCGAGGGGACGGCAGCCGGGAACGCGCGCCTCCACGGCCGCAACGAGGCGCTCGATGCAGTCGGCGACGCGGCTCACGGCGACGGAGACGTCGTGCTTGATGCTTCCGCCCTCCTGCTTCTGCGCCTCGACCATGCCCTCGCGGATGCGCCAGAGCTGCATGCCCTGCTGCGCGCTCGCGGCGACCGCGCCGTCCTCGATGAGGCCGGCCTCGATCATCTCGCCGAGGAAGGCCTCCAGCCCCTCGCGCAGCTTTCCCCCGGCTCGGCTCGACGTCACCTCCAGCAATACGTACCAGTCGTGCGGCCGCTGGAGCGGATCGGGCACGCCCGCGACGTGCCGCATCGCGAAGTCGAGCCCGATGCGAGGGATGAGCTCGAAGGCCGTGAGCTGATCGCCGCTCGCGGCGCGGGCGCGCGCGAAGAGCTCCATCGCGTCCCGCGCGCGCCTGAGGCCCAGGAAGGCGGTCTCGATCTCCCGCGGCCGCGGGAAGAGCTTCAGCGTCGCAGCGGTGATGACGCCGAGCGTGCCCTCAGCGCCGATGAAGAGGTGCTTCAGGTCGTAGCCCGTGTTGTCCTTGCGCAGCACGCGCAACCCGTCCCAGATGCGCCCATCCGGAAGCACCACCTCGAGGCCGAGGCAGAGATCGCGCGCGTTTCCGTAACGCAATACCGCGATGCCGCCCGCATTGGTCGAGAGATTGCCGCCGATCTGGCAGCTTCCCTCGGCGCCGAGGCTCAGCGGAAAGAGCCGGTCGACGTGCTCGGCGGCTTTCTGAATCTCCGCAAGGATGCAGCCGGCCTCGGCGGTGACGGTGAAGTCGATGGGGTCGAGGGCGCGGATGCGGTTCATGCGCCCGAGGCTCAGGACGATGCTGCGGCCGTCTTGGCCGGGGACGCCGCCGCCGCAGAGGCCGGTGTTGCCGCCCTGCGGCACGACCGGAATCCTCGCGGCACGCGCGAGCCGCACGACTTCCGAGACCTCCGCCGTGTTGGCGGGACGCACCACGAGGCGCGCGGCGCCATGGAACATGCCGCGGCTCTCCAGGAGATAGGGCTCGATCGCCTCGGCTCCCTCGACGACGCCCTTGGGCCCGACCGCTGCTTTTATGGCCGCGAGCGCGGTCTCGCTGGACTCGTTCACCCCTTAAACTCCCTCAGAAACCCGTGACTGATCGCATCTAACGCGCTGGCGGCGCGGAAGAAAAGCGGTAGTGCGTATCGAGACAATTTGCGGGGGATCGCCGCAGGGACCTCACTTGCGTGGCGCGGCGGCGCGGCGCAGCCGGTCGTTGATCGCAGCGCCGAGGCCATGCTCGGGGATCGGCATCACCGCGATGGCGTGGAATTCCGGCCGGTCCAGCGCCCGCAAGCTCGCGAAGAGGTTGGCCGCGGCCTCCGTGAGATCGCCCGATCTCGAGAGCCACCGGGTCTCCGCGAAACCGCCGGGTGCTGGGCCCGGCCCGAAGGCGAGGAGCACCTCGCCGGACCGCGCCTCCGTGGCATCGAGCCGCAGCGGCAGGTGCGGAGCATAGTGACTTTCCAGCATCCCCGGCGAGCGCGGTGCAGTTCCCTTTTCCGACGGACCTGCTACCGGCCCGGCTATTCGCTCCAGCTCCTCGCGGGTGACGGCGCCGGGACGGAGCAGGGCGGGTGCCGAGCCGGAGAGATCGAGCACCGTCGACTCGATCCCGACCGCGCACGGTCCGCCATCGACAATGGCGGCAATGCGGCCGCCGAGCTCCTCGAGCACATGCCCGGCGGCGGTGGGACTGACACGGCCGGAGCGGTTGGCGCTGGGGGCGGCGAGCGGGCGACCGGTCTCGCGCAGCAAGGCGAGGGCGAGCGGATGGGCAGGCATGCGGATCGCGAGCGTATCGAGCCCTGCGCTCGCGAGCAGCGACACCGGACAGCGCGGCGCGCGCGGCAGCACCAGACTCAGCGGGCCCGGCCAGAATCGCTCGGCAACCCGCGCCGCCCGCGCGTCAAAGGACGCGAGACCACGCGCGGCCGCGAGGTCCGGGACGTGCACGATCAGGGGATTGAACCGCGGCCGGCCCTTCGCGGCGAAAATCTCCGCCACCGCGCGATCGTTCGTCGCATCGCCGCCGAGCCCGTAGACGGTCTCGGTCGGAAACGCCACGAGCTCCCCCGCGCGCAGGAGACGAGCGGCTTCGAGGATCTCGCTTGGCGCGAGCACGCGCGTCATCGCGCGCCGCGGGCTATGAATCCGCCGTTGAGGAAGCCGGGCTTGCCGTAGCGGAAGGGCGCGCCGTCGAGGGTGGTGACGCTGCCGCCCGCGGCTTCGAGCACGGCATGACCGGCGGCGGTGTCCCATTCCATGGTGGGGCCGAAGCGCGGGTAGAGATCGGCCTCGCCCGCGGCGATGAGGCCGAACTTGATGGCGCTGCCGGAAACGAGGGTCGTGGGTGCGTCTAGACCGGCAAGAAACTCCGCGAGCTTAGGCGCGTTCTCGTGCGAGCGGCTGTGCACGACGACGGCGCCGCGTTTCGGCACCCGACGCGCGGTGATCGGCTCGGAAGGGGCGGTGCCGCGTTGGCGCGTGGCGGTGCCGGGACCGGCTGCGGCGAAGGTCACGCCCAGCGCCGGCACGTGCACCACGCCCAGCACCGGGCGCCCGTCCTCGACGAGGGCGATGTTGACGGTGAACTCGCCGTTGCGGGCGATGAACTCCTTCGTGCCGTCGAGGGGATCGACCACCCAGAAGCGCGGCGGCACGTGGCCCGGCAGGCCCTCGCGCTCCGCGGTCTCCTCGGCGATCACGGGAATCCCCGGCGCCTCGCGCGCGAGCAGCTCCACGATGACGACCTCGGCGCGCTCGTCGGCCTCGGTGACGGGAGAGGCGTCCGCCTTGCGCCGGACATCCGGCGCTCCCGCGGCGTTGTAGACATCGAGAATCGCGACGCCCGCGCGGAGAGCCGCGCGCTTCGCCGTCTCGAGGAGCGGGCGGAGGCCGGTCGCGCTCACTCGGCCGCGCGCGGGGCCCGCGCCTGCCGGATCGCCTCCCAGATGCGCCGCGGAGTCGCGGGCATGTCGATGTGCTCGATACCGTATTCCGAGAGCGCGTCCACGACCGCGTTGATCACCGCCGGAGGTGCGCCGATGGCGCCGGCCTCGCCCGCCCCCTTGATGCCCAGCGGATTGGTCGTGCACTGCAGGACGTTGTAGGCGAACTCGATGCCCGGAAGGTTGTCCGCGCGCGGCATGCAGTAGTCCATGAAGGAGCCCGTCACGAGCTGGCCCGACTTCGCGTCGTAGACGCAGCCCTCGAGCAGCGCCTGGCCCACTCCTTGGGCGATGCCGCCATGGACCTGGCCCGCGAGCAGCAGCGGGTTCACCACCGTCCCGAAATCGTCGACGACCAGATAGCGGAGGATGGCGACGCCCCCGGTATCGGGGTCGATCTCGACCTCGCAGACGTGGCAGCCGTTGGGGAAGGTCGAGGCCGGCGGCGTGAATTGCGCGGATTCGTCGAGGCCGGGATCGACGCCTTCCGGCAACTGCGTGGAATCGAAAGCGGCCTTCGCGACATCGGTGATGCTGAGGCGTCGGTCGGTGCCGGCGATCGAGAAGACGCCGTCGGCGAACTCGATGTCCGCCTCGGAGGCCTCGAGCCTGTGCGCGGCGATCTTGCGGCCCTTGGCGATGATCTTCTCGGCGGCGCGGCCGATGGCGCCGCCGCCGATCGGGAGCGAGCGCGAGCCGCCGGTGCCGCGGCCGAAGCTCACGACGTCGCTGTCCCCCTGCAGCATACGGATGCTCTCGAAGGGCACGCCGAGCTTCTCTTCGATGACCTGCGCATAGGCGGTCTGGTGGCCCTGGCCCGAGGATTGCGTGCCGATAAGGAGGGTGAGCTCACCGCTTGAGTCGAAACGCAGCTCCGCCATGTCGCCCTCGCCGCCGCCGCATTCCTCGATGTAGGTCGCGAAACCGAAGCCGCGGAGCTTGCCTTTCGCCTGCGATTCCGCGCGGCGCCTGGCGAAGCCCGCGCGGTTGGCGGCCTTGAGCGCGTCTTCCATGTTGCGCTGGAAATTGCCGCTGTCGTAGGTGCGGTCGAGCGCGGTCCGGAAGGGCATTTGCTCCGGCTTGATGAAGTTGCGCCGGCGTAGCTCCGCGGGATCGATCTTGAGCTGCTTCGCGGTGTGATCGACGAGCCGTTCCAGGATGTAGGCCGCCTCGGGCCGGCCGGCGCCGCGATAGGCGTCGATGGGCGTCGTGTGGGTGTAGACGCCCTTGACGCGGATCACCACCGCCGGCGTTTGATAGACGCCGGCGTGCATTGCGCTTCCCGCACCCGTCGGGATGAAGGTGCTGAAGAGCGAGAGATAGGCACCCATGTTCGCGGCGATGTCGACGCGGAGCGCCAGGAACTTGCCGTTCTCGTCGAGTGCCAGCTCCGCCTCGGTGACGTTGTCTCGGCCGTGCGTATCCGTGACGAAGGCGTCGCCGCGCTCGCCAACCCAGCGCACGGGGCGGCCGAAGCGCTTCGCCGCGTAGAGCACGAGCACGTGCTCGGGATAGACGAAGAGCTTCATGCCGAAGCCGCCGCCGACATCGGGCGTCACCACGCGGATGCGATGCTCCGGTACCTTGAAGATCGGTCCCGCGAGCACGCCGCGGAGCGTGTGCGAGCCCTGGCTCGAGGTGTAGAGGTGATAGCGCTCCTCGCCCTCGTCGTAATGGCCGAGCGCGACCCGCGCTTCCATAGAATTGACGATGAGGCGATTGTTCACGACCGTGAGCGAGACGCGGTGTTTCGCCTTGGCGAATCCCGCCTCGACCGCCTTGCGCTTCCCCACCTCCCAGTCGAAGCAGAGATTGCTCGGGAGGTCGTCCCAGACGCGCGGCGTCTTGGCGTCGAGCGCGGTGAGGGTATCGGCGACGGCAGGCAAGATCTCGTAATCGACCGCGATGAGTTCCGCCGCGTCCTTCGCCTGCGCCAAACTCTCCGCAACCACCATCGCCACGGAATCGCCGACGTGGCGAACCTTGTCGGTGGTGAGCGCCTTGCGCGCGGGAAGCTTCGCCTCGCTGCCGTCGCGGTTGCTGATCGGCGTCAAGCAGGGGATGGCGCCCACGCCGTCGCGGTCGAGATCGGAGCCGGTGACGATGCCGACGACGCCTGGCGCTTTCGCTGCCGCAACGGTATCGATCTTGCGGATGCGCGCATGGGCGTGCGGCGAGCGCAGGATGTAGGCGTGAGCCTGGCGCGGCAGCACGATGTCGTCTGTGTAGCGTCCGCGTCCCGTGATGAAGCGCCGGTCCTCGCTACGGCGGACCGGCTGGCCCATTCCGAATTGTCCCATAGGGCGGCTCTCTCGCTCGTGTGGCGGCAAAGGAAACCGGGGGTAAGATAGGGGCAGGGCGGGGCGCCTACCAACCCCCTTTTTCGGAGGCCGGGCTTCGGCATGTGCGGTCGATATCTCCTGAAATCGCCGGTCGATGCGTTGCGGCGCGCCTTCGGCTTCGTGGAGCAGCCGAACCTGATGCCGCGCTACAACATCGCGCCGACGCAGGACGCGCCGGTCGTGCGCCAGCGCCGCGAGCCCAAGGGCGAGCGCACGCTGCAGATGCTGCGCTGGGGTCTCATCCCCTCCTGGGCGAAGGACACCAAGATGGGCGCGAAGCTCATCAACGCCCGCTCCGAGAGCATTGCGGAGAAGCCCTCCTTCCGCTCGGCCTTCCGGCGGCGGCGCTGCCTCGTGCCCGCGGACGGCTTCTACGAGTGGCGCCCGGAGGGGACGCGGAAGCAGCCTTATCTGATCGCGCGCCGCGACCGCGAGCCCTTCGCCTTCGCCGGCCTCTGGGAACGCTGGACGCCCAAAGAGGGCGACGCCATCGACAGCTTCACGATCGTCACCACGGATGCGAACGCATTGCTGCGGCCGCTCCACCTTCGCATGCCCGTGATCCTCGCGCCCGAGGATTGTGGCCGCTGGCTCGATCCCGATGCCGTGGAGGGCGACCTTCTGCCGCTCCTCAGGCCCGCGCCCGAGAAGTGGCTCGGCTACGCGCCCGTGAGCCCGCGCGTCAACGCGGCCTCCGTCGACGATCCCGCGCTCATCGAGACCACCGGTGCGGAGACGGTCGCGGCCTGAATCGCCGTCAGGACTTCCGCGCGTCCGCGACGAGCTTGCGCAGCGTCGCCACGTCGACCGCGCCCGGCGTCATGGAATCGCCGATGATGAGTGCGGGCGTCCCCTTGATGTCGAGGCCGTCCGCGAGCTCGTAGTTCTTTTTGATGAGCGCCTCGATCTCCGGCGAGTTCATGTCGGCCTTGATCTTGGCCATGTCGAGCCCCGCATCCTCCGCGACCTTGAGGATCACGGCCTCGTTGATCTGGCCCTTGGTGTTCATCATCGCGGTGTGGAAGTGCAGGTACTTGTCGTTGCCCTGCCGCGCCGCCGCCAAGGCCACCCGGCTCGCGATCAGAGAATCGGGCCCCAGGATCGGGAATTCCTTGTAGACGACGCGAAGCTTCGGGTCTTCCTTGATGAGCGCCTCGAGGCCCGGCTCCATCTGCTTGCAATAGGGGCAGCGGTAGTCGAAGAACTCGACGATCGTGACGTCGCCCTTGGGATTGCCGCCGACGGGCGAGGCGGGATCGTTGAGAAGCTCGTCGCGGCGCCTGGCGATCTCGGCCTTGGCCTCCGCCGCCTCGCGCACCTTCTCCGCCTCCTGGCCCGCCTTGAGCGCCTCGATCACGACCTCCGGATGCTTGACGAGGTAGTCGTGAATCACCTGCTCGATCGCCTCGCGCTCGGCGGGCTTCATCGCATCGGCGGCATGGCCGGAGGCGAGGGGGAGGGTGCCGGCGAGCAGCGTCGCGAGCGCGAGCATGAGGAACGTGCGAGGGATCATCGGGATTGCTCGGGGATGGGTGGAAGTGGCGGCCATCATGCGTCAGGACGGTGCCGGCGGCAATGGCGGCGCCGGCGCTAGCGGGGCGGCTTGCGCTCGGCCTCGATCTTGATGTCCTCGGCGCGCAGACGGCCCGGAGAGCCCGCGGGCAGCAGCTTGATCGCGCGCTCGGCCTGCTGGCGCGCCATCGTGCGGTCGCCCTCCGCCATCGCCTGCTCCGCGAGCGCGAGCGCGCTGTTGCCGATGTCGCCGCCGCGACCATAGGCGATCGCGAGGAGACGCCAGGTGTCGGGATTGCGGCTCTCGTAGCGATCGGCGGCCTTGAGCTGCACCAGCGCATCCCTGTTGAGCACGGGATCCTCGGTCTCGAGCTCAACCTGCGCGAGCTCGACGCGCAGCAACGCCGTGTCCGGCGCGAGCTTCACGGCCTGCTGATAGGGTCCCACCGCCTCGCGCACGCGGCCGTTCTCGAACAGCATCTGCCCCTTGAGCTCGTGGAAATAGGGGTTGTTCGGCTCCTGCTTGATGAGCCCATCGATGAGCGGGAGTGCCCGGTTGAGGTCGGGGATCCGGTAATAAGAGATCGCGCGCGCGTAGCGCGCGGCAACGGAGTTGTCGGTCTCGGGATAGTCGCGGATCGCCGCTCCCGGCGGCGCCAGGAACGCCGCGAGCTTCGCCTTCATGCGCTTATGGAGCTCGACCCATTCCGGCGGGTCGGGCGTGTCGGAATAGGGCGAATGCTTCACGTGCTCGCTGATGTACTCGATGCGCTGGCTGGTGAGGGGGTGTGTGCGCAGGTAGGGAATCTCCTTGATTCCCGCCAGAAGCTCCTGCTGCTGCAGGATCTGAAAGAATTCGAGCAGACCGCGCGCGGATTGATGCGTGCGATCGAGGAAGCGTAGGCCGGCCTGATCGGCTTGCGCCTCCTGCGCGATCGAGAATTGCAGGAAGGAGCGAATGCCAGGGTCCTGGCCCTGGCCTATTCCGCCTCCGCCGGAGCTGCCGCGCGCTGCCGCCACGGCGGCGGCGCTCACGACCATCGCGATGATGCTCTTGATCGAGGCGTCCCGGAGCGCCTCCTCGGTGCGGATCAGGTGGCCGCCGGCGATGTGGCCGGTCTCGTGCGCGACGATGCCGATGAGCTGGTTCGGCCGCTCGCTGCGAATGATTGTGCCGGTGTTGATGAAAATGTTCTGCCCGCCCGCAACGAAGGAGTTGAGGCCGGGATCGTTGACGATGTAGATGTGTACCGCGGCGGGATCGAGCCCGGCGGCCTTCAGGATCGGCGTGTAGAAGGTTCGCAGGATCGTCTCGATCTCGGCGTCCCGGATGTAGCCGGGCTCCTGATCGGCCAGCGCCGCGCGGCCCGCGAGGAAGAGGACGAGCAGCGCGCCGAGCAAACGGCTGAGAATGCGAGCCACGGATACCTTCCCGTCGATGGCAGCGACAACATGGAGCCTAGCCCGGGCCGGCGTCAATGCGGCGCGTGGGCTCCCTTCTTAGGATCATAGGGAGATGGCGCTCAAAGTTTCCACGCGCGGCCAGATTCCGCCCTTCATCGTCATGGACGTCATGCGCGCCGCCGCGGAGCGCGCGGCGAGCGGCGCCGACGTGCTGCATCTCGAGGTAGGCCAGCCCTCGACCCCCGCGCCCTCCGGCGTGATCGCGGCGGCGGAGAGAGCGCTCCGAGGCGACATTCTCGGTTACACGGACGCGCTCGGAATTCCCGCGCTGCGCGAGGCCATTGCGCGACATTACCGCGAGCGCCATGGCGCCGTTCTCGATCCCCAGCGCGTCGTCGTGACCACGGGCTCCTCGGGCGCTTTCCTGCTGAGCTTCCTCGCGGCATTCGACGCGGGCGACCGCATCGGTCTCGCAACGCCCGCCTATCCCGCCTATCGGAACATCTTGAAGGCGCTCGATCTCGTGCCCGTCGAGCTCGAGGCCGGCGCTGCCGAGCGCTATCAGGCGACGGTCGAGCTCGTGCGGCGCGCGCCGGCGCCGCTCGACGGTCTCATCGTCGCGAGCCCCGCCAACCCGACCGGCACCATGCTGCGCGCCGACGAACTCGCGGCGCTGGCGCGTCACTGCGAGGCCGCTGGCATCCGTCTCGTCTCCGACGAGATCTACCATGGCATCAGCTACGGCCCCGGTGAGGCGACTGCGCTCGCGACCTCGCAGTCCGCGATCGTCGTCAACAGCTTCTCCAAGTACTTCTCGATGACGGGCTGGCGCCTTGGCTGGATGGTGGTGCCGACGAGCCTGCTGCGCGCCGTCGAGTGCCTCGCGCAGAACTTCTTCATCTCGCCGCCGGCGCTCTCGCAGCACGCCGCGCTCGCCGCCTTCGATTGCCGCGAGGAGCTCGATCGCAACGTAGCGCGCTATCGCGCGAACCGGGATCTTCTCCTGGCGGAGCTGCCGAAGGCGGGCTTCGAGCGCCTCGCTCCGGCCGATGGCGCCTTCTACCTTTACGCGGACGTGGCCCATCTCACCAACGACAGCGAGGATTTCTGCCGGCGCATGCTGCGCGACATCGGCGTCGCCGTGACGCCCGGGATCGATTTCGATCCCGGCCGCGGTCGCGGCACCCTCCGCATCTCCTTCGCGGGATCGCCCGCGACCATGGAAGAGGCCGCGCGCCGCCTCAGATCCTGGCGGCGCTGAGCCCGCGCTTCCCCCTCAGCCCTGGGTTAGGCGGCCCCACCAGCCGCGGCGGGGTTTCGCCGGGCGCTCGGAGACCGTGATCGGCGGCGGCACATTCACCGCGCCGGCCGGTGCCTGCTCGGCCTCGGCCGCGGGCGGCGGAGAAGCCGGCGGCGCCGGCGGGGTCTCCAGCGCTGCCGGCTCCGCGATCGGCGCCTCTGCGGCCGGTGCTGAGACGAGCGCAGGCTCCGCTCGCACCTCCTCCGGCGGATGCTCCGGAGAGATGCCGGACTCGCTGGGTCCGGCCTCGGGGTAGACCTCGTGAGGATGGGGCGCTTCCTCGCCCGGCGCCGTCACCGGCGGCGCCGCGAATTCGCCGCCCTCTTCATGACCGCCGCGCCGGCGCCGGCGTCCGCCGCGACGGCCGCGCCGCCGGCGACGTCTTCCTTGACCGTCGCCTTCGCCGTGCGGAGCGCCGCCTTCGAAACCGGCCTCGACGGGCTGCTCGCCCGGGATTTCCGGGACCGCCTCTCCGCTCGCAATCTCCTCGGCGACGAGCTCCTGCGCCTCGGTGAAGGCGCGATGCTCCGGCTGCGGCACGTAGGAAGGCGCCTCGCGGCCTTCCTCTCCGCCGCCGCGCCGGCGCCGACGGCGGCGCCGGCGGCGTCCGCCGCGGCCCTCCTCGCCGCCGGGGGCGGGATGGGCCTCGCGCTCGCCGAGGCGCTCGACGGCGAGCTCGCCGCCCTCGGCCGCCTCGCGCTCCGTGGGGAGCGTCTCCGCGGTCTCGAGCTCGGCTTCTTCCTCTATCTCCTCCTCTTCCTCCTCTTCGACATAGATCGGCGCCTGCGCGGCGACGGGTGGGAGAGCCGACAGCTCGTCGGGCGTCAGCGCACGCACGCGCTCGAGACGCATGTTCGGGGGGATAAGCGTGTCGTCGCTGGTGATGGCGACGCGGAAGTGATAGCGGTGCTCCGCTTCCGAAAGCGCCGCACGCTTCTGGTTGAGGATGTAAAGCGCGACGTTCGCGGGCACCGCGACCGAGATCTCGGCGGAGCGTCGCCGCATGCCCTCTTCCTCGATCGCGCGGAGCACGTGGAGCGCGGTCGATTCCGTCGAGCGGATGTGGCCGGTGCCGCCGCAATGCGGGCAGGGCTGGGTCGAGACCTCCACGATCGAGGGACGCAGCCGCTGGCGCGAGAGCTCCAGAAGGCCGAAGGCGCTGATGCGCCCGACCTGGATGCGCGCGCGGTCGTGCTTCATCGCCTCCTTGAGGCGGCGCTCGACCGTCACCTGGTTGCGGTGCTCCTCCATGTCGATGAAGTCGATCACGATGAGGCCCGCGAGGTCGCGGAGCCGGAGCTGGCGCGCGATCTCCTCGGCCGCCTCGCAATTGGTCTTGAGTGCGGTCTCCTCGATGTTGCGCTCGCGCGTCGCGCGGCCGGAGTTCACGTCGATCGCGACCAGCGCCTCGGTCTGGTTGATGACGATGTAGCCGCCGGAGCGGAGCTGCACCACCGGCGAATGGATCGCGTCGATCTGCCCTTCGATCTGGAAGCGCTGCAAGAGCGGGATCGTGGGGTCGCGGTAATGGTGCACGCGCTTGGCATGGCTCGGCATCAGCATCCGCATGAAATTCTTCGCGGATGTGTAGCCTTCCTCGCCCTCGACGACGATCTCGTCGATGTCGCGCGTGTAGAGATCGCGGATCGCGCGCTTGATGAGGTTGCCCTCCTCGTAGATGAGGGCGGGCGCGGTCGATTTGAGCGTGAGCTCGCGGATCTCGTCCCAGAGCCGGATCAGGTACTCGAAGTCGCGCTTGATCTCGGCCTTGGAGCGCTCGCTGCCGGCGGTGCGCACGATGACGCCCATGCCCTCCGGCACCTGCAGGTCCTCGACCAGCTCCTTGAGGCGCTTGCGGTCGGAGGCGCTGGTGATCTTGCGCGAGACGCCGCCGCCGCGGTCGGTGTTCGGCATGAGCACGCAATAGCGACCGGCAAGCGAGAGGTAGGTCGTGAGCGCCGCGCCCTTGTTGCCGCGCTCCTCCTTCGTCACCTGCACCAGCATGATCTGCCGGCGTTTGACTACTTCCTGGATCTTGTAGGGCCGATAGCGCCGCGCGCGTTGGCGGCTTGCCTCCTCGATCTCGTCGCCGCCGAGCGTCTCGATGATCTCCGGCGGAGGCGCCTCGACGACGGCCGCGGCCTCGCCCGATGCGACCGCTGCGGCCTCCTCGGCGAAAGGCGAGGGCGCCGCGGCCATATCGTCCGCGAGCGGCGCCGCGGCCGGCTCGATGCTCGGGGGCTCGTCGCGGAGTGTCGACGCCTCGATCCGCGCGATCGCGACGGTGGGGAAGGGCGGCTCCTCCAGCGGGAGCACGATCGCCGGGGGCGGCTCAGACGCAGGCGGCGGGCTTTCGATCGCTTCTCCGCTCGTCAACTCCTGCCTGACTTCGCTCGGAGCTGGAATTTCCGGAATTGCCTCGCCATTGGTCTCGGGCGCAGCGGCCTCGTGCGGCGCCTCCGAAGTCTCCCCGGAGAATGCGTTTTCCCCTGCAGGCACCGACTCGGACCCCAACTCCGCGTCGCTCTCGGCATCGATCTCCGAGGGGAGGCGGCCGCGCTCGCGGATCGGGGGATGGAACCGCTCGGGCGGCCGATCGCCGACGGGGATACGGTAGTAGTCGGGATGGATCTCGCTGAACGCGAGGAAGCCGTGGCGGTTGCCGCCGTAGTCGACGAAAGCCGCCTGTAGCGAGGGCTCTACCCGCGTGACTTTCGCGAGGTAGATGTTGCCCTTGATCTGTTTCTTGATTGAGGTCTCGAAGTCGAATTCCTCGAGACGGTTACCGCTGAGAACGACGACCCGGGTCTCCTCCGGGTGCATCGAGTCGATAAGCATGCGTTTGGCCATGGGGGCATAACTCCGGAGCGCACCGGCGAGTCCGCGCGAATTACGGATCGCGGCGCTGTCTCGGTAAATGCGAAGCCGGCAATGCTCCCGGGTGCTCCGTCGGACGGTGTCGACATCAAATCGATTGCCATGGAGGGTTCGGTCGGATTTGCCTTTTGCGCCCGGCGTGGCCAGGCTGGCTTCGGGGTTTCGTGACGACCAGACGGTCGCTAGCGCCCCAGACGGGAAACGGTGGCGTGTTCGGTCAACGCCAAGCTCAGAAATCCCGCCGCGACGCCGTCCGGGGACTTGGGGCCACCCGAGACAGACCGCGGTATTTCGCAGGGCAACAATACAAGCGGCAACGGGGAACCACAATCGGTTCTTGCGGGAGCCGGACCCCTTCCCCCCGGAAGCCGGGAAGGCTATAGACCTCCTCCCCGCGCTTAACCTCCCGGTAGAGTGCGTGCCTTAGTTTATCGCCCTAATGACGCCATAAACGCACTAGCTTAATTGGGTGTAGAATTCCCTGAGGAAGCCGCCGCGATAACCATGAGAATTCTGAAGCTCCTCTTCGGCCTGGGCTTGGGCCTCGGCTTGCTCGGGGCCGCCTTCTTCGCGCTCACCCTCTGGTATTTCAACCGCGATCTGCCGGATTACTCGCAGCTCGCGGATTACCAGCCGCCGATCGTGACGCGCGTGATGGCGAGCGACGGCCGCCTCATGGCGGAATACGCGACCGAGAAGCGTGTCTTCGTTCCCGTCAAATCGATGCCGCCTTTGCTTATCAAGGCCTTCCTCGCGGCCGAGGACAAAAATTTCTACAGCCATCCCGGCATCGACCTCATGTCGGTGATACGCGCCGCGGTGACGGACGTCGCGCGTCTCCACCAGAACCGGCGACCCGTCGGCGCCTCCACGATCACACAGCAGGTCGCGAAGAACTTCCTTCTCGGAAACGAAATCTCGCTGAGCCGCAAGATCAAGGAGGCGCTCCTCGCGCTCAAGATGGAGCGCGCGCTCTCCAAGGACCGCATCCTCGAGCTCTACATGAACGAGATCTATCTCGGCGGGGGCAATTACGGGGTGGCGGCGGCGGCGCTCAACTACTTCGACAAATCCCTGGACGAGCTCACGGTGGGCGAGGCGGCGTTCCTCGCGGCGCTGCCGAAGGCGCCAAACAACTACAACCCCGACCGTCATCCCGAGGCCGCAAAGGAGCGCCGGGACTGGGTGCTCGATCGCATGGTCGAGGCCGGATTCATCACTCCGGCGGAGGCGCAGGAGGCTAAGGCCGAGCGGATCGCCATTAGGAAGCGCGACGAGACGCAGCTCGTCAGGGCGGACTACTTTTCCGAAGAGGTTCGTCGCCAGCTCCTCGCGCAGTATGGCGACAAGGAACTCTATCAGGGCGGCCTATCGGTGCGCACGAGCCTCGATCCGCAATTTCAGCTTCTGGCGGACCAGGCACTCAAGCACGGCCTCGTCTCCTACGACCGCCGGCACGGCTATCGCGGAGCCATCGACCATCTGCAGGTGGACCTCGGGGCGGATTGGGGGAAACGGCTCGCGGCGATGGGCCTGCCCGCTGGAGCGGCCGAGATGGGCTGGCGGCTTGCGGTGGTGATCAGCGTCGATGCCGATGGCGCGACGATTGGCCTCACCGATCAGACGACCGGAAGAATTCCCTTCAGCGAGCTCAAATGGGCGCGCAAGCCGCTCGAGGATGCGCGCGTGGGAAATCCGCCGCGCAATCCCGCGGAGGTGTTGTCTGCCGACGACGTGATCCTCGTCGAGCCCGTGAAGGCCGAGGTCGTGCCACCGAAGCCTACCAATTCGCGCGCCCCGGCGCCCGCGCCGCAGCCGGCCCCGCAGCCCGCGTTGCCCCTCTTCGGGCTTCGGCAGATCCCCGCGATCTCCGGCGCGATCATCGTGATGGATCCGCATACGGGCCGCGTCCTCGCGATGTCCGGCGGTTTCAGCTACGAGATCAGCCAATTCAACCGCGCGACCCAGGCCCGGCGGCAGACCGGCTCGGCGATCAAGCCCTTCGTCTACATGGCGGCCCTCGATCACGGCTTCACGCCGTCCTCGATCGTCGAGGACGCGCCGCTCTCCGTCGACCAAGGGCCGGGCTTGCCGCCTTGGACGCCCTCCAATTATACGCACGAGTTCTATGGGCCTTTGCCGCTTCGCGTCGGCATCGAGCAGTCGCGCAACCTCATTACGGCGCGCCTCGGCATCGCCGTCGGTCTCGAGCCCGTGGCGCATGTGATCGAGGGCTTTGGGATCATGGATCACATGCCGAGGGAGTATTCGATGTTCCTCGGCGCCGGCGAGACCACGGTCCTGCGCCTCACGACGGCCTATGCGATGATTGTCAATGGCGGCAAGCGCATCACGCCCAGCTTCGTCGACCGAGTCCAGGATCGCAACGGCGCCACCATCTTCCGCGCGGACAAGCGCAACTGCTCCAATTGCACCGACGTCGAATGGACGGGCCAAGCGGCGCCGGCGCT
>DATKNV010000213.1:0-7178 GCA_035541215.1 Allostellaceae bacterium | reverse complement strand
CGCGTCGATCACCAGCAAATCCTCAAGCAGCAGCCTGAGCCAGGTGTCGAAGGGATGCTCGCGGTCGGGATAGCGTAGCAGCGACGTCACCGTCGCGATCGCGGGATCGTCCTTTGGCGCCGTGCCGCCGCCGCGCTTGCGAATCGTCCAATCGAAGCGCCCGACCTGATCCTTTCGCGTCTCGATCACCAGCCGCAGGAGGTCGTAGGCGTCCGCGAGCGCACGAAGCTCGCGGAAGCCGATGCTCTCATCCGTCCGCGGCGCGGTGCGGAGATTGACGCCGACGGGAAAATCGAAGCTGCGCCCCGCCACCTCCGGCGGGGCCATCGGCGGCAGCGGCTGTGCCGGCCCAAACCAGTCCGCGGGCGCCGTCCCCGAGACGATGTAGCGCAGCCCCGTCGCCACGCGCGTGATAATGCCGCGCTGCTCGTTCATGCTCGGATGTCCTTGGAAGAGAGCCTGCCATCTTTTGATTTTTTTTGGTCACGGCCGGAGTTGTTCCGGTCATCTACGTCATCCCGCAGAGACGCCCTGCGCCCTTAGACGCGGGGCGCGTTGTCCCATCACACTCGTGGGGTCAGCCCTTCCTCCCCGCCAAATCCGCGTAGTAATCCAAGAGCCCCGTCTCCGCCGGCGCGATCAGGAGTTCCGTGATCGCCCAGACGAGCGCGTCGAGGCGGTCGGGCGAGTAGCCGGCGCTTGCGCGATCGAATTCCGCGGTGAAGGCGGCCATCTGGTCCTCGAGTTGCGGGAAGGCGCTGCAGTGCTTGACGCGGCCCTGCTCGTAGAGCGCCGCCACGGGCTCCGCGCGCACGGCCTTGCCGCGGCTCGCGCGCACGGGCTTGTAGCTGACGGCGGCATCGACCGCGCGGAGCGTCGCCTCCACGAGCTCGCCGCCGTTGTTGACCTCGCCGATGACGCGGTCCGCGCGATGCCGCCGATAGAGCGCCACCGCCGCCCGCGCCCATTCCTCCGCGCGAAACCGGCCCGAGGCGTCCTCGAGCACGAAGGCGATGCCGCCGGCGGAGACCCCCGCGACGACGATGCCGGTCTCGTCGGCGTCCTCGCCGCTGGAGACCGCGGGATCGATCGCGACTACGACGCGCGCGAGCTCCGGCGCCTCGCGAACGCGCGCCGCGTCGAGAGCATCGCGGGTCCAGAGCGCGCCGGCCACGTCCTCGAGCAATTCCGCCTCGAGCTCCTGCCGGCCGAGCCGCGTCCCCTCGTAGCGCCGCACGATCTCCGCGAGGAAGGCGGGTGCGAGGTGCTTGCGGTTCTCGCGCGTCGAGCCCCGCGTGACGCGCACCGCCGGGGTCTTGACCAGCATGCGCACGAGGCGGACCGGCTTCGGCGTCGTCGTCACGACGATGCGCGGGTCCGTCCCCAGGCGCAGTCCGAATTGCAGCATGTCCCAGGCCTCGGGGTAGCGCCAGGCCGCGAGCTCGTCGCACCAGGCGGCATCGTGCTGCGGTCCGCGCAGCCGCTCGGGCTCGTCGGCGGAGAAGCCGAGGGCGACGGCGCCATTCGGCCAATGGAGGCGGTTGCGCGAGGCGAAATAGTCCGGCTTGAACTCCGGGTGCGAGATCGCGAGGATGCCGCTCTCGCCCTCGATCATGACGTTCCTGAGGTCGGCCATGGTGGGAGCCACCAGCGCGACGCGGCGCGCATGCTCGCCCTCCACCTGCATGCGCACCCATTCCGCGCCGCTGCGCGTCTTGCCGAAGCCTCGTCCCGCCATCAGCAGCCAGACGCGCCAGTCTCCCGGCGGCGGAAGCTGGCCGTCGCGCGCCCAGAAGCGCCAGTCGTAGGCGAGCGCCACCAGCTCCTCGTCCGTGAGCCGGTCTAGATATTCAGCTTGCTTGGTCGGGCTCAGCGAGGCGAGCCAGGCGGCCGAGGATGACCTCGCGGACGCGCTCGGCAGTGGCGTGGGGGTTCTCGGACTGAGCGCGTCGGGGGGCGAAGACTCCGGTGTGACGGGCGAGGGCGTCGAGGGCTTTCTTCTTGTCATGGAGCTTGAGCCTGAAATTGCCTCCGTTCGTCCCGCCGCTGAGCTCGACGACGGCCGCCGCCTCGTCGTCGGAGAGCTCGGCGATCGTCTTCAGCCCCCGGCCGGAATTGCCGGCGGCCACGTATCTCCGGATGTCCGAGAAGGCGATGCGCTCCAATTCGCGAATGACGCGGTCCGCATCGACGCGCGTGCGCTTCGAGCGCGCCGCCATCGCCGCGCGCACGGCTTCGGCGACCCGCGGTTTTTTCAAGTTCCTGGAAGCGTGCGCTCTCGAGCCGTTTGCGGAATAGCCCGCGCGGATTGCCGCTTGGCCGCCGTTCAAATCGACGAGATATTCCTCGACGAAGCGCCGCTCACGCGGCGAAAGTTGCTTGCCCTCGCTCACGTGCCTCTCCCCGCCAGCGATGTCGCAAAAAGCGAAGGGCCCGGCGCGGTCGGCGCCAGGCCCTTTGATCGAACGTGCGCATCTTATAGCAAATCGATCGCGATCGGTCAAGGAAAATCCGGTTCACCGCGCGAGATTTCTCTGCGGCGCAGCCGCAGTTCCTTCCTCTGCGCCCTCCGCGAAACCTCAGCGCCCTCTGCGCGAGAGGAATCGCGCGGAGGGCGCGGGGGATGCGCGGAGGACGCAGGGAGATCTATCCGCCCCAGACCTCGCCGAGGACGCGCAGCCAGTTCTCGCCCATGACCTTGCGGATCTTGCGCTCGGGCCAGCGCGCGCGCTCCATGGCGGCGGTGAGGTTCGGGAAGTCGCCGATGCGGCGGATGCCCTCGGGGTTGACGATCTCGCCGAACTCCACGAGCTCGCGCGCATAGCCCTTGTCGTGGGTGAGCCAGTCGAAGAAGGCGCGATCCTGGTCCTGCGTGAAGTCGGTGCCGATGCCGACGCAATCCTCGCCCGCGACGGAGACGACGTGGTCGATCGCGGCGACGTAGTCGTCGACCGTGGCCTTGGCGCCGCGCGCGAGGAAGGGCGGGAACATCGTGACGCCGACGAAGCCGCCGCGCTCCGCGATGAAGCGGATCTGCGCGTCCGACTTGTTGCGGGGATGCGCCTTGAGCGCCGCCGGCGCGATGTGGGTGTAGGCCACGGGCTTCGTCGAGGCGAGGATCGTGTCCTCGGAGGTCTTGGCGCCGACGTGGCTCAGGTCGCAGAGGATGCCGACGCGGTTCATCTCCGCGACCGCTTCGCGCCCGAAATCGCTGAGTCCGCGATCGACGCTCTCGTAGCAGCCGGTGCCGATGAGGTTCTGCGTGTTGTAGGCGAGCTGCACGACGCCGACGCCGAGCTCCTTGAAGAGCCCGATATATCCGAGCCGGTCCTCGAAGGCGCTGACGTTCTGGAATCCCAGAATGACGCCGGTCTTGCCCGCCTCCTTCGCGCGGCGGATGTCGGCGGCCCGGCGCACGGGCACGATGAGGTCGGCGTGCTCGCGGAAGGAGCGCTTCCACTCCGCGATGTTCCGCATCGTCGCCTCGAAGCCCTCCCAGACCGAGCAGGTGCAATTGGCGGCGGAGAGCCCGCCGCGGCGCATGTCCTCGAAGACCGCGCGGCTCCAGCGGGAGATGATGAGGCCGTCGATCACGATCATGTCCGCATGGAGTGCGCTCATCCCTCGCTCCTTTCCTCGGCGATCCCCGGAGGCTAGAGCTTTCCGCGCGCTCTCGTCGAGCCTAGAATCCGCGGGGCAAAGAGAGGAGAGCGCGATGGCGGAGCTTCCCGTTCCCGTGGCGGTCGATCCCGCGACCGGCGCCTGGTCGGTCGACGGCCAGCCCGTGATCCTGGTGCCGCGGCACTTCTGGGCCTTCGTGCAGATTGAGTGCGAGCGCCGCTTCGGCGTCGCCGCGACGCGCGAGGTCTACGACGCCGCGACGCGCAAGGCCGCGAAAGTCTGGTGCGAGCGCGAGGCGAAGCGGCACGGCCTCTCCGGCATCGCGGTCTTCCGCCACTACCTCGACCGCATGAGCCGGCGCGGCTGGGCGCGCATGACGATCGAGGCCGTCGACCCCAAGGACGGCACGGCGCGGATCCGCCTCGATCACTCCGCGCTCGCGGCGGAATACGGACCCGGCACCGGCCGCCGCGTCTGCTACATGTTCGCCGCCGCCTTCGAGGGCGCCATGGAGTGGGTAGCGGAGACCGCCGGCGGCGCGCGCTCTCTCACGGCCGAGGAGACCCAATGCGCCGCCGAGGGTGCGCCCTGCTGCCGGTTCGAGGTCCGGCCCCGCTGACGCTCCGGCGTCGCGGCCGTTAACCCGGGTTTAACCATCGTGCGCTACATACGCTCATTTTGCCGAGTACCGGAGCAATCGGCACGGCCCTCGGCCGGGAGAATCCGCAGAAGGTTCGCGCGCATCGCATGCAGTCCGCCGCCCTGAAGAACGTTGCCGAGCCCTGGCATCCCGACATCGCCGGCATCCACGACTATTGGCGCTCGATCCATCCGGGAACGGGCCTGCCGGGCCGGCAGCACGTCGATGCGCTGGAAATCCCGAGAGAGCTGCTGCCTCGGATTTGGCTCCTGGACATTCAGGCGGAGCCGTTCCGCCTGCGCTATCGCCTGGTCGGCACCGAGATCGTGCGCGCCATCGGCCGCGAGGTCACGGGCCAGTGGCTCGACGACGCGCATCCGCATCTCAAGGACGAGCCCGATTATCTCGCGCGCTATCGCGAGGTGCTGGCGACGGGGATGCCGAGCTGGCGGCGCGGGCGCGCGATGCTCTGGACCCATCAGGACTACCGCGAGATCGAGAACATTCTCCTCCCGCTCGCCCGCGACGGCGCCAGCGTCGACATGATCATGGTCCTGACCGTCCTCTATCGCTGGGACCGGCAGCGGGAAGCCGAGAGCGCGGCGTAGCGTCCCCGCCCGCTAGCGCGGGATGAGCCTGCGATAGAGGTGCCAAGTCGCGTGGCCCAGCACGGGCATCGCCACGATGAGGCCGAGGAAGGCCGGGAGCGTCCCGACGGCGAGGCTCAGCGCGACGACGAGGCCCCAGCCCGCCATCGCCCGCGGATTGGCGGCGAGCGCCCGCGCGGAGGTCGCGATCGCGGCTCCGAGCGAGACGTCGCGGTCGAGCAGCATCGGGAAGGAGATCGTCCCGATGGCGAGCGAGACGAGCGCGAAGAGGAACCCGACGGCAAAGCCCACTCCGATCATCGCCCAGCCCGCTTGCGTCGTGAGCGTGTCGCGGACGAAGGCGCCGAGCGATGCCGGCTGCTCCGGCCCGAGCGTCAGCGCGTAGATCAGCGCCGCGGCTGCGATCCACAGGAGGAAGAGCGCCGTCAGCAGCAACCCCAGCACGGCGATCTTGCCGAAGGCGGGCGAGCGCACGACGCTGAGCGCCTGCGGCCAGCCGCTGTGGATCCCCTGCTCGCGCCGCCGGCTCATCTCATAGAGGCCGAGCGCCGCGAAGGGCCCGACGAGCGCGAAGCCCGAGGCCAGCGGAAACAGCATCGGCAGCATCTCGTTCTCGACCGCGAGCTTCGCGAGCGCGAAGCCGAGGATCGGGTAGATGATGCAGAGGAAGACGACGTCGCTGCGGTTCCCCTTGAAATCCTCGAAGCCCGCGGCGAGCGCGGCGCGGAGGTCGGCGAGCCCGATGCGCCGGACCTCGATCTTCCCTTCGGCCGCTCCCTCGCCGGCGACCGCGCGGCCCATCGATCCGGCGGCGGCGCCGGCGACGCGGAATTGATCCAGGCTCCACTCGATCGGATTTCGGATGAACATGGTGGTTCCTCCTGAACTCTAGGGTCCAAGGAGCCGCGAACCGCCCGTGACGTCCGCTTAAGTGAGGCCCCGGTCACGGGCTCGCCGCGACCTGCCATGAAAGGGAGTATAGGGCGCGCGGGTCGCGCGGCAAATGCGCGCTCATTCCGCCACGCGCACCTCCGCCACGCCCTCGTGCGCCGTGGCGAGCGCTGAGGAAAACGGCTTCCCCTTGAGCGCGTGGTCGAGGAAGGCGAGGCTGTAGCTCACGATCTCGGCCTGATAGGCGGAATTGAGATCGGTCCAGGCGAGGTGACCCGCGCGGGTGAAGTCGACGAGAAACTTCGGCTTCGACGTCTGATCGAAAGCGCGGCCGGGGCGGACGAGGAAGGGAGCGACGCCGAAGTCGCGCGTCCCCGTCTGGTACATCGTCGGGACGGCAATGCCGCCGAGACTCCCGGCGCTCAGGAACGGCGAGGCATAGGGCGAGAGCGCGAGCACGGCTTTCACCCGCGCGTCCTTCCAGCCGGGCCAGGCGCCCGCGATCCCCAGCACCGTGTAGCCGCCGAGGGAATGCCCGACCAATCCGACGTGCTGCCAATCGAAGGGCGGCGCGCCGAAGCGGGGGTCGGCCGCGAGCGCGGTGAGGAGGCGCGCGATGTCGTCGCGGCGGTCGGCATAGGTCGCCTCGCTCCAGCGTGCGGGCTGGCCCAGCGGCTCCTCTGCCCGCGCGAGCAGCTGGCGCCAATCGCGGCAGGCGGCGTCGCGGTGATCGGGCGCGAAGACCGCATAGCCCGCTTGCGCGAGCGACTCCATCAGGAACTTCGACTGCGTGCTGCAGCCATGGAGCCCGTGCGAGAAGACGAGGACGGGCCAAGGGCCCGGCGTACTGTCGGCGGGGATCCACGCGGCGACGCGGAGTCCCGCGATCTCCAGGCGCTGCGGCGCGGCTTCCGTGGGGAGAGCGGCGAGTGCGAGCAATCCCGAGAGCAGGAGTGCGAGGACCCGACTCATCGCTTCCGCGCATGCCGCGCTATTGCACGGGCTTGTTCGTGTCGGCGAAGAAGAGCTGGCCTTGCTTGCGCACGACAGGGCGCTTGTAGTCGCGGTCGCTGGGCTTGAGGATGCGCAGGAGATCGATGCGGCGCTGCTGCGAGTCCGTGAAGGCCGCGAGCGTGCAGAGCTCCGGCGCATACCAGAGGAACTGCTCGAAGGTGGCTTTCTCCTCGAGATTGTCGAAGCGCCGCACCTTCCAGGCGACGTAGCTGCGGTTGCCGACCTGCACGGGCTCGGTGCCGACGACCGTGAGCGTGACCAGGGCGTGGTTGCGGGTGTTGCGGTCGATCTTCTCGATCCCGAGCTTGTTGCCTCTCTTGAGCGGCCAGAACTTCTGCAGCCCGTCGGGATTGGATTCGAAGGCCCAGCGGTCGCCGCCGTCGTCGAAGAGGAACTGCCCGTAG
>DATKNV010000212.1:0-9517 GCA_035541215.1 Allostellaceae bacterium | reverse complement strand
CCGCGTCGCGCTCTCCGGCGTCAGCCCGTCTTTCGCGGCCGAGCTGCCGAAGCTCTCGGGCGTCGCCGACATCGCGAAGCAGGACCGCAAGGCCGCCGTCAAGGGCTCGAACTACGAGCTCAAGGACGGCCACATCGTCATCGCCGCGATCACCAGCTGCACCAACACCTCGAACCCGAGCGCGTCGAGGTCCTTCTGCAGGCCCGCGGCGGCGTAGTAGTCGGAGACCACCTGGCTTCCCGGCGCGAGAGAGGTCTTGACCCAGGGCTTCACCTTGAGGCCGCGCTTGACGGCGTTGCGCGCGAGGAGCCCCGCCGCGAGCATGACGCTCGGATTGGAGGTGTTGGTGCAGCTCGTGATCGCCGCGATCACGACGTGGCCGTCCTTGATCTCGTAGTTGCTGCCGGCGACCGCGACCTTGCGCTCCGCGAGCGCGCCCTCGGTCTTGCCCGCGAGCTTCGGCAGCTCCGCCGCAAAGGACTTGGACGCGGCCGAGAGCGCCACGCGGTCCTGCGGCCGGCGCGGACCCGCAAGCGAGGGCTCGACGGTGCCGAGATCGAGCTCGAGCATGTCCGTGAAGACGGGGTCGGGCGAGGTCTCGTCGTGCCAGAGCCCCTGCGCCTTCGCATGGGCCTCGACGAGCTTCACCTGATGCGCGTCGCGGCCTGTGAAGGCGAGGTAGCGCAGCGTCTCCTGGTCGATCGGGAAGAAGCCGCAGGTGGCGCCGTATTCCGGCGCCATGTTGCCGAGCGTCGCGCGATCCGCGAGCGCTAGGCCCCTGAGGCCGGGGCCGCAGAACTCGACGAAGCGGCCGACCACGCCCTTCTTGCGCAGCATCTGCGTCACCGTGAGGACGAGGTCGGTCGCCGTCGCCCCCTCGCGCAACGCGCCCGAGAGCCGCATCCCCACCACCTCCGGGAGCACCATCGAGATCGGCTGGCCCAGCATCGCGGCCTCCGCCTCGATGCCGCCCACGCCCCAGCCCAGCACGGAAAGCCCGTTCACCATGGTGGTGTGGCTGTCGGTGCCGACGACGGTGTCGGGATAAGCGACCGTGCGGCCGTTCTCCTTCGTGGTCCAGACCGTGCGCGCGAGATATTCGAGGTTCACTTGGTGGCAGATGCCGGTCCCGGGCGGGACCAGGCGGAAATCGTCGAAGGCGCTCTGGCCCCAGCGCAGGAAGGCGTAGCGCTCGCCGTTGCGCTCGAATTCCTTGCGGACGTTCTCGCGGAAGGCCGCGGCCGAGCCGAAACTGTCGATCATCACGGAATGGTCGATCACGAGATCGACGGGCGAGAGCGGATTGATCTTCTGGGGGTCGCCGCCGAGCTTCGCCATCGCCTGGCGCATCGCCGCGAGGTCGACCACGGCGGGGACGCCGGTGAAGTCCTGCATGAGGACGCGCGCGGGGCGGAAGGCGATCTCGCGCTCCGAGCTCCTGGTCTTGAGCCAATCCGCGACCGCCTTGATGTCCTCGACCGTGACCGTGCGGCCGTTCTCGAGCCGCACGAGATTCTCGAGTAGGACCTTCAGCGAGAACGGCAGGCGCGAGATGTCGCCGAGGCCCGCGGCCTTCGCCGCCGCTTCCAGGCTGAAATAGTCGTATTCCTTGCCGTCGACGGCGAGCGTGCGGCGAGCCCTAAGCGTGTCATGGCCGGTGACGGACATGGATCTGGTCTCCTGAAAGAGGATCGGGGACGGGGCCGAGGACCGGCACCCCGCGCCAGCGCGCCCCGCTGCTACCGCTTCTCGCCGCGGAGATCAAGGGCGGCGCTTTCTCGGCCCCATGGACCTTGCCGGCACGATTGCCGGAAGCGCAGAAGGTGCCTAGAATTCATGCAGCCGCAACGCAGGTTTTCGATTTTCCCTGGAGGGTTCAATCCATGTCCGCGTCCGCCACCCTCGCCGACCGCGCCGATGCCCTCGAAGAGCGGAAGATCCGCGAGCTCGACGTGCTCGTGCTGCCATCGGCGCTCTTCACGATGGTCGACGGCGTGCGCCATGACGGCGCGGGCGCCAAGCTGGTGGCGGCCAATCCCGGCAAATACATGCTGATGGGCGACGACCCCCGGCTCCCGAAAATGCCGGCGAAGCCGACGCTCGTCGACTTCTTCAAGCTCCGCTTCGGCGGCGCCCAGCATTTGCTGCAGAGCGCGCATCACGCGCTCAAGGCCGGGCACAACGAGAAGGTCGTGATCGCCTGCCTCCTCCACGACATCGCCGTCGTCGGATTCATCCGCGGCGACCACGGCTATTGGGGCGAGCAGCTGCTGGCACCCTATGTCGAGCCCGAGGTGAGCTGGGCGATCCGCACGCATCAAGCGCTGCGCTTCTATCCCGACGAGTCCGTGGGCTACGGCTATCCCGAGATGTACAACAAGCTCTTCGGGCCCAACTACCGGCCCGACGCCTACATCGAGGAGGAGTACAAGCGGGCGCGCGGTCACAAGTGGTACATGACCTCGCGCCTCATCTGCATCAGCGACATCTACTCATTCGATCCCAACAAGAAGATCGAGATCGAGGAATTCACGGACATCATCGGCCGCAACTTCCGCCAGCCCGAAGAAGGCCTCGGCTACGACGGGAGCCCCGTCGCGCACATGTGGCGGACGATGATCCGGCCGACGAAGTTTCTCTAAGCGCGGGGCTCCGCGGCCCCTCTCCGGCTCAGGTCCCCAACGGCGCAAGCGAACTGGCGCAACCGTGATCGCGGCGCGCGCCGCATCCGCTTGACCCCATTCCCCCTTTGGCTTACCTAGGCTTGGCCCTGGTGCATGTCTGGTAAGCAAAAAACGCAAGAAGACGGGAGGGTTTCGGGGCAGCGGTCCGGGCGCGATGGCGCCTCGACCGGCGAGTTTTCCCGTTGGCAATCCGAGCGCTAGAGGGAGACGACCATATGGCCGTTGCCGAGAAAGTGATCCACGACGCGCCCAAGGCGGGTGCCGCCGGCGATCCCGCCCTCGACACCTTCCCGAAATTGCTGCTCGACAATGCCAGGCGTCGCGGCAACCGGCCCGCGATGCGCGAGAAGGATTTCGGCATCTGGCAGAGCTGGACCTGGGCTGAGGCGGCAGAGCAGGTGCGCGACCTCGCGCACGGCCTTGCCGCCATGGGCTTCAAGCGCGGCGACAAGCTCGGGATCATCGGCGACAACCGCCCGCGCCTCTATTGGGCGATCCCCGCGGCGCAGAGCCTCGGCGGCATTGCCGTGCCGGTCTATCAAGACGCCGTCGCCAACGAGATGGAATACGTCCTCGACCACGCCGAGGTCCGCTTCATCCTCGCGGAGGACCAGGAGCAGGTCGACAAAGTGCTCTCGGTGCTCGAGCGGCTCCCGCGCATCGAGGGGATCATCTATTCCGACCCGCGGGGCATGCGGCACTACGACCGGAGCAGACTCACCTCCTACGAGGAGGTGCAGGAGCGGGGCCGCGCCTTCGGCGCCGAGCATCCGGGCTTCCTCGAGGCCGAGATCGCCAAGGGGAGCGGCAGCGACGTCGCGGTGATCCTCTACACCTCCGGCACGACCGGCCAGTCGAAGGGCGTCATGCTCACCTTCGACAACGTGATCAAGATGACCTGGAGCTCGATCGCCTTCGAGGGCCTGCGCGAGGACGAGGAGGTTCTGGCCTATCTGCCGATGGCCTGGGTCGGCGATTACGTCTTCTCGCTGAGCCAGTCCTATTGCGCGGGCTTCTGCGTGAGCTGTCCGGAATCGGGCGCCACCGTCATGACGGACCTGCGCGAGCTCGGCCCCACCTATTTCTTCGCGCCGCCCAGCATCTACGAGAACATCCTGACGCAGGTGATGATCCGCATGGAGGATGCCGGCGCGCTCAAGCGCTGGCTCTTCAAGCGCTTCATGGCCGTGGCGCGCCGCATCGGCGGCAAGATCCTCGACGGCGAGAAGGTCTCGCTTGGCGACCGCCTCCTCTACCGGCTCGGGAATCTGCTGATCTACGGGCCGCTCAAGAACACGCTGGGCTTCAGCCGCATCCGCCTCGCCTACACCGCGGGCGAGGCGATCGGGCCCGACATCTTCAATTTCTATCGCTCGCTCGGCATGAACATCAAGCAGCTCTACGGCATGACCGAGTGCTCGGTGTTCCTGTGCATCCAGCCGAACGGGCAAGTTCGCCCCGACACCGTCGGCACTACCGTGAGCGGCGCCGAGATCAGGATCAGCGACGATGGCGAGGTGCTCTATCGGAGCCCCGGCGTCTTCGCGGGCTATTACAAGAACCCGCAGGCGACCGCGGAGGCCAAGCGGCCCGACGGCTGGACGCATTCGGGCGACGCGGGCTTCCTCGACGACATGCACCACCTCCACATCATCGACCGCGCCAGGGACGTGGGGAAGCTGCAGGACGGCACGCTCTTCGCGCCGAAATTCATCGAGAACAAGCTCAAATTCTTCCCCTACATCCGCGAGGCCGTGGCCTTCGGACCCAACCGGCCCTACGTCACGGTGTTCATCAATATCGATGCCGAGGCGGTCGGGAACTGGGCCGAGCGGAACGGCATCGTCTATGGCGGCTACACGGAGCTCGCGAGCCTCGACAAGGTCTACGAGCTCATCCAGGGCTGCGTCGAGCAGGTCAATCGCGACCTCGCCTCGGAGCCGCATCTCGCGGGCTCGCAGATCCGGCGCTTCCTCATCCTCCACAAAATGCTCGACGCCGACGACGGCGAGCTCACGCGCACCCGCAAGGTGCGCCGGCGCTTCATCGGCGATCGCTACCAGCCGCTCGTCGACGCGCTCTACTCCGAGCGCGACCACGCTGCGATCGAGACGCAGGTGACATTCGAGGACGGGCGCAAGGGCACGCTCCAGGCGGACCTCAAGATCAGGAACGCCAAGACGCAGCCGATCCCCGCCACGGTCGAGCCGCTCAGGCGCGCGAGCTAGATCGATGGCATCCGCGAAGCGGATCGGCGAGCCCATCCTCAAGGCCGATCACATCAGCCTGTCCTTCGGCGGCGTCAAGGCGCTCACGGACATCAGCGTCGAGATCCGAGAGCACGAGATCCTCGCGATCATCGGCCCCAACGGCGCCGGCAAGACCTCGATGCTGAACGTGATCAACGGCTTCTATCACCCGCAGCTCGGCACCATCACCTTCCACGGCGAGACGCGCCGGCGCATGCGCCCGCACCAGGCGGCCGAGCAGGGGATCGCGCGCACCTTCCAGAACGTGGCCCTCTTCCGCGGCATGAGCACGCTCGACAACATCATGACCGGGCGGCTCCTGCGCATGAGGCGGAACTTCCTCTGGCAGACGCTCTACTACGGGCCCGCGCTCAAGGAGGAGCTCGAGCACCGCGAATACGTCGAGGAGATCATCGACTTCCTGGAGATTCAGGCGATCCGGAAGACGCCGGTGGGGCAGCTTCCCTACGGGCTCCAGAAGCGCGTCGAATTGGGCCGCGCGCTCGCGATGGAGCCGAATCTCCTGCTGCTCGACGAGCCCATGGCCGGCATGAACGTCGAGGAGAAGGAGGACATGTGCCGCTTCATCCTCGACGTCAACGACGAGTTCGGCACGACGATCGCGCTCATCGAGCACGACATGGGCGTGGTGATGGACATTTCCGACCGCGTGGTCGTGCTCGACTACGGCCGCAAGATCGCCGACGGCGCGCCCGACGTGGTGCGCGCCGATCAGGCCGTCATCGACGCCTATCTCGGCGTCGCGCACAAGGAGTAGCGGCATGCTGCATCGCGATTCCCACGCGGTGTCCCCCTCCCCCCTCGAGGGGGAGGTCGGCGACGCGATAGCGTCGACGGGTGGGGAGCAGCGCCGCGGTAGCGGCGAAGAAATCGTGCCGGTTGCTCCCCCCTCCCTACCCTCACCCTCGAGGGGGGAGGGGCGAGACTTCTCCCTCCCTCACGGCGCTGAGGCTGGCGGCTGATGGACACGCTCTACGCGATCTTCATCGGCCCCTTCGTGGCCATGGCCTCGGACCCCGCGAATTTCGCGACGGTGCTGATCGGGGGGTTGCTGAGCGGCGTGCTCTATTCGCTGGTGGCGCTCGGGTTCGTGCTGATCTACAAGGCCTCGGGCGTGTTCAATTTCGCGCAGGGCACCATGGTGCTCTTCGCCGCGCTCAACTTCGCGGGCTGCATCGACAGCGGCGCCGGAATTTGGGGCGCGCTCCTCGTCACAGTCGTCGTGATGATCGTGCTGGCCTACGCGGCCGAGCGCCTGGTGCTGCGTCCCCTCGTCAACCAGGAGCAGATCATCCTCTTCATGGCGACGATCGGCATCACCTACTTCCTGCGCGGCCTCGGGCAGATCGTCTGGGGCGGCGACGTCAGGCCGCTCGACGTCGGACTCTCCGGCGGCCCGATCTTCATCGGGAACATCCTCATCCAGTCGCTCGATCTCCTGGCGGCGCTGGTCGCGGGCTCGCTGGTGGCGGCACTCGCGATCTTCTTCCAGAAGACCAGGGTGGGACGCGCGCTCCGCGCCGTCGCCGACGACCATCAGGCCGCGCTCTCCGTGGGCATCCCGCTCCGCTCGATCTGGGTCATCGTCTGGATCGCCGCGGGGCTCGTGGCGCTCGTCGCGGGGATCATGTGGGGCTCGACGCTCGGGAGCGTGCAGTTCTCGATCGAGCAGGTGGCGCTCCGCGCGCTTCCCGTGCTGATCCTCGGCGGCTTCACCTCGATCCCCGGCGCCATCGTCGGCGGCCTCATCGTGGGCTCGACGGAGAAGATCGCGGAATTCTACTGGGGCCCCGTCACGGGCGGCGCGATGGAGGACTGGTTCGCCTACATGCTCGCCCTCGTCTTCCTGCTGTTCCGGCCGCAGGGCCTGTTCGGCGAGCGCATCATCGAGAGAGTGTGAGCCGATGCTTTACCGCGAGGCCGGACAGTTCAAAACGAGCTACGAGGCGGATCAGGCGATCTTCCCGATCCGCCAGGACCGCATCTTCATCGTCCTGGGGCTGCTGATCGCCTATGCGGGGATCCCGCTCTTCGCCTCGCAAGCGGGCGCGGCCTATTGGCTCGGGCCCATCATGCTGCCGTTCCTGATCTATGCGCTCGCGGCGCTCGGGCTCAACATCCTCACGGGCTATGCGGGCCAGGTCTCGCTCGGTACCGGCGGCTTCATGGCGGTGGGCGCGTTCGCGACCTACAAGCTCGCGACGGCCTTTCCCGGCCTCAACATCCTCCTCGTCTTCCTGCTGGCGGGATCGATCACCGCGGCGGTGGGCGTGCTCTTCGGCTTCCCGAGCCTCCGCATCAAGGGCTTCTACCTCTCGGTCGCGACCCTCGCATCGCAGTTCTTCCTGATCTGGCTCTTCAACCGGCAGCCCTGGTTCGTCAATTACACGCCCTCCGGCGTCATCAGCGCGCCGCCACGCGCGATCGCCGGCGATTTCTTCGTCACCGGCGCGGGGTCGAGCCCCTATTACAAATATTTCTTCGTGCTCACCCTCGTCGTGGTGCTCGCGCTCGCGGCGAAGAACCTCGTGCGGGGGCGCGTGGGGCGCGCCTGGATGGCGATCCGCGACATGGACATCGCGGCGGAGATCATCGGCATCAGGCCGCTGCGGACGAAGCTCCTCGCCTTCGCGATCAGCTCCTTCTATTGCGGGCTCGCGGGCGCGCTCTGGGCCTTCGTCTACACCTCGAGCATCGAGGCGCTCGCCTTCGACATCGATATCTCCTTCAGCGTCCTCTTCATGATCATCATCGGCGGGCTCGGCAGCATTCTCGGCTGCTTCCTCGGCGCCGCATTCATCACCTTCCTGCCGCTCCTCCTGGAGAACCTCCCGCCGAAGCTCGGCTTCGTCATTCCCGTCAATCTCAACACCAACATCCAGCAGGTCGTTTTCGGCGCGCTCATCATCTTCTTCCTGATCGTCGAGCCGCGCGGCCTCGCGCGGCTCTGGCAGATCGCGAAGGAGAAGTTGCGGCTCTGGCCGTTCCCGTACTGAGCGGGAGCATCGGTCCTCGGGGATAGCGGGGTATTGAGTGTTTGCCCTCTGCGGGGGCGAATGGTAGGTTTTTGGCTCGTGCCAATAATGCCCGCGCCTGCGGTATTTCGCGGTGCTGCGGCGATAAAAACGACATCGGAAACAACCGCCATACCGGATGGGAGGAGTGCATGCATTACAGGAAGTTTAGCCTCGTAGCGGCCGCTGCCGCGGGCATCGGATTCGGCCTCTGGGCCCAAGGTGCGCTGGCGCAGAACGAGCAGTTCATCCCGCGCCTCGTCTACCGCACCGGCGCCTATGCGCCGAACGGCGTCCCCTTCGCCAACGGCTACGCCGACTATCTCGACATGATCAACGCGCGCGACGGCGGCGTGAACGGCGTCAAGATCACCTACGAGGAATGCGAGACCGCCTACGACAACAGCAAGGGCGTGGAGTGCTACGAGAAGCTCAAGAACCATCCGCCCACGGGCGCCTCGCTCGTCGATCCGCTCTCGACCGGCATCACCTACGCGCTGATCGAGCGCGCGACCGCCGATCACATTCCAGTGATCTCCATGGGCTACGGTCGCGCCGATGCCAGCTACGGCGCTGTCTTCCCCTACGTCTTCACGCTGCCCGCGACCTACTGGGCGCAGGCCGACGCGCTCATCAAATACGTGGCCGCAGAGGAAGGCGGCTTCGACAAGCTCAAGGGCAAGAAGATCGCGCTCGTCTACCACGACAGCGCCTACGGCAAGGAGCCGATCGCGACGCTCGAGAAGCTCTCCGCCAAATACGGATACACCTTCGTGAAGTTCGCGGTGTCGCCGCCGGGCATCGACCAGAAGGCGGTCTGGCTGCAGATCCGCCAGGAGAAGCCCAATTGGACCTTCATGTGGGGCTGGGGAATCATGAACTCCACCGCGATCAAGGAAGCGGCGGCGGTGGGCTACCCCATGGACCACTTCATCGGCGTCTGGTGGTCGGGAGCAGAGCCCGACGTGGTTCCCGCTGGCGCCCAGGCCAAGGGCTACAAGTCCGGCACCTTCCACGCCACCGGCACCAACTTCCCGGTGATCCAGGACATCCTGAAATACGTCTACGAGAAGGGCGGCGGCCACGGTCCCAAGGACAAGGTCGGCGAGGTGCTCTACAACCGCGGCGTCGTCAACGCGATCTACGACACAGAGGCGATCCGCACCGCCTACGGCAACTTCGGCAACAAGCCGATAAAGGGCGAGCAGGTGCAGTGGGGCTACGAGCACCTCAACCTCGACGCCAAGCGCATCAAGGAGCTCGGCGCCGACGGTTTGGTCTATCCGGTGGCCCTCTCCTGCGGCAACCACGAGGGCGCGGGCAACGTCCGCATCCAGCAATGGGACGGCCAGAAATGGAGCTTCGTTTCCGACTGGATCCAGCCCGACCGCGACATGCTGACCGAGATGTACAAGGAGTCGGCGCTCGCCTACGCCAAGGAGAAGGGCATCACGCCGCGCGACTGCGGCAAACCGGCCTCTTGATGAGGGCTTAGCACCGGGACCCGCGCCGTCCAGCCTCGAGCGGGAAGGGGCGGGGCGATTTTGGG
>DATKNV010000211.1:0-7848 GCA_035541215.1 Allostellaceae bacterium | reverse complement strand
CGTCGGCAAGGTCGGCACCGCCGTCGTCCACGCGAGCGAGCTCGAGGAGGCATTCGTCAGTCGCGATGCGCTCGCGGGGCGCAAGCTGCTGCCGCTGCCGGTCGCGTTGGACCACGTCGCGCGATGGCGCCGCAGCGGCCTCAAGATCGGCTTCACCAACGGCGTCTTCGATCTCCTCCATCTCGGCCACGTTTCCCTGCTGAAGCAGGCGAAGAGCCACTGCGACCGACTGGTGGTGGGCCTCAACAGCGACGCCTCGGTGGCGCGTCTCAAGGGCCCCGACCGTCCCGTCCACAACGAAGCCGTCCGCGGCGCGGTGCTCTCTTCTCTCGCGGACGTCGACATGGTCGTGATCTTCGAGACCGACACGCCGCGCGAGCTCATCTCGGCGCTGAAGCCGGACGTGCTCGTGAAGGGCGCGGACTACCGGATGGACCAGGTGGTGGGCGCCGACATCGTGGAGGCACAGGGCGGCAAGGTCGTGCTGGCGGAGCTTGTCCCCGGCCACAGCACCACCGCCACCATCAAGCGGATGGCGCGCTGAGGAAAGGTGTCTGCCCTGTGAATCGCTTCACAGCGGCTCCCCGGCATCGCTTTCGGGATCGAGGAGACGTCGGAGCCGCTCGGAGCCCAGAATCGCAAAGCGCAGCGTCATTGCTTTGCGTCGCGCCGCCGCGATCGGCAGGCTGGGCGCCTCGCGCAGGATCGCCGCCCCGAAACCGTCTGCCACGATCAGGCCGCAATCCTCCGGTATCAGCCCGCGTGGGAACCGATCGGGGACCGCGAAATAGAAACGGTCGCAGAACTCGCGGTATTCCCGCCACTTTCCGTCGCTACGGAAGTCCTGGACCGAGGATTTGATCTCGACGATGACGAGCTCGCCGCCCCGCCCTAGTCCCAGAATGTCCGCCCGCCTTCCGTTCGCCAGCGCCACCTCCGCAAGAGTGGCGAGGCCGCGCTGCGCGAAGGCGCGCGCAACGCCGCGGGCGAGCAGCAGGGCGAGCGGCGAGTCCTCCGTGGGCGTGTCACTCATGCGTCGGCTGCGATCTTCGTTACCGCGGGATTAACGATTTCAGAACCATGATCCGTCCGGGCGGCGCCCGCGACAAGCAGGAGCAAGACCGGTATGACGAGCAAGGGAATGCGGCACGTTCTGCGCGAGGCCTGGCGGATCGCGAAGCCATATTGGTTCGGCGAGGACAAGTGGCGGGCGCTGGGGCTCTTGGCCGTCGTCGGGGCGCTCAACCTCTCGGTCGTCGGGATGACCGTCCGCTTCAGCTACTGGCACAACGACTTCTACAACGCGATCCAGAATGTCGACGAGAGCGCCTTCTTTCGGCTGATCGGCATCTTCTTCGCGCTCGCGATGGTCTATATCGCGCTCGCGATATCGCTCGAGTTCTTCATGAACTGGCTGCAGGTCCGCTGGCGCCGCTGGCTCACCGCGCACTACGTCGACCGCTGGCTCTCGCACCGCGCCTATTACCGGCTGCAGCTCAGCGGCGATACCGACAACCCCGACCAGCGCATCGCCGAGGACATCCGCCTCTTCATCGAGAACACCTTCGGGCTCACGCTGCTGCTGGTGCGCAAGGTCGTGACCCTGGGCTCCTTCATTCTGATCCTGTGGTCGCTCTCGGGACCGGTGACGATACCGCTGGGCTCGCTGGGCGAGGTAACCATCCCCGCCTATCTGGTCTGGCTCAGCATCGTCTATGCGGCTTTCGGGACGGTCCTGACCGTCAAGATCGGGCGGAAGCTCGTGCCGCTCAACTTCAACCGGCAACGCTACGAGGCCGATTTCCGCTACAGCCTCGTGCGGCTCCGCGAGAACACCGAGAGCGTCGCCTTCTACGGCGGCGAGAGCCGCGAGCGCGCGATCTTCGATCTGCGCTTCAGTGCCATCTACTCGAATTTCATCGCGATCATGTGGCGGAACCTGAAGCTCGGCTCCTTCACCGCGGGCTTCTCGCAGGCATCGGTGGTCTTCCCGTTCCTACTGCAGGCACCGAGGTTCTTCGCAAAGCAGATCAAGCTCGGCGATCTCATGCAGACCGTGGGCGCCTTCGGTCAAGTGCTGGATGCGCTGACGGTGATCGTCAATGCCTACACGGACATCGCGAATTGGCAGTCGGTGGTGCAGCGTCTCGCGACCTTCGACTACCGCGTCGCCGAGCTCGAGGCCGAGGGCCGGGCGGAGAAGCCGATCGCGATCGCGCGCAAGGGCGATGGGCTCGCCGTCGAGGCCCTCGACCTCAATCTGCCGGACGGAAAGGCGTTGATCGCCAACGTGGCGCTGCGCGCCGAGCCCGGGAACGCCCTGCTGGTCGCGGGGCCCGCGGGCATAGGCAAGAGCACGCTCCTGCGTGCGATTGCGGGGCTCTGGCCCTTCGGCCGCGGCAAGGTCGAGCTTGCGGAGGGCCGAGCCTTCTTCGTGCCGCAGAAGCCCTACATTCCGCTGGGCACGCTGCGCCAGGCGCTCATCTATCCCGAGCACGACAGCAGCATCCCCGACACGCGCCTCAAGGAGGTGTTGGCGAAGGTCGGGCTCGGCACCTTCGCGCGCGAGCTCGACACCAACGACCTCTGGTCGCAGCGCCTTTCCGGCGGCGAGCAGCAGCGTCTCGCCTTTGCGCGGGTGTTCCTGACAGAGCCCGCGGTCATTTTCCTCGACGAGGCGACCTCGGCGCTCGACGAGGCCGCGGAGGAACAGATCTACCGGATGCTGCGCGAGGCGCCGTGGCGGCCGACCATCGTCAGTGTCGGCCACCGCGGCACCTTGCGCGCCTTCCACGACAGTTCGCTCGACCTCGGCGTGGCCGGCGCCCGCCCCTCCGCCGCGGTCGCGGCGGAATGAGCGGGCGCCCCCGCGATCAGAGATGCTCCTTCAGGAACGCCGTGATGAAGTCGTCGTTGTTCGCGGCGTCGTAGTTGATGGTGTAGGTGAGGGTGCCGGCCTGGAGCGTCATCGCCCGCGGGCCGCCCATCTTGCAGATGACGGTCTTCACGCCCTTCTGAATCGCCTCCTTCGCGAGCTTGTCGCCGCAGAGCGAGCCGATCGAATCGAGCGCACTGCCGCAGAAGCCGGAGGGGCTGTGGTCGCCAGGCTCGTCCTGCGCGATCGTCGACCAGTCGATCTTCGCGGTGATCGGGGCCTCGCAGCGCTTGGCCACGTCCTCGACGGAGTGGGCGAGATACTCGTCCTGCGAGGCCTGGAACTGCCGGGCCTTCAGGGATTGCGCCCCGGCGCTCGTCGTGAGGGTCGCCGCCGCAAGCGCGGCAAGCGCGAAATATCCTAGCGATTTCATGGCATTGATCCTCATGGAGATCGTGTCGCCGCGATAGGGCGGCGCCAGCATAGTTAGAGTCCCATGGGGTTTCAGTAAACGAAATTTTGCGTGAATGGATTGGCGTCAGATCGCGAAATCGGGCTCGGACGGGGCCTCGCCGAGGCCGAGATCGAGATCGAGAAGGAGCCGCTCCTTCCACTCCTGAAGACGCGGGTCCGTGCGCTTGCGGGGGCGCGGGAGATCGAGCTGGTATTCCGCGTGGATGCGTCCGGGTCGTGCCCGCAGCACCAGCACCCGGTCGCTCAGCACCAGCGCCTCCTCGACGTCATGCGTGACGAGGATGAGCGTCGGCCTGTCGTGGTGCCAGATCCCCAGGAGATGGTCCTGGAGCGCCATGCGCGTGAAGGCGTCGAGCGCGCTGAAGGGCTCGTCGAGGAGGAGGACTTCTGGCCGCGCGACGAGCGCGCGGGCGATCGCCGCGCGCTGCGCCATGCCGCCCGAAAGCGCGCGCGGCAGCGCCTCGGCAAAGCCGGTGAGACCGACGCGCGCGAGCGCCGCCTCCGCCCGCGCGCGGCGCTCGCGTCTCGGTCGCCCTGGCAGCGCGAATTCGACGTTCTCGCGTACGCTGAGCCAGGGCATGAGGCGCGGCTCCTGGAAGACGAGGCCGAGCTCGGGCCTGGGCCCCGTCACGGGAACGCCGTCGAGCAGGACTTCGCCCTCGCTGGGCCGGTCGAGACCCGCCACGAGCCGCAAAAGCGTGCTCTTGCCGGAGCCGCTGGTGCCGACGATGCCCAGCACCTCGCCGCGGTCGAGCGCGAGATCGATCGCGCGGAGCGCGACGGTGCCGCTCTCAAACAGCTTGGAGACCCGCTCGATCCGCAGCATCGGCTTCTCTTTCTTGCGCGGCGGCGAAGCTGTCTTGCCAGCGCGTCGCCCGCCGTCCCAGGAGCGACAGCACCACGTCCGTCGCCTTGCCGAGGACGGCGAAGAGCAGCAGGCTCCCGATGATGACGGCGGGGCGCCCGGTCTGCTGGCCGTCGACCATGAGGAACCCGAGCCCCTCGCTCGCGCCCATCATCTCCGCGGCCACCACGAACATCCAGCCGAGGCCGAGCCCGCCGCGGAGCCCCGTCACATAGGCCGGAAGCGTCGCGGGCAGAAGCACGCGGCGGACGAGCGAGAGGCCGCGATAGCCGTGGACGCGCGCGACCTCCACGAGCTTGCGGTCGGTCTGGCGGATGCCCGCCATCAGATTGAGATAGACCGGGAAGAACACGCCGACGGCGATCAGCGTGATCTTCGAGGCCTCGAAGATCCCGAGCCAGAGGATGAAGAGCGGGACCCAGGCGATCGAGGGCACGTTGCGCAGCCCCTGGATCGTGGGATCGAGCAGGCGCCGCCAGGTCTCGGAATGGCCCGCGAGCGCGCCCAGCGCCGTCGCCGCCGCGGTGCCGAATGCGAAGCCCAGGAGGACGCGCAGCAGCGTGATCGCCACGTGCTCTGCGAGCTCGCCGCTCTTGGCGAGGGCCCAGAGCGTGGCGGCGACTGCGGCGGGCGGCGGCAGCAGGCTTGCTCGCACGAGCCCCGCTCCCGCAATCGCCTCCCAGAGGAGGAGCAGGCCGAGCGGCAGCGCCCACCCGAGCGCGCTGCCGCGAAGCGCCGTCATTGCTTCGCCTGCTGGCCCGCGGGCAAGCGCTCGACGAAGCCCGGATCGACGAGGGCGCGCGAGACCGCCTCGATGTCGGTGTCGGCGGGGACGATGCCGCTCTCCTTGAGGACGCCGCCCGCGGCGACGATCGCGAGGCGCTGCGTCTCGCCGATCTTTCCGCTGCGGAGGTCGTTGCGCTCGAGGGTGAGGCGGGCGACCGCGTCGCTCTGCTTCGTCGCCCTCGCGACGATGGCGCGGAACTCGTCGGGATTGGCGAGCGCCCAGGCGCGCACTTTCTCGTAGAGGGCGAGGACGCGCAGGACGAGATCGGGGTGCGCCGCCGCGAACTCCTCGCGCACGTCGAGGAAGCCGTAGGTGTTGAGATCGGGATCGCGGAAGAAGAGCCGCGCGCCTTCCTCGATCTCGATCTGCGCCATGTAGGGATCGAGACCGGCCCAGGCATCGACCTCGCCCTTGACGAGCGCGGTCTTGCCGTCGGGATGCTGCAGCAGGACCATCTTCACGTCGCGCGGGGAGAGGCCCGCGCGCTCGAGCGCGCGCAGCAGGAAGATGTGGGGATCGGTACCGCGTGTGACGGCGATGCGCTTGCCCTTGAGATCCGCGACCGATCTGATCGGCGAGTCCTTGCTCGTCACGAGCGCGGTCCATTCGGGCTTCGAGTAGATGTAGATAGCCTTGATGGGATTGCCGTTGGCGCGCGCGAGCAGCGCCGCCGAGCCCGCGGTCGAGCCGAGATCGATGCTGCCGCCGCTCAGGAACTCGAGCGCCTTGTTGCTGCCCAGGCTCAGCACCCATTCGACGGCGATGCCGTCGCCTTTGAACTCCTCCTCGACCCAGCCCTTCTCCTTGAGCACGAGGCTCAGGGGGTTGTAGTAGGCGTAGTCGAGACGGATCGACTTGGGCTTCTCGGCCGCAAATGCGCCGGAGACGCCGAGCGCCAGCATCGCCGTCACGGCGAGGCGGGCGAGGCGGAGTGTGACAGTGAGCACGGACATGATCCCCTCCCGTGGGTTCCAACTCATGGCCCGGGCGGGGACAGGCCGCAAAAAAACCCGCCGCAGCTCTCGCTGGGCGGATCGATGCCCTCGCTTTAGCCGCATTTCTAAAGCGCCCGCAAGCTGAAGCTCAAATCGGCGCTGGAGCGGAAGATTAATTTGCTAATTGCAGATGTCAATATATATTATTTAACAGTTTTTTATTGTTATTCCCTCACGGCCGGGGCAAGTCCGGCCATGACGACAAAAGAGGGCGACGCGAGCGGCGGCGCCTCTCTTGCGCTGTATCGAGAGCGGAACCGCACAGCCGCGGGACAAGCCCGGCCATGACGAATGAGGAATGCGGCGCAGGAGCTGTTGTTGCGCTTTCGTCGCAAACGGCTACAAAGGGCGCGCTTTTCCGAACGGCAAGGAGTCGTGCGCTAGTGGCGGACAAGGAGCAGAAGACCGAAGCGGGCGAGGAAGGCTCACAGCGCGCGGTGCGGCTCGAGAAGCTCGCGGCGCTCAAGAAGCTCGGCGTCGATCCCTATCCCTACGGCTTCCAGGTGACCGCGAGCGCGGCGGACTTGACGCGGCGTTACGAGGGCCTGGCCGCGGGCGCGCAGACCGAGGATCGCGTCGCGGTCGCGGGACGCATCCGCGCCGTCCGCAACAGCGGGATGTTCATCGATCTCCACGATACCAGCGGCAAGATCCAGATCTTCTGCCACAAGGATTTCCTCTCCGCGGAGCAGCTCCAGCTCGTGCGTCTCCTCGATCTCGGCGACCTCATCGGCGTCGAGGGGCTGATCCGCCGCACGCCCCGCGGCGAGCTCTCGGTCAATGCGCGCGCGGTCGCGGTGCTCGCGAAGACGCTGCTGCCGCTCCCGGAGAAGTATCACGGGCTCGCGGACATCGAGATGCGCTACCGCCAGCGCTACGTCGACCTCATCGTGAACGAGGAGAGCCGCGAGACGCTGCGCAAGCGCAGCCAGGTGATCGCGGTCTTCCGGCGCCTCCTCGGCGAGCGCGGCGCGCTCGAGGTCGAGACGCCGATGCTGCACACGATCCCCGGCGGCGCCTCGGCGCGCCCCTTCATCACGCATCACAACACGCTCGACATCGACCTCTATTTGCGGATCGCGCCGGAGCTGCATCTGAAGCGGCTCCTCGTCGGGGGGATCGCGGACATCGTATTCGAGATCAACCGCTGCTTCCGCAACGAGGGCATCTCGCCGCGGCACAATCCCGAGTTCACGACGCTCGAGCTCTACCAGGCCTATGTCGACCAGACCGCGATGATGGCGATCACCGAGGATCTCGTGACCGCGGCCGCGCGCGAGGTCTGCGGCGGGCTCGCGATCAAATACGGCGAGAAGAGCATCGACCTGACGCCGCCCTGGCCGCGCCGGACCATGGCGGAGCTGGTGCTGGAGCAGACCGGCATCGATTTCACGGCGATCGCGGACGAGCACGAGGCGCGGGCACGCGCCCGCTCGCTCGGCGCCGAGGTGCACGACACCTCCGGCTGGGGCCGCGCGCTCGAGTCGGCCTTCGCGCACACCGTCGAATCCGGGCTCATCCAGCCGATCCACGTCACGGGCTTCCCGCGGGAAATCTCGCCGCTCGCCAAGGCCGACCGGAACGACCCCCGCCTCACCGAGCGCTTCGAGACCTACGTCAACGGCTGGGAGATCGCGAACGCCTTTTCCGAGATCAACGATCCCCAGGACCAGCTCGCGCGCTTCGAGGCGCAGATGCGCGAGCGCGAGCTCGGCGACGAGGAGGCGCAGCGTCTCGATTCCGATTTCGTGACCGCCCTCGAATACGGCATGCCCCCCGCGGGCGGCCTCGGCATCGGCATCGACCGTCTCGTGATGATCTTGACCGACAGCCCCTCGATCCGCGACGTGAT
>DATKNV010000210.1:0-3699 GCA_035541215.1 Allostellaceae bacterium | reverse complement strand
TCGCGGCCGAGGCTCGCGACGTCGACGGCCTCGGCGTCGGGGACGAAGAAGGTCGCGTGCGGGTTCCCCATGTTGGTGGCGACGGGGTCGCTCACCGGCCCGAGCGCGAGCGGCACGTGCAGCGTGTCGCATTCGCGCGCGAGCGGGATCTCCCGCCACTGGAGCCGTGCCGGGCCCATGTCGACGGTGACGCGGGCCTGGCCCGCCTCGCTCGCCTCGAGGAGGCCCGCCACGGTCTCGATCGTGACGTGGCGCTTGCCGGTCTCGCGCATGAGCGCGGCGGCGATGCAGCGCGTGCCGTTGCCGCAGGCCTCGACCTCGTCGCCGTCGGCGTTGCGGATGCGCATGAAGACGTCGGCCCCGGGGTTCCGCGGCCGCTCCATCACCAGGAGCTGGTCGCAGCCGACGCCGGTGTGGCGGTCGGCAATCGCGCGTGCCTGCGCGTCGTCGAGGGCCAGCGCATGCTTGCGCGCGTCGAACACGACGAAGTCGTTGCCGAGCCCATGCATCTTGACGAAGGGGGTGCCGCTCATGCGGCTCCGTATATAGGGTCGGCCCCCGGGACTGTCCAACGGATTGGTGGCCGCCGCCTCAGCGGTTGAGCGCCGCCATCTTCTCGACGCCGCCCTTCGCGGTCTGCTGCAGCCGGGCGAAGGTCGGGCGCGGGTCCCAGCGGAAGTCGGCATAGACGTAATAGGCGATGAGCCGTCCGCGGATCACCGTCATGGCCATCAAACCCGCCTGCTCGAAGCTTCCGCCATTCGTCTTGAGCTTCGAGAGGAAGCCGAAATAGACCGCGCCGTCGGTACGCGCGAGCACGCCTGCGGAGGCGAAGGAGTGCATTTCGAGGTTGCGCTCGGCCGCGCGGATGCCTTTGTCGGCGCCGCGCTGGAGCTGAAGCGGGTCGAGCTGCTCGCGCGCGTATTGTGCGAGCACGGACTTCCCGACGGTCTTCGCGAGCATCGCCTTCGGCGTCATGAGCAGGCCGAAATCGCGGATCCGCCCCTCGCCGCTCCCGCGATTGCGGAGCTGATCGCAGTCGGCGAAGGCGATGTGGACGGCGTTCTCGGGGTTCGCCTTGCGCTGCGTCGCCAGCACCGCCTGCAGCAGCTCCGGCGGATAGAGGCAATACCCGGGAGGCGGCTCGAAGAAAATGGCGACCCCGCCGACGTCGATCTGCGCCGAGGGCGCGGGCTGCGGCACCGGCGCCGGCGGCGGCCTCATGGCCGCGGTCTCGGCGGCGACGGTGGGTGCCGGAGGCGGGGGCTTCGCGGGCTCGTCACGGGGGTAGACGAGGTAGGCGAAGCCCGCGGTGGTGCTCGCGACCGCCATGACCGCGGCCGCGATCCGGATGAGCCAGCGCCGCGCAAGAAATACGCTCGGGAGCGGAACGCGTATCGCGGGGATGCCGATTTCCCCGAGCATCCAGCGCGTGATCGACCACGCCAGCAGGATCAGGCAGCCCGCGACGGCGCCGAAAACCGCGGCGGCGACGGTGAGATACCAATTCGGGTCCATGCGCGCTCGCTCCCCCGGGCACCGAATAAAGGGGAGGTCGAATCCCTGGGGTTGTGAGTTTATTGCGGCCCCCTCGCATTTCCTGCGAGTGCGGCGCGGAAGCCACAAGTCCGGGGGTGCCGGATGCGGGCGCACTTTCCCGTTAGTAGAACTTCCTCTCTCCGCCCGAAGCGCGCTACAGATCGGGACATGAGCCCGAACCTCATCGCGCTCCTCAAGGGCCTCGCCCTCGGCTTCTCGATTGCGGCCCCGGTAGGCCCCATCGGCTTGCTCTGCATCCGCCGCACGCTCTCCGGCGGCTGGCTCCTCGGGCTCGTCACGGGCCTCGGGGCCGCCACGGCCGACATGCTCTACGGCCTCGTTGCGGCGGCGGGGCTCACCGTGGTGACGGAGCTGCTGGTGAGCCTGCGCACACCTCTGCAAGGGGTCGGCGGAGCGGCGCTCATCTGGCTCGGCATCGGATTCATGCGCGCGCGTCCCACCGCGGAGCGCGCGGAGACCCGCGCCGCCGGGCTTGCTGCCGCCTATGGCGTGACGCTCTTCCTGACGCTCACCAATCCCGCGACCATCCTGAGCTTCGCCGCGGTCATGGCAAGCCTCGGCGCCATCGGCGCGAGCGGCAGGACGGCGGCGCTGGTGGCGGGCGTATTCCTGGGCTCGGCGCTCTGGTGGCTCGGGCTCAGCACCGGCGTGAGCCTCGTCCGCCATCGGCTCTCCGAGCGCACCCTCCTTTGGATCAATCGCCTGTCCGGCGCGGCCCTCGCGCTCTTCGGCCTCGCTGCCATCGCTGCCGCCGCGGTTGAAATCGCGTCCTAGAGCCATAACTGCATTGCTAGGCAGGCCCCGGCAGCGGGGTCTGCCGCCTCACGAATCGGGGGTGCGCAAATGCCGATGTCCAAAAAGCTCGTGGCGGAATTCTTCGGGACGTTCTGGCTGGTCTTCGGGGGATGCGGGAGCGCGGTGCTCGCGGCGGCCTTTCCCAATCTGGGAATCGGCTTTGCGGGCGTGGCGCTCGCATTCGGGCTCACGGTGGTGACGATGGCCTATGCCGTCGGGCACATCTCCGGCGGCCATTTCAATCCGGCCGTGACGGTGGGCCTCTTCGCGGGCGGGCGGATACCGGCATCGAGCGTCATCCCGTACATCGTCGCGCAGGTCATCGGCGCGATTGCCGCGAGCGCCGTGCTCTACGTCATTGCAAGCGGCAAGGCGGGCTTCAGCTTGAGCGCAGGCTTCGCCGCCAACGGCTATGCCGATCACTCCCCCGGCGGCTATCCGCTGCTCTCGGCGCTGGTCGCCGAGGTGGTGCTCACCTTCATGTTCCTCTTCGTCATCATGGGGACGACCGATCCAAAGGCTCCCGCGGGCTTCGCGCCGCTCGCGATCGGATTGACGCTGACGCTCATCCATCTGATCTCGATCCCCGTCACCAACACCTCCGTCAACCCCGCGCGCAGCACGGGGCCCGCGCTCTTCGTGGGCGGCTGGGCGCTGCAGCAGCTCTGGCTCTTCTGGGTGGCGCCCCTCATCGGCGGCGCTCTCGGCGGCTGGGTCTATCGTACGGCCCAGCAGGAGTAGAGGCGCTCAGACCGCGAGCGCCGCAGCGACGGAGACGATCAGGAGCACCGCGAAGGTCACGTTGACGATCCGGTTCGTGCGGGGCTCGCGGAAGCAGCGCGTGAGCGCCGCGCCTGCGTAGAGCCAGCCGAGATTGACCCCGACGATGATGGCGAGGAGCACCGCCGTCTTGAGCGCCGCATCCAGCACGAGCCGCTCGCGCAGCAGCGCGAAGCCCGAGAAGAGCGCGGCCATCGCGGCATAGCCCTTGGGGTTGACGAGCGAGAGGAAAATGCCGCCCGCGAAGGAGGGCCGCCGCTCGCCCTCGCCGCCATCGGTGAGGGGCGGCGCGGTCGCGATCCGGTAGGCGAGATAGGCGAAATAAGCGGCGGCGAGCGCCGCGACGACGGGCGTCGCTCCCGGCACCGCCAGCAGCACGCCCACGACGCCGCTAGCGGTGATCGCCATCACCCCGACCATGCCGATGACGATGCCGCCCATATAGGGAAGGCCCCGGCGCGCGCCGAAGGCGGCGCCGGTCGCGGCGAGGCTCAGCGTCGCGGGCCCGGGACTGCCCGCGAGCGCAAGCCCTGCCAAGACGAAGCCGAGCAAAGCGTCCACGAT
>DATKNV010000209.1:0-2183 GCA_035541215.1 Allostellaceae bacterium | reverse complement strand
TACGAGAAGAAGCTCTCGCCCGCGGCCTATCGCACGGGTCTCTCGCTCTGGGCCTTCTTTGCGCGGCGGCCCGCGCTCTACCACGCGCTGACGGGGGTGGCGACGCGGGTCCTTGGCTGGGCCGGCAAGCGCCACGGCCGTTTCCGGACGCTGCCGCTCGCGGGCGGCTGGACCCGCGTCCGCGACATGCCCGCGCCCGAAGGCCGGAGCTTCCAAAGCCTCTGGGCGGAGCGGCAGAGGAGGAAGCGGTGAGGTTCGTGGCTGACCGAAAGGATTCACCGCCAAGACGCCAAGGCGCCAAGTTCCTTTTGTGGCGCAGCCACGATTGTCCAACCGGAAGCCGTGAGAAGTCCGCGGCAGATGGATTGCGGCTTCGCCGCGAGAAAGAACTTGGCGCCTTGGCGTCTTGGCGGTTCAAATCCGGCGGCTGCGTCACGGAACGGTATCGCGTGTCATGACCTCCGGCCGCGAGCAAATCCTCGGCAGCATCCGGCAGTCGCTGAAGCGCGGCGCCGTCGATGAGGCCAAGAGCGCGGAGCTCACGGCCCGCCTCGACGCCCACGCGCGGAACCTCATTCCGAGGCGCGCCGAGAGCCTCGACCGGCGCGGCCGGATCGAGCTCTTCGTCCGCATGGCGGAGGAGGTGCAGACTTCCGTGGTGCGCGTGAAATCGGCCGCAGAGGTGCCGGGCGCGGTCGCGGACTATCTCGCGGAGAAGAACCTGCCCGCGAAATTCGTGATGACGCCGGACCCGCGGCTCGACGGCATTCCCTGGAGCGACCGGCCGCTCCTGGAAATCCGCCGGGGACGCGCGGAGGACGGCGACTTGACGGGCCTCACGGCCTGCCTCGCCGCGATCGCGGAGACCGGCACGCTGATGCTGACCTCGGGGCCGGAGTCGCCGACGCGGAACAATTTCCTCCCCGACCATCATCTCGTGGTGCTACGCGCGGACCAGGTGGTCGCCACCTACGAGGACGGCTTCGACCGCGTGCGCGAGGCGGGCACAGCACCGCCGCGCGCCATCAACTTCGTCACGGGCCCCTCGCGCACCGGCGACATCGAGCAGAAGATCGAGCTCGGCGCGCACGGGCCGCGCCGGCTCCACATCGTCCTCATCGACGAGGACGGCAGCGGAAGCTGAGGCCATGGCGGCGCGTCATCCCAGCCGCGACGAGCGCGCCCTCTGGCGCCGCGCGACGGGCGACGTGAAGCCGCTCGCGGAGAAGCGTGCGCGGGTCGAGCCCGAAGCGCCGGAGGGATTGCCGCCGCCACGGGCGCACCGCGCGGCGGCGCCCGTCGCGAGACCCGCGGCGCCGCAGCCGAACCTCGAGCCCGGGGATTCGCCCGGCCTCGACCGCCGGACCGCGGAGAAGCTGCGCCGGGGCCGGCTCGAGATCGAGGCGCGGCTCGACCTCCACGGCATGACCCAGGAGGAGGCGCATCGCGCGCTCGCGCGCTTCATCCATCGCGCGCAGGAGAGCGGCGCGCGCACGGTGCTCGTCATCACCGGCAAGGGCTCGGCGGCGGGCGGAGGCGGCGTGCTGAGGGCGGCGGTGCCGCGCTGGCTCAACGAGGCAGCGCTCCGGCCGCGCGTCCTCTCCTTTACCTGGGCGCAGCCCAAGGACGGCGGCAGCGGCGCGCTCTACGTGCTGCTGAGGCGGCTGCGATGACGCCCTTCGGCGTGAGGCTCCGGCAGATCCGCGCGGAGCGCGGGATGACGCTGAAAGAGATGGCGGAGTCGCTGGGCGTCTCCTCGGCCTATCTCTCCGCGCTCGAGCACGGGCGGCGCGGGCGGCCCGCGCATCCGATGGTGGTGGCGCTTTGCGCGCAGCTCAACATCATCTGGGACGAGGCGGACGAGCTGGTGGCGCTCGCGCGCCGCTCGCACCCCCGCGTCACCGTCGACACCGCGGGCCTCGCTCCGCAGGCGACGGAGCTCGCGAACCTCCTCGCCGAGCGCATCCGCAAGCTCTCCCCCGCGGAGATCGAGCGCATGCTCGCGATCCTCAAGGCCGCCCCGGGCGCCCGGCCGCGCCGGCGCGGGCGCTAACCGCTCCTTAAGCATTCCCGGCGAGGCTCGGGCGATAGCGTGCCGGAGCCTCTGCCCCCATGTCCGACGACGATCTCCGCCAAGCCGATCTCTCCCATCTCTCCGTCCGCGAGATGAGCCCCGCCCAGCG
>DATKNV010000208.1:0-24138 GCA_035541215.1 Allostellaceae bacterium | reverse complement strand
GGAGTGGGCGCGCTCGAGAAGCGCCATCAGGATGGCGATGGTGGCGTTCATGCCGGTCGCGAGATCGACGACCGGGACGCCGACGCGGAGCGGCGGCTGCTCGGGCTCGCCGTTGACGCTCATGAGCCCGCCCATCGCCTGCAGCACCGCGTCGTAGCCGGGATAGCCGCCGAGCGGGCCGTCGGCGCCGAAGCCCGAGACGCGGCAATGGATGAGCCGCGGGAAGCGCTCCTTCAGCACCTGCTCGTAGCCCATGCCCCATTTCTCGAGCGTGCCGGTCTTGAAGTTCTCGATCAGCACATCGGCATGCTCGAGCAGGCGGAAGACGACGTCCCGCCCCTGCGGCTTCGAGAGGTCGAGGGCGATGCCGCGCTTGTTGCGGTTGACGCCGATGAAATACGAGGCGGCATCGCCCTGGAAGGGCGGGCCCCAGGTCCGGGTCTCGTCGCCCTGTGGCGGCTCGATCTTGATCACCTCGGCGCCGTGGTCGCCGAGCATCTGCGTGCAATAGGGGCCGCCGAGCACGCGCGTGAGATCGATCACCTTGATGCCCGCGAGCGCGCCGGTGTTGGTGGTTTCGGTCATGGTCCTTCCGTCATTCTGCAGCGGCCGGCCGGAGGCCGAAGACGCGCTCGGCGAAGTGGGGATAGAGAGCCGCAAGCTCCGGCGCAATCGTCTCGCGCAAGAGGCGAAGCACCTCCGGCGAAGGGAGCGGCGTCACCGGCGCGGCGGCGGGCCGTTCGAAGTCGAAGCCGGTGTTGTCGAGCACCTCCTCGACCGTGTGCCCGGGATGGACGCTCTCGAGCCGGAAGCGCGCGCGCGCTTTGTCGAAGGCGAAATGGCAGAACGGCGTCACCAGCGCGATCGGGCCGCCGCGGCGGTAGACGTTGGGTGGGCTCACGCCGGGCGCGCTGACGAAATCGACCTTCGGCACCAGGGTGCGGCGCGAGTGCTCCGTGCGAAAGAGGATCACCCGCGGTACCACGAAATAGAGATAGGCCGAGCCGAAGGAGCCGGGGAAGCGCACCTTCGGCTTCGCGTAATCGCCGATCGCGACGAGGTTGATGTTGCCGTGCCCGTCGATCTGCGCACCCGAGAGGAAGAAGACGTCGATGCGGCCTTGCCCCGCGGCGTCGAAGAGCTCGCGCCCGCCGTCGGTGAAGAGATTGTGCTTGGGGCTCTGCTGCAGCGAGACGTGCGGCCGACCGCCGCCGAGACGCTGCGCGAGGAAGGCGGCCGCTGCGGGCATCGGCGAATTGGCGCCGACCGCCACGTGCTTTGCGCCCTCGATGAGGCGCAGCACGACGCCGATCAGGATTTCCTCGGGCTTGATTACGGCCTCGCTCATCGCTCAGGCGGCGCGACGACGATAGACGTAGAGATCGAGATAGCGGCGGAAGCCGTCCTCGCTCGCGGCAAGCTGCATGTATTCCCGGAGATGCACAGTGTCCTCGGCGTAGCGGTTGCCGAATTTGAGCGGCCAGGTCCCGTGCTTCGCGACCGCGACCGCCTCGACGTAGAAGGCGGGGATCGTCGCGCCCGCGAGCGTCTCGTCCTCCAGGAGGTTGCCGTCCCGGATTTCCTCCACCGTGGCAACGGTCTGCTTGGAAGCATGCGCCATGGTGAAGAGCTCGCGGCGCCTGCCGATCCAGACATTGCCATGTCGGTCGGCGAAAGGCGCGTGGAAGAGTGCCACGTCGGGCCGGATCGCCGGCACCAAAAGGATCGGATCGTTCTCGGCGAAGGGATTGTCGATCACCTTCCAGTCTGGCCTCACCTTCAGGAGGTCGGAGCCGATGACGCCGCGGAGCGGCAGGAAGGGGACGCCTTTCTCCGAGGCCTGCAGCGCCGCGTGGAGCGCGGGGCAGGTCGCATCCTTGAGCGCGATCTTCCCCGCCGTCACCGCTGCGGCGAAGCGCGGTCCCGCGCCCATCTCGCCCAAGGAGACCGCCGAGGTCTCGATCGAGGCGAGCGCGCCCGCGCCGATCAGCAAATCCGCCTGCAGCGAGGACGCGGGCAGTGTCAGGAGGTGGAGATTCCGCGCGCCGCGCCGGATCAGCGCGCGCGTTGCCTCCATCGCGACGCCGGAATAATCAGGCGGCACCACGACGGACATGCCGTCCTCGATGACGGCGACTGCGGCGTCTAGCGGGCGCACGATCTCGACCATGGGAGCGGTCCCTCGCTGTGTCGGATCGAGGGTAAGGGCAGGAAGCCGATGCGGCAAGGCCGGGCGTGGCGCGCGCCCTCAATCCCGGGCTGCTGTTTCGCCGGGTGTTTCCGAGATCTTTCGCCAGCGGAGGTCGAGCAGGCGCGAGCGCACGATCGTGCCCTCCTCGATCCCGATTTGTACGTAGACGTAGTCGTCGGTGGCGGTGCGCTTCGCCACGAGTACGTCGTCAACGCCGAGATAGGCGGCCGTCGCCGCGTTGAGGCCGGGGGTCCCGACGTCGCTCACCTCGAAACCGTCGGCCTTCAGGCGCGAGCGGTAGAAGCTGCGGACGGCGTCGAGCGAGCCCTGCGCCGCGAGCTCGATCCTTCCGACGCCGCTGGGCGCTTGCTTCGAGACGAGGAAGCTCGCCTCGACGACGTGCGAGCCCGGGTAGATCGGCAGGAACTGCGGGGGCGGCATGTCCGGGTCGAAGCGCATGTAGGTGATGCTGCCGTCGTGCTCGACAGCGGTCGCATCCCAGGCGCCCATGGCGCGGTTCAGGATCAGCGCCGCATAAGGGGCGCCCAACAGGATCGCGACGATGACGAGCAGCCAGTAGAGACGCCTCATGCGACGCTCCCTCTGCAATCCGCTGGGCTTAGGCGCGGGAGCGTTAAGAAAGCGTTTCGGTGGAGGGCGGCCCGAGCCAAGCCGGTTGCCGAGGCTGGGCTCGGGCTCTAGGGTTGCGCCGGTCAACGGCAATTACGGACGCGGCCATGCTGAGCGAGACGAGCGGCGAATTTCTTACCCTGCACGAGCTGGTCACGGCCGCGCGGGAGAAGCTCTCCAAGAACATCTGGGACTACCTCATCGGCGGCACCGAGACCGAGACGACGCTGCGGCGCAACCGTCTGGCCATCGATTCCCTGGCCTTCCGGCCGCGGGTGCTTCGGAACGTCTCGAAGATCGATTGCACGGGCCAATTGCTCCGCAAGCGGATCCGGATTCCTGTCGCCCTCGCCCCGGTGGGCTCGGTCGAATCCTTCGATCCCGGCGGCGGCGCCACCGTCGCCGCGGCCGCCCGCGAGTTCGGGGTTCCGATGTTCCTGAGCTCCGTCGCCAAGCCCGGCCTCGAGGCGACGGCGCAGGCAGCGCCCGATGCGTTTCGCATCTTCCAGCTCTACGTCCGCGGCGGCGGCGACTTCATCGACGATCACGTCAAGCGTGCGATCGACGCGGGCTACCGTGCCTTTTGCATCACCGTCGACACCGCGATCTACAGCCGCCGCGAGCGCGACATCGCAAGCCGCTTCGTCAAGCCCTGGCGCACGGCGGCAACGGGCTTCGACTTTCAGGCGGGCCTCAACTGGGACCACATCAAGCGCTTCAAGGACAAGTGGGACATCCCGCTCATCCTCAAGGGAATCGCCACGGCCGAGGACGCGGCGCTCGCCTGCGAGCACGGCGTCGCCGCGGTCTATGCCTCGAACCACGGCGGGCGCCAGCTCGATCAAGGCCGGGGCAGCCTCGACTTCCTGCCGGAGATCGTCGGGGCCGTCGCGGGACGCGCGAAGGTCTTCGTCGACGGCGCCTTCTGCCGCGGCACCGACGTCGTCAAGGCGATGGTGCTCGGCGCAGATCTCGTCTGCGTCGGCCGGCTCTATCTCTACGGCCTCGCCGCGGCGGGTCAGGCCGGCGTCGTCCGGGTGCTCGAGCTCCTGGAGACCGAGATCAAGACAACGCTCGGCCTTCTCGGCGTCGACGGCTTTGCAAAACTCGACAAGTCCTACCTAAACAAGGCCGAGCCCGTGCGCACGCCACACGTCCACAGCGCCTTCCCGCTGATCGAGGAGGGCTACTAGGGAGCGAATGCCGCGCCGCGCGCCCGTCCCGGAGATCGTCATCGGCTTGATGGCGGTGGTGATCGCCGTCACCGGCGGCGAGCCGCGCGTCCTCACGGTGCGGCGCGTGAGCCATTCCCTTGCCGAGGGCCGCAAGCGCGGGCATTCCCGCGATGAGTCCTTCGAGGCGTTGCCCTTCGGCCCCTTCGATCCCGTCGGCCATCGCACCCTCGAGCTCGGCTTGCGCGCCTGGGTCGGAGAGCAGACGAAGCTCAGCCTCGGCTACGTCGAGCAGCTCTACACCTTCGCCGACCGCGGCCGCGAGACACGAGGGAGCGAGGGCGCCCCGCGCACGGTCTCGATCGGCTATCTCGCGCTCGTGCGCGAAGCGAAGCCCGCGGGAGAGGGCGGGGCGCAATGGCAGGACTGGTACCGCTACTTTCCCTGGGAAGATGGTCGGAAGGGGAGGCCTCCCATCGTGAGCGAGGCGATGCAGCCCCGGCTTGCTGCATGGACCAAATCCGCGGGCGATGCCGAGGAGCGGCGCCGGCGCGATGAGCGCGTGCGCTCCGCCTTCGGCCTCTCGCCGGCGCCTTGGGACGAGGAGCGCGTCCTCGAGCGCTACGAGCTCCTCTACGAGGCAGGTCTTGTCGCGGAGGCCGCGCGGGATCGTGCCCTGCGGGTCGATCCTTCATTGCCGGCGCTCGGCCTGCCCATGGCCTTCGATCACCGCCGCATCCTCGCGACCGCGATGAGCCGGCTCCGCGGCAAGCTCAAATACCGCCCCGTCGTCTTCGAGCTTATGCCGCCGACCTTCACGCTGCTGCAGCTGCAGCAGACCGTGGAGGCGCTCGCGGGCGTGGCGCTCCACAAGCAGAACTTCCGCCGCCTCGTCGAGCAGGGTGGGCTGGTCGAGCGGCTCGGCGTCTGGGAGCGCGGCACCGGCGGGCGTCCCGCCGAGAAATTCCGCTTTCGCCGCGAGGTGCTGGTGGAGCGGCCGGCGCCGGGCGTGCGCTTGCCGCATTTGCGGCGCGCAGCCGGAAGCTGACCGCGCGCCGCTAGGCGCAGCGCTTGAGCCAGGCCCAATCCTGCGCCCGCGGTCGGCGCTCGAGCCGTGCCGTGAGGAGCTCGCGAGCCCGCGCGTGCCGGCCGCTCCGCAAGCACGCCGCAATCAGCGTATCCTCGAAGACCTCGCGCTGGGCGTGGCTGCCGGCGATGCGCGTGAGATCGGGCATGGCACGATCGAGCAGCGTCGCCGCTTCCGCATATTCGCCGCGGGCATAGGCGCCGAGGCCGCGGCAGATCGCCGGCACGACTTGACCCTGCGGCAGCGAGCCCTCGTCCGCACGGCGTTGCAGCTCCGCGATGCGGCGTTCCAGCGCGGATGCGTCCGTCGCGGCGGCGGCCATCGCCGCATGGAGATCGGCGAAGGTGAGACCGGTCCGCGGGAAGGCTCGCTCCGCGAGCGCCGCGACCGCTGCCCAAGGCAGCGGCTGCGGCCCGATCCCGTAGAGGCCGCAGCGCCAGAGGAAAGAGGCGGAATCCGCGAGGGTCGGCATCGGCGCGGAGGTCGCGGTCTCCGGCGCGATGGTCTCCCGGTAGCGCTCGAAGGCACACTCGGCCGCGCCGAGATCGATCTCGAAGAGCGCGAGGTGCCAGCTGAGGTGGCAGTGCAGCTGGCTCGCGCGATCGTAGCCGGGGAGCCACGCCGCTAGGAATTTGGCGCCGGCCTCGGCTTGGCCCTGCTCGACGTACGCGTGCGCCCGTGAGTGCGCGCCGTGGGCGTTCCGCGGGTTGAGGGCGAGCGAGCGGTCGAGGAGGGCCGCACCGCCTTTGGGATCGCCGGTCTCGACGCGAGACCAGCCGAGATATCCGAGGAACCACCAATCCTCGTCCCAACGCGGCGCGAGCTCCTCGAGCAGCGCGCGCTGGGCCTCGTGATGATCCGGGCGCCCGCTGAAGGCGAGGATACCGTAGACGCCGAGCAGCAGGGACAGCACGAGAGCATCGCGGGGATAGTCGCGCAGATGCGCCAAGACCGCATCCATCGCGCGCGCGGGCTGTCCGTTGACGGCAAGGGCGATCGCCTCGACATGGTTCCGTTCGCGCTTGGAGAGACCGCCGGCGCAATCGAGCGCTCGCGCGGCGGCACCCTTGGCATCCTCGATCCGCCCCTTGAGCTGCGCCTCGCGGGCGAGCGCGATGTGCGCGAGCGCGAAATCCGGATGCGTCTCGACCGCGTCGTGCAACAGCGCCTCGGCTCCGGCATTCGCCGAGAGCAGCCGGTCGATCGCCGCGACATAGGCATCAAGCGCTTTCGGCGCTACGGACGTTACGGGCAATCCGAAGCGATCCTGCAACATGCGTCCCCCCGGAGCCCCTCGGCCGTTATTCGTCGCTGGCGGGCTCCTGCTCGGCATCATAGAGCACTTCCAGCGCGACGAACCAGCGATGCCGGGGATCGAGCACGGTGCCGGAATTATCCACGAGCAGCCCGCTGGGCGTCACGGGCACGTGAGTGAGCGCGACGGCATCGCCGACATTGCCGCCGACGACGCTGATTGTGCCGGGGCCGGCCTCGACGACGATTGCGCAATGTCCGGGCCAGAGGCTCGACGCCGGGAGCTCCGCGTAACTCATGCTCTGCGCCCAGCCGCGGGGGAGACAGACGAGGTCGCCCGGCTTCGGTGCGTAGGCTTCGAGCGGATGCGCGCGCAGGATCGGCGACTTCCCCGCCGCCGCCGCGTTCACGTAGGTCGCGTGGCTCGCGGAATAGGGGAAGCGGTCCCCCGCGCCGGCGAGCCGCATGACATAGGAGATGAAGGCCGCGGACCACGCGTAGCGGCCGTCCTCGGAAGCCGCAAAAACCTGGCCACGGCCGTCGTGCTTGCCGGTCCAGTCGGACTCCGGCGCGCGAGGATCGAGTCCGATCCACCAGTATTCGCCGACGCGCTGCCAGAGCCCGGGCTGGCGCTCCGCCTTCTCCGAGGCGGGCGGCTCGGGTCCGTCGGAGCTCGGGGCATCCGCGACGTGCTCGCCGAAGAGCCGCCATTCCCTGAGCGCGACCGCTACGGCATCGGCCCGGTTGAAGGGCTCGAAGGGCTTTGCCGCGAAATCCGGTACGTGCCTCGGGAGCGGCGCGCAAGCCGCTAGAATGGCTGACAAAATCAGGGCGAGAGCAAAGGTGCGCATGTTCCAGTGATGGCAAGGCAAGGCGGTCCGCGCAAGCGGGGCCTTGACAGGACTAATACTCATCCCCAGCATTATGGATAGGCGGCAACGCCGCATTTTTTCGTGGCTATAATGCTCAAGGAGAGCATAAATGATCCCAGCAGTCACCGACGTCTCCGTCCTTCCCAATGCGGCTCGCGCCTTCTCCGGCCGGCTCGGCGAGATCTACGGCAAGGTGCAGCGGGTGATCCCGCCGGCGGAGTGGCGGTTCTTTACGCCGGATATCGAAGCGATCCACGCGCTGAAGCGCGAGCGGAACGCGATCGTCCTCGCACACAACTATCAGACGCCAGAGATCTACCACGGCGTCGCGGACATCGTCGGGGATTCGCTGGCGCTCGCGCGCGCGGCGGCCAAGACCTCGGCGGACGCGATCGTGCTCGCGGGGGTCCATTTCATGGCGGAGACCGCGAAGCTGCTCAATCCCGGGAAGACCGTGCTCATCCCCGACCTCGAGGCCGGCTGCTCGCTCGCGGCCTCGATCGAGGGCGTCGACGTGCGCCTGCTGCGCGAGCGCTATCCCGGCGTCCCCGTCGTGACCTACGTCAACACCTCGGCCGAAGTGAAGGCGGAATCGGACATCTGCTGCACCTCGGGGAATGCCGTCGAGGTGGTGGAGAGCCTGGGGGTCCCGCGGGTGATCTTCCTCCCGGACGAATACCTCGCGCGGAACATCGCGAAACGGACCGGTGTCGAGATCGTCGCCTGGAAGGGCCATTGCGAGGTGCACGAGCGCTTCAGCGCCGCCGATATCCGGGGCTTCCGCCAGAGCCATCCCGACGTGATCGTGCTGGCGCATCCGGAATGCCCGCCGGAGGTGATCGCGGAGGCCGATTATGCGGGCTCGACCGCGGGCATGTCGGATTACGTCGCGGGCCGAAGGCCCAAGCGGGTAGTGATGGTGACGGAGTGCTCCATGAGCGACAACCTCGCGGCCGAGCATCCCGAGGTCGAATTCGTGCGGCCCTGCAACCTTTGCCCCCACATGAAGCGCATCACGCTCGGCAAGATCCGGCGCTCGCTGGAGACGATGACGCATCAAGTCGAGATCGCCCCCGTCATCGCCGAGCGCGCCCGCCGCGCCGTCGAGCGCATGCTCGCGGTGGGAAAGCGCTGAGGGAGCCGATGATGAATCGAACCGAGCCCGCGGCATTGCCCCTCATCATGATCGAGCCAATCGTGCGCGCGGCTCTCGCCGAGGACCTCGGCCGGGCCGGCGACATCACGACCGATGCCATGATTCCCCTGGAGGCGCGAGCGCGGGGTGCCTTGGCGGCGCGAAAGCGGGGCGTCGTCGCCGGGCTCGACGTGGCCGCGACCGCTTTCCGGCTGCTCGATCCCGAGGTGCGGATCGAGGCGGTGCGCCGGGATGGCGACGTCATCGAGGCGGGCGCTACGATCGCTGCCGTCGCCGGGAGGGCGCGGTCGCTGCTCTCGGCGGAGCGGGTGGCGCTCAACTTTCTTTGCCGCCTTTCTGGCATCGCGACTGCGACCCGCACCATCGTCGGCGCCGTCGCCGGATACCCCGCGCGCATCTGCGATACCCGCAAGACCACGCCGGGCTTGCGCGCGCTCGAGAAATACGCAGTGCGCGTCGGCGGTGGCGTCAATCACCGCTTCGGCCTCGACGACGGCGTCCTGCTCAAGGACAACCACATCGCCGTTGCCGGCGGCATCCGCGCGGCCGTCGCGAAGGCCCGCCGCAGCCTCGGCCACATGGTGAAGATCGAGGTCGAGGTGGACCGCCTCGATCAGATCGGCGAGGCGCTCGCCGCCGGTGCCGATGTCATCATGCTCGACAACATGACGACCGCGCAGATGCGCGAGGCAGTCGAGATGATCGGCGGCCGGGCAATCGTCGAGGCCTCCGGCCGCATCACCGCGGAGAGCGCGCCGGCGATCGCCGCGACCGGGGTCGACATGATCTCCGCGGGCTGGATCACCCACAGCGCCCCCATCCTCGACATCGGCCTCGATTTCGAGGGCGAGTAGGGGCTCAAACGCCGCGCGCGGCCTCCAAGAGAAGCTCCAGGGCCCGGCGGGTGGAGGCGTCGCGCACGGCGGCGCGGTCGCCGGGAAAGACGTGCCGCTCGGTGCGTACGGCGCCGCCCTTGCGGGCGATTCCGAGATAGACGAGTCCCACCGGCTTCGTCGGCGTAGCGCCGCCGGGGCCCGCGATCCCCGTTATGGACACCGCGAGATCGACCGGCGCGCGGCGGAGCGCGCCCTCGGCCATGGCGGCCGCGACCTCCGCGCTTACGGCGCCATGGGACGCGATGAGCGCGGCGGGCACGCCGATCTGCTCCGTCTTGGCCTCGTTGGAATAAGTGACGAAGCCGCGCTCCACCACGTCGGACGAGCCCGCGATCTCCGTCAGCGCCGCCACGACCATCCCGCCCGTGCAGGACTCCGCCGTCGCGAGCTTCAGACCGCGCTCGCGGCAGGATTGTAGAACTTCGGCAGTAAGGCGGTGAAAATCACCCTGCATGAGAGGCTTCCGGAATGACTCTAAGGCATAGAGCAAGGACGGCAGCGGCATAAACCGCGGCTGCAAGATCATCTACCATGATGCCGAATCCATTACGAAATTTAGCCTCGATGGCGCGAATAGGCCAAGGCTTGACGATATCGGCGATCCGGAAGAGGACGAAGCCAGCGGCATAGGCCCAGGGGTTGTGTGGGGCGACCGCGAGGACAAGGGCTTGGCCGACGACCTCGTCGATGACGACGAAGCCGGGATCGGCGATGCCGCTACGCCTTGCGACGCGCTCGGCCGCCCACCAGCCGGCGACGAAGAGGGCGGCGCAGACCGCGAGCAGGACTTGAGTATCCCTGACGGTCCAGGCGACGGCGACCCCGACTACCGAGCCCCAGGTGCCGGGCGCCAATGGCAGGAGCCCGACGCCTCCGACGCTCGCGAGCAGCATCGCGGGGTCGCCGAGCGGCGGCCGGGCCATGCGTCAGGCCCGGGCCGGGAGGCGAATCGTCGCTACCGCCTGCGCGGCGATGCCTTCCTCGCGTCCGGTGAAGCCGAGCTTCTCGGTCGTCGTCGCCTTGACGCTGACGCGGTCGCGGTCGAGTCCGAGTATCTCCGCGATCCGCGCGACCATGGCGTCCCGGTGCGGAGAGACTTTCGGCCGCTCGCAGATGAGCGTCACGTCGACGTGGGCGATGCGGCCGCCGCGCGCCGCCACGAGACCGGCGGCGTGGCGCAGGAAACGGTCGGATGAGGCGCCGCGCCATTGCGGGTCGCTCGGCGGGAAATGCTGCCCGATGTCGCCGGCGCCGAGCGCGCCCAGAATCGCATCGGTAATCGCGTGCAAGCCGACATCGGCATCGGAGTGGCCGACCAGGGCGCGGGTGTGCGGCACCCTGATGCCGCAGAGCCAGACATGGTCGCCGGGTCCGAGCTGGTGCACGTCGTAGCCTTGGCCCGTGCGGATGTCGCCGAGCGCCGAGACGAGCGCGCGCTCGGCGCGGGCGAGATCGTCGGATGTCGTCACCTTGAAATTCTCCTCGCTCCCCGCGACCAGCGTCACGGCGAGGCCCGCGCGCTCCGCGACCGCGGCGTCGTCGGAGAGCTCGAGCCCGGCGGCAGCGCGATGCGCCTTCAGGATCGCTCGATAATGGAACGCCTGCGGCGTCTGCGCGCGCCAGAGATGGCGCCGGTCCACGGTCTCCACGATTCTCCCGTCCCGGCCCCGCTTCATGGTGTCGGCGACGGGAAGGGCGGGGATCGCGCCGGGCGAGCGCTCGAGCGCGTGGAGCACGCGATCGACGAGCGCCTCCTCCACGAAGGGCCGCGCGCCGTCGTGGATGGCGACCCAGTCGGGCCCGCGCTCGGCGAGACTCTCGAGGCCGAGGCGCACTGAGTCCTGCCGCTGAGCGCCGCCGGGAACCGGCGGCAGCAGATCGAGGCCGCGAGCGCATTCGTCGTAGAGCGCGCGATCCGCGGGATGGATGACGGCGCGCACGCCCGAGAGTCTCGGATGCCGCGCGAGCGCACGCAGCGTGTGGCGCAGGAGCGGCTCTCCCGCGAGCGCCAGATATTGCTTCGGAAGCGGCCCACCGATGCGAGTACCGCGACCCGCGGCCACCACCAGCGCGATGCAGGAGCTCATGGGCCGCACCCTAATCCACGAGCATGTCCGTTGCAAAGCAAGGGCGAGGGAAAGCGCCTGAGGTCCGTCTAGCGCGAGGCGTGCGACGCATCCCCGCGATGCCGGGAGTGGAAGCGGCGCTGCTTCGCGCGATTGCCGCAGACCTCCATCTCGCACCAGCGGCGGCTCTTGTTCTTCGTGGTGTCGAAGAAGAGCCAGCCGCAGGAATCGCCGGCGCATTGCTTAATTCGCGAGAGGTCGGCCTGAGTGAGAAGGGTGAGCGCGGAGAGCGTGATCGGTCCCAGGATCGCCTCGGCCGGCGCTTCCGCGGGATTCCAAGTCCAAACGAAGATTCCGGCCATCGGGATCAGCCGCGCGCGGGAGACGCATTCGCCGTGCATGCGCGTGAGCTGCTGTACGAATTTTTCCTCCGGGTCGTGCTTCGCCGCCACCGCCGCGCCGATCGCGTAGATGAGATCGCGGAGCGCTAGCGCGCTCGCCAAAAGCTTCGCCGCCGAGCGCCGGCTGCGCGCAAGCGCCCGAAGAGCTCTCTCGGCGTCGGCCGCCGTCAGGACCTTCGCGTGACAGGCCCATGCGACGACGTGCTCCGGGCGCACGAGGTGGTCCCGGTGAGTTGCGGTACCCCGGCCCGACGCCGTGTTCGCGAAATCGAGGGCGAGCTCCTTGCCGACCAGTGGCAAGCTGCCGGCGCGGGACGTCTCGGCGGTCGCAGAGGATTCCATCTAACCAGCTAAATACATTTTACACGTTAGCGTCAAGAGGCTAGCGTTCTCCTGAAACCGGCAAACTAGGAAATACCGGTTATAACCGAGAAGGAGGATCGCGATGCTCAGGAAGTCGTTCGTCATGGGTTCGCTCGCGCTGCTGGCGACACTCGAGCTGGCCGCGCCGGCGCCTGCCGCGGAGCTGCTCGCGGGCAAGGAGGTTCACATCGGGATCGGCGGACCGCTCACGACGCCATCGGCCGCTTTCGGGATCGAGATGCGACAGGCCGTCGATCTCGCGATTGCCGAGGCGAATACCGCGGGCGGCGTACTTGGGGCGAAGATCGTCGGCGTCGCCGCGGACGATGCCGCGAGCAATGCCCCCGGCGAGGCCGTGGCGAAGGGCTTCTGCGGCGACGCCGCCATGCTCGGCGTGGTCGGGCACGTCAACAGCGGGGTCACGATCGACGTCTCCTCGATCTATGCCGGCTGCGGGCTTTCGATGATCACGCCGATGTCATCGAGCCCCGCGGTCACGGATCGGGGCCTTCCGGGCGTCTTCCGTCTCACGAACCGGGATGACCGCAAGGGCCCCGCACTCGCGGCATACCTCGTCACGACCATGAAAAAGCATCGCGCCGTGGTATTCGACGACGGGACTCCCTATGGAACGGGCCTCGCGGACCTCTTCTCGAAGAGCTTTGAGGCGAAGGGCGGCGTCATCGTCAAACGTCAGAGCGTGAAGGCCGGCGAGACGCAATTCGATCAGCTCGTGAAATCGTTGCCGGCGGATTTCGACGTCGTCGTGTTCGCGGGCATCCGCGAGGGCGCGCTCATCCTGAAGGAGATGCGCGCACAAGGGCGCAATCAGCTCTTCGCCTGCGGCGATGGCTGCTGGGACGTGAAGGGCTTCATTCAGGCCTCGGAGGGCGCGGCGGTGAAAGGCGAGGGAGTGCGCGTCCTCTCGGCAGCGCCGGCGCTCGGCAAGGTCCCGGGCTCGGCGGCCTTCGCCAAGCGCTACGAGGCAAAATACGGGCCGATCAACAATTACGCCGCGAATTCCTACGATTCCGCGCGCGTGCTCTTGGCGGCGATCACGGCGGCGGCGAAGCGCAAGCACGGGCTGCCGACCCGCGCGGAAGTCCTCGCGGCGCTCAAGGCGATCAAATTTCAAGGCGTCGCCTACGCCCGCCCGGTCGAATGGACGCCCAATGGCGACAACCAGGCGGCCGTGATCTTCGTGAACATCGTGGTCGGCGACGCCTTCAAGGAGATCGCGGAAATCCACCAATGAGTCAATCGCGCAAGGCTCGATCTACGGCTTAGCGGGTGAGAGCGGGAATGCGTATAGTCGCACCATGTCCGGCGGCGCACTCTATGGCGTTCTCGCTCTCGTCGCGCTCATCCCGATGAGCGCGTTGCGCCTTCGCGCAGCCGACCGGCGGGACCTTCTGTTTTGGCTTTGCCTCGGGATCGCGATCGCGGGGCCCGCGACCTCGGCGGCCATGCAGCTCGGCGGCGCCTGGAGGACGGGGTTTGCGATGTCGCTCTGGCTCACCATCGCGGTGACGCTCGCACTCTTCGCGTGCGTCTCGGCCGCGATACGGCAGGCGTGGCGCCTCGCGCCGATTCTGCTGCCCTACCTCCTGATCCTCGGCGCGATGGCGCTCGTCTGGCAGCGCGCTCCCGAGCGGCCGCTGATCGAGGGCGTACCCGCGGGCTGGTTCGGCGCGCACATCCTCTTCGCGTTGCTCACTGTTGGACTGCTGACCCTCGCGGCGGTCGCAGGGACGGGGGTGCTGCTGCAGGAACGCGCCCTCAAGGCGAGACGGCCAACTGGACTTACCCGCAGTCTCCCGGCGGTTGCAGATGGCGAGCGCCTGCAATTGGGCTTGCTCGCGACGAGCGAGGTAGTGCTGGGGCTCGGCCTCGCGAGCGGTATGGCGGCTGAGCATTTCTTGAACGGTCGACTTCTGGCGCTCGACCACAAGACGATCCTCTCGCTGGCCGCCTTCGTCGCGATCGCTCTGCTGCTGGTTGCGCATCGCTTCACGGGCGTGCGTGGTCAGCGAGCGGCGCGGGGAGTTCTCGCCGCCTATCTCCTCCTCATGCTTGCTTACCCCGGAGTCAAATTCGTCACCGACGTCCTTATGGGGTGAACTCGCGGCCGGAGTCGCTTCATGTTGCGCTGCGAAAAAAATCCGATATTATCCTTGACCAAGAATTGGGCAGAACCTAAAGCTGCATAAAAAATGAGCATTGAGATCGGCCCCATCCGCCTGGACGACCCCGTCATCCTCGCGCCCATGTCCGGCGTCACCGACTTGCCGTTTCGCCGCCTGGTGAAACGGCACGGGGCGGGTCTCGTGGTCTCCGAGATGATCGCGAGCCAGGCGATGATCCGCGCCTCCCGGCAATCCCTGAAGATGGCCGAGAACTGCCCGGAAGAGCAGCCGATGGCGGTGCAGCTCGCGGGCTGCGAGCCCGAGGTGATGGCGGAGGCGGCAAAGCTCAACGAGGACCGCGGCGCCGCGCTCATCGACATCAACTTCGGCTGCCCCGTGAAGAAGGTCGTCAACGGCCATGCGGGGTCGGCGCTGATGCGCGACGAGGCGCATGCCGCGCGCATCCTCGAGGCGACGGCGAAGGCCGTGAAGCTGCCGGTCACGCTCAAGATGCGCACGGGCTGGAACGACGAGAACCGCAATGCGCCGCGTCTCGCGCGGATCGCGGAGGAGGCCGGCATCCGCATGGTGACGGTGCACGGCCGCACGCGCTGCCAATTCTACGAGGGGCGCGCGGATTGGAGATTCGTGCGCGAGGTCAAGGAGGCCGTCCGCATTCCGGTGGTTGTGAACGGAGACATCGCGACCCTCGACGACGTCGATGCCGCGCGCGAGCAGTCGCGCGCCGACGGCGTGATGATCGGCCGCGGCGCCTACGGCAAGCCGTGGTTCCCTGCGCAAGCCATTCATTACCTCCGCACCGGCGAGCGCCTGCCGGAGCCGCCGCTCCATCGGCAGCTCGCGATCGTGCTCGAGCATTACGAGGCGATGCTGCTCCATTACGGGCGCGAGACCGGATTGCGCATGGCGCGCAAGCATCTCGGCTGGTACTCGAAGGGGCTGCACGGCTCGTCGGAATTCCGCAGCGAGATCAATCGCATCGCCGATCCGGAGACGGTGAAGACCATGCTCTGCGCCTTCTACGAGCCGCAGATCGAGCGGCAGGCTGCCTGAGATGGCCGCGAAGGCAAAGCCCGCGACCGCCGCCGCGATCCCGCGCCGGATCTCGGTCGATGCGGGCGCCATCCTGGCGGCGCTCCCTGATCCCGTGCTCCTGGCGGACGGGGCGGACGTCATCCAATTCGCGAACGGCGCGGCGGAGCAGTTCTTCGACATGAGCGCGGCGACGCTGCTCGGCGCCCGCCTCGCCGATCTCGTTCCCGCGGACAGCCCGCTCTTCGCGCTCATCGCGAGCGTGCGCCGGAGCGGGCACAGCGTCTCCGAATACGGGGTCACGTTGGAGACGCCGCGCCTGGGCTCGCATGTCGTGACGATCCAGGTTGCGCCCATCGGTGAGGGGAGCGAGCGTCTTGTGGTGACGCTGCAGGAGCGCTCGATCGCGCACAAGATCGATCGCCAGCTCACGCACCGCAGTGCCGCGCGCTCCGTCACCGGCATGGCGGCGATGCTTGCGCACGAGGTAAAGAACCCGCTCTCTGGCATCCGAGGCGCGGCGCAGCTCCTCGAGGAGAGCCTCGCGCCCAGCGACCGCGAGCTCACGCGCCTCATCTGCGACGAGGCCGACCGGATCGTGGCGCTCGTCGACCGGATGGAAGTGTTCTCCGACCGCCGGCCGCTCGAGCGCCGGCCCGTCAACATCCACGAGGTGCTCGACCGCGTGCGCTTGGTGGCGCAGTCGGGATTCGCGCGGCACGTTCGCTTCGTCGAGGAATACGACCCCTCGCTGCCGCCGGTTCTCGGGAATCGCGACGCGCTCATCCAGATCTTCATGAACCTCGTGAAGAACGCCGCCGAGGCGGCGCCCGGCGAAGGCGGGGAGATCCAGATCTCGACGGCATTTCAGCACGGTGTCCGACTCGCCGTTGCCGGCGGCGCCGACCGGCTCGAGCTTCCGCTGGTTGTCTCCATCGCCGACAACGGAGAGGGGATTCCCGACGATCTGAGACCCCATTTGTTCGATCCCTTCGTCACGAGCAAGCGCAACGGAACTGGCCTCGGTCTTGCATTGGTCGCGAAGGTGATCGACGACCACGGCGGGGTGATCGAGTTCGAGAGCCAGCCGCGGCGGACGGTCTTCCGGGTGTGCTTGCCGATGGCGGGCGAGGAGGACGAGGGATGAGCACCGGCGCGACCATTCTGGTCGCCGACGACGACCGCGCAATTCGCACCGTGCTCGGTCAGGCCCTGGGCCGGCTGGGCTACGAGGTCAAGAGCACGGGGAATGCCGCGACGCTCTGGCAGTGGGTGGAGGACGGCGAGGGCGATCTCGTCATCACCGACGTGGTGATGCCCGACGAGAACGGCCTCGACCTGATCCCGCGCATCAAGCGGCTCCGGCCTGAGCTCCGCATCGTCGTGATGAGCGCGCAGAACACGCTGCTGACCGCGGTGAAGGCGACCGAGCGCGGCGCCTTCGAGTATCTGCCGAAGCCCTTCGATCTCCGCGAGCTCGTGAGCACGGTGCAGCGCGCGCTCACCGCGCGGGTTCCCGCCAACGGCAACGTGCCCGGCGAGAGCGAGGCCGAGGAGGCCGGGCTCCCGCTCATCGGCCGCTCGCCGGCGATGCAGGAAATTTACCGCGTGCTCGCGCGGCTCATGGGGACGGACCTCACGGTAATGATCTCCGGTGAGAGCGGCACCGGGAAGGAGCTGGTGGCGCGCGCGCTTCACGACTACGGCAAGCGGCGCTCGGGGCCCTTCGTCGCCATCAACATGGCCGCGATCCCGCGCGAGCTCATCGAGAGCGAGCTCTTCGGCCACGAGCGCGGCGCCTTCACGGGCGCGACCCAGCGCAACGCCGGCCGCTTCGAACAGGCGCAGGGCGGCACGCTCTTCCTCGACGAGATCGGCGACATGCCGCCGGACGCCCAGACGCGGCTCTTACGCGTGCTGCAGCAAGGCGAGTACACGACCGTCGGCGGCCGTACGCCCATTCGCGCGGACGTGCGCATCGTCGCGGCGACGCATCGCGACCTCCGCCAGCTCATCCGCCAGGGTCTCTTCCGAGAGGACCTCTTCTACCGCCTGAACGTCGTGCCCATCCGGCTGCCGCCGCTCCGCGAGCGCGTCGAGGACATTCCCGCGCTCGTCCGGCATTTCCTGGCGCAGGCGCATTCGGAAGGGCTCCCCATGAAGAGCCTCGATGCCGCTGCCATGGACCGGCTCAAGGCTTATCGCTGGCCCGGCAACGTCCGCGAGCTCGAGAACCTCGTGCGGCGCTTGGCCGCGCTCTATTCGCAGGAGGTGATCGGCGTCGAGGCGATCGAGTCCGAGCTCCAGGAGGCGCCGCCGGCGGCGCCGACGGGCGAGGTGCCCGTCAACGAGGGCCTGAGCGCCGCAGCCGAGCGCCACCTCCGCGACTACTTCGAGGCTCACAAAGGCGGATTGCCGCCGGCGGGCCTGCACGAGCGGGTGCTGCGCGAGGTCGAGCGGCCGCTCATCGTGCTCTCCCTCGGCGCCACGCGCGGCAATCAGGTGAAGGCGGCGCAGCTCCTCGGTCTCAACCGCAACACACTGCGCAAGAAAATCCGGGAGTTGGACATCGAAGTCACCCGTGGCCTAAAATAACCGTCCACGCCGGCTGCCGCCGTCGGCTTTTCTCGAGGATGGAATGAGCCTGTCGCGACAGGTTCTCACATGGGCCAGTCGGGTCGGGCTCGGACGCAAGCTCGCGCTGGCGCTCGCATTGGCGGCCGTCTCATCGGGCGTCGCCACCTATGCTGCCTTGGCGGGCTGGCCGCCGTTCCACGACAACCCGCGCGCGGTTCTCCTGCTTCTTTACGTCGACCTGGTGCTGCTGCTCGGGCTCGCCCTGGTGATCGCGCGGCGCCTGGTCGAGGTCTGGATGGAGCGGCGGCGCGGCCATGCGGGCTCGCGCCTCCACGTGCGGCTCGTCGCTTATTTCGGCCTGATCGCCGTGCTGCCGACGATCACGATCGCGCTCGCCTCTTATTTCTTCTTCAGCTTCGGCGTCGAATCCTGGTTCAGCCAGCGCGTGCGCACCGCGCTCTCGGAATCGATGGCGGTGGCCGAGGCCTATCTCCACGAGCACCAGGACACGCTGCGCGGCGACATCGCACACATGGCCTGGGACCTCAACCGTCAGGCACCGATCCTCTCGGCGGATCCCGAGAACCTGCAGCAGGTGCTCGATCTCGAGACGGGACTGCGCTCGATCGACGGCGCCGTGATCCTCGATGCCCAGGGCCACGCGCTCGTGCAGAGCGGCATCGCCTACACGCTCGCCCTCGACGTGCCGCCGGAATGGGTGTTCAAGCAGGCGAACGAGGGCGACGTGGTGGTGCTTCCGAGCGCCAACGAGGATCGCGTGCGCGCGCTCATGCGCCTCGACCGGTTCGGAGATCTCTACCTCTATGTCAGCCGCAGCGCCGATGCCGTGATCCTGAACCGTGTGGAGCAGACGCAGCGCGCGGTGAGCGAGTACCAGGAGCTCGAGGGTCGGCGCTCGGATTATCAGATCACCTTTGCGGCGGTGTTCCTGGTGCTGGCGCTGCTGCTCGTGCTGGCGGCAATCGGCGCGGGTCTCACTTTCGCGACGCGGCTCGCGCGTCCCATCAGCGCGCTCGCGACGGCGGCCGAGCGCGTGGGCGGCGGCGATCTCACGGCGCGGGTCTCCGAAGGCGGGGACGACGAGGAATTCACCAATCTCTCGCGCGCCTTCAATCGCATGACCAAGCGGATCGAGACGCAGCAGCGCGAGCTGATCGAGGCGAACCGGCAGGTCGACGAGCGCCGCCGCTTCACGGAAGCGGTGCTCTCCGGCGTCTCCGCGGGCGTGATCGGCCTCGATAGGGACGGCAGGATCAACCTGCCGAACCGCTCGGCCTCCTTCCTGCTGAGCGTCGATCTCGACGGCCGCATCGGCGAGAGCCTCGCAACCGCGGTGCCGGAGATGGCGCGCCTCCTCGAGGAGGCGACGCGCCGGCCGGACCGGCTCGCGCAGGCGCAGATCGAGATTCCCCGCGACGGCCGCTCCGACACGCTCCACGTGCGCATCGCGGCGGAGCGGCTCGGCGGCGAGACCCAGGGCTACGTCGTCACCTTCGACGACGTGACGGAGCTGCTCTCGGCGCAGCGCAAGGCCGCCTGGGCGGACGTCGCGCGGCGCATCGCGCACGAGATCAAGAACCCGCTGACACCGATCCAGCTTTCGGCCGAGCGCTTGAAGCGCAAATACATGCGCGAGATCCAGAACGATCCTGACACCTTCAAAATCTGCACGGACACGATCATCCGGCACGTCGGGGACATCGGGCGCATGGTCGACGAGTTCTCCTCCTTCGCGCGGATGCCAGCGGCCATCATCAAGACCGAGAACCTGCTGGAGATCACGCGCCAGGCGGTGTTCCTCCAGCGCACGGGCGCCTCCGACATCGAGTTCGAGACCGAGCTGCCCGCGCATCCCGTGTATATCGCTTGCGACGCGCGGCAGGTGAGCCAGGCGCTCGTCAACATCCTCAAGAACGCCGTCGAATCGATTCAGGGCCGGGACGGCGATCAGCCGCAGGGCAGGATCAAGGTCCGTCTCGCGGAGACCGGGGACCGCGTCGTCATCTCGGTCGAGGACAACGGCCGCGGCCTGCCGAGCGAGGGGAGGGACCGTCTCACGGAGCCCTACGTGACGACGCGGGCGAAGGGCACCGGCCTCGGCCTTGCGATCGTAAAGAAAGTGATGGAAGAACACAGGGGCGAGCTCGTTCTGGAGGATCGAGAGGGAGGCGGTGCGCGGGTGAAGCTGATCTTCCCCGCGGGACAGGCGCTCGGCGGGCAGGAGCGCGCAGTGGCGGAGTCCGTCGAGGCATAAAGGATTCTTCATGGCGCATGACATTCTCGTCGTCGACGACGAGGCCGACATTCGAATGCTGATTTCCGGGGTTCTCGAGGACGAGGGCTACGAGACCCGGCAGGCCGCCAACAGCACCGAGGCGCTCGCCGCGATCCGCGCGCGGATGCCGACGCTCCTGGTCCTCGACATCTGGCTCCAGGGCAGCGAGCTCGACGGGATCGAGATCCTCAAGATCGTGCGCCGGGAGGCGCCGAACCTGCCGGTGGTCATGATCAGCGGCCACGGCACCATCGAGACCGCCGTCGCCGCGATCAAGATCGGCGCCTATGATTTCATCGAGAAGCCCTTCAAGGCGGACCGGCTGCTGCTGGTGCTGGAGCGCGCGATCGAGGCGGCGCGGCTCAAGCGCGAGAACGAGGAACTCCGTTTCCGTGCCGGAGGCGAGGAGGAGCTGCTGGGGGCCTCGCACTCGATCGGCCAGCTCCGCCAGCAAATCGAGAAGGTCGCGCCGACGGGAAGCCGCGTGCTGATCGCGGGCGCGCCCGGCGCCGGCAAGGAAATCGTGGCGCGGCTGCTGCATCGCCGCTCGCGCCGCGCCCGCGGCCCCTTCGTCGTCCTCAATTGCGCGACGCTCAGGCCCGAGCGGCTCGAGATCGAGCTCTTCGGCGCCGAGACCGGCGCCGAGGGGCCGGACAGTCCGCGCAAGATCGGGACTTTCGAGGAGGCGCATGGCGGCACGCTCTTCCTCGACGAGGTCGGGGACATGCCGCTCGAGACGCAGGGCAAGATCGTGCGCGGCCTTCAGGACCACGTCTTCGAGCGCATCGGAGGCGGCAAGGTCGAGGTGGACGTGCGCGTGATCGCCGCGACCAACCGCGATTTGCAGGCGGAGATCGGAGCGGGCCGCTTCCGCGAGGACCTTTACTATCGTCTGGCAGTGGTGCCGCTCCGGGTGCCGCCGCTCGCGGAGCGGCGCGAGGACATCCCGCTGCTTGCGCGGCACTTCATGCAGCACGCAGCCAATGTCGCGCGGCTCGCGGCGCGGGAGATCGCCGACGACGCCATGGCGACGCTTCAGGCCTACGATTGGCCCGGCAACGTGCGCCAGCTGCGGAACGTCATAGACTGGCTCCTGATCATGGCGCCCGGCGAAACCCGCGAGCCCATCCGTGCGGACATGCTGCCCGCGGACATCGGATCGGACGCGCCGGCGGTGCTGCGCTGGGACCGCGGCGGCGAGATCATGACCCTGCCGCTGCGCGAGGCGCGGGAGGTCTTCGAGCGCGAGTACCTCCTGGCGCAGGTCACGCGCTTCGGAGGCAACATCTCCCGCACCGCGACCTTCATCGGGATGGAGCGCTCGGCCCTCCATCGCAAGCTCAAATCCCTCGGTCTCTTCAATGGCGAGCGGACCGTGAAGGTGGAGACCTGACGGATGTCCCGTGTCGCCTATGTGAACGGCCGCTATCTTCCGCACCGCGCGGCGACGGTCCACATCGAGGATCGCGGCTACCAATTCGCCGACGGGGTCTACGAGGTGATCGCCGTGCAGCACGGCGCGCTCGTCGACGAGGGCTTGCATCTCGAGCGGCTCGAGCGCTCGCTGCGCGAGCTCCGCATCGCCGAGCCCATGACGGAGGGTGCGCTCAAGACGGTCATGCGCGAGGTGATCCGGCGCAACCGCGTCCGCGACGGCATCATCTACATCCAGATGACCCGCGGCGTCGCGCCGCGCGATCACGGCTTTCCGAAGAATCCCGCGACCCAGGTGGTGATGACCGCACGGCGCGCGAAGCCGCCGAGCGCGCAGACGGTGGCAGCGGGCGTGCGGGTCATCACCATTCCAGACCTGCGCTGGGCGCGCTGCGACATCAAGTCGGTGTCGCTGCTGCCGAACGTGCTCGGAAAGCAGCAGGCGCGCGAGGCCGGAGCCTACGAGGCCTGGCAGGTCGGTCGCGACGGGAACATCACCGAGGGCACCTCCACCAACGTCTGGATCGTGACCGATGCCGGCGAGGTCGTGACGCGCCAGGCGAGCGAGGCGATCCTTAACGGCATCACTCGCCTCGCAGTGATCAAGGTGATGGAGGAGCATCAGCTCCGCCTGGTGGAGCGGCCCTTCGGCGTCGCCGAGGCGAAGCGGGCGCGCGAGGCCTTCATCACGAGCACCACGGCTTTCGTGCTGCCGGTGGTGCGGATCGACGACGCCGTCGTCGGCGACGGCAACCCCGGTCCGCTCACGCGCAAGCTCCGCGAGTTCTACCTCGAGCACGTCGAGGCGGAAGGGCGGCAGGTGTGAAGCGCGAGCCGAAGGCGCTGCTCTTCGACTGGGACAACACCCTCGTCGATAGCTGGCCCGTCATCCACGATGCCCTCGTCGTCACCTTCAAGGCGATGGGGCACGAGCCCTGGACGCTCGAGGAGACCAAGGAGCGCGTGCGGCGCTCGCTCCGCGACGCATTTCCCGCGCTCTTCGGCGAGCGCTGGGAGGAGGCGAGGCGGCTCTACCTCGACACCTTCACCTCGATCCACCTGGAGCGGCTGACCGCGCTCGCGGGCGCCGAGACCTTGCTGGCCTCGCTCGCAGAGGACGGCTACTACCTCGGGGTCGTCAGCAACAAGACCGGGCGCGTGCTGCGACGCGAGGCGGGGCACCTCGGATGGTCGCGCTATTTCCGCCGGCTCGTGGGCGCGGGGGACGCGCCCGCGGACAAGCCCGATCCCGCTCCGGTACGCGCGGCGCTGGTGGGTAGCGAGATAATGCCCGAGGCGGTGTGGTTTGTGGGCGATACCGCCCTCGATATCGAGTGCGCCATTCAGTCCGGCTGCGTGCCCGTGCTGATGGGGACCGGGGACACCGCCGCGGCTGAGCTCGCTAAGGCCAAGCCCGTGTTACAGTTTTCCGATTGTCACGAGCTCTTGAGAACGGTTCGCGACTTGCGCGGCCTCAGGGACTTGTGATTTAGCTTCCGCGCCCAATCTTTCTTAGGGTTGCCGGGGTGCAGAGCGATGCCCGCTACGCTCCCGACGGTACGGTTTGGGCCGCCGAACGACTCCAGGACGCGGCCCCAAGAATAAGGGGTGTTCCCATGTCCACAGAAAAGTCGCAAAACGTTCAGGACGTGTTTCTGAACAACGTGAGGAAGAACAAGACCCCGGTCACGGTCTTCCTGGTAAACGGCGTGAAGCTGCAGGGCATCATTACCTGGTTCGATAATTTCTGCGTGCTGCTGCGCCGCGACGCGCATTCGCAGCTCGTCTACAAGCACGCGATCTCCACGGTAATGCCGGCGCAGCCGGTGCAGCTCTTCGAGCCTGACAAAGAGGCCGCCGAAGAACAGTGAATTGATGGCGACGACGCACTCCGAGACTGCGCCGTCGAGCGGCCGCGCACTCGTCATTCACCCGACGCCGAAACGCCCGCCGCAGGAGCGGCGGGAGGAGGCGCGCACGCCCGAGGCACGCCTCGATGAGGCGGTGTCGCTCGCGCGCGCGATCGATCTCGCGGTCGCGTATTCGGCCGTGGTGCCGATGTCGAAGCCGCGGCCCTCGACCCTCATCGGCAGCGGCGCCGTCGAGAGATTCGCGGGCCTCGTCAAGGAGGCCGAGATCGCTGTCGCCATCGTCGACGCCACGGTGAGCCCCGTGCAGCAGCGCAATCTCGAGAAGGCCTGGGGCTGCAAGGTCATCGACCGCACCGGCCTCATCCTCGAGATCTTCGGAGCGCGCGCGCGCACGCATGAGGGCCGCCTCCAGGTGGAGTTGGCGGCGCTCACCTATCAGCGCTCGCGCCTGGTGCGGTCCTGGACCCACCTCGAGCGCCAGCGCGGCGGCTTCGGCTTCCTCGGCGGTCCCGGCGAGAGCCAGCTCGAGATCGACCGCCGCCTCATCGGCGAGCGCATCATGCGCATCAAGAAGGAGCTCGAGGACGCCAAGCGCACCCGCGGACTCCATCGCGGCGCGCGCAAGCGCGTGCCTTATCCGGTGGTGGCGCTCGTGGGTTATACGAACGCGGGCAAGTCCACGCTCTTCAATCG
>DATKNV010000207.1:0-4312 GCA_035541215.1 Allostellaceae bacterium | reverse complement strand
GTCATGGATGCCACGGTTTCCGCGAGCGCCCTGCCCCGCAATCCCTCCATCAAGGTCGGAGGCGCGAAACGCCTGGAGCGGCACAATGGCCTGTTCCGCGCGCTCACGCTGACCTCCGCCATTTTCGTGCTGCTGACCTTTGTGGGGATGTTCGCGGAGCTGTTCCGGGGGGCGTGGCCGGCCTTCCGGCATTTCGGGCTGGATTTCTTCATCACGCAGGCGTGGAACCCGGTCAAGGAGCGCTTCGGCATCCTGGCGCCGATCGGGGGCACGCTGATCACCTCGGCGCTCGCCATGCTGCTCGCCGTGCCGGTCGGCATCGGCATCGCCATCTTCCTGACCGAGATCTGCCCGCGGCCCCTGCGCCGTCCGGTCGGCATCGCCATCGAGCTTCTGGCCGGCATCCCGAGCATCATCTACGGCATCTGGGGCCTCTTCGTCTTCGCGCCGATGCTGCAGACCTACGTGCAGCCCTTCCTCAGCGATACCCTCGGCGAGGTTCCCCTGATCGGCTTCCTCTTCCAGGGCCCGCCGCTCGGCGTCGGCATGCTCACCGCGGGGATCATCCTCTCGATCATGGTGCTGCCCTTCATCACCTCGGTGATGCGCGACGTCTTCGAGACCGTGCCGACGGTGCTCAAGGAATCCGCCTACGGCATCGGCGCCACCACCTTCGAGGTGGTCTGGAACATCGTGCTGCCCTATACGCGGACAGGCGTCATCGGCGGCATCATGCTGGGCCTGGGCCGCGCATTGGGCGAGACCATGGCCGTCACCTTCGTGATCGGCAATGCGCACCAGTTCATGACCTCGCTGCTGGCGCCGGGAACGACGATCTCGGCGACGCTCGCCAACGAGTTCAGCGAGGCGGATACGCCGATGTACCTCTCGGTGATGTTCGCCCTCGGCCTCATCCTGTCGGTGATCACGCTTCTGGTACTGGCGGCGGCGAAGTTCATGCTGATCCGCATGGAACGTCAGGGCGGGACGTGATCGCCATGAGCCCCTACGCGCGCCGCCGCCTGGTCAACACTACGGTCCTGACGCTCTCCTTTGCCGCGACCGCCATCGGCCTCATCTGGCTCGCGGCGATCCTCTGGACCCTGTTGCAGAACGGCATTACCGCCATCGATTTCGACTTTTTCACGCAGGACACGCCCGGCTCCGGCGGCGACGGCGGCGGGCTCAGGAACGCGATCTTCGGCAGCCTCATCATGACCGCGCTCGGCACGGTCGTCGGGGCGCCCATCGGGATCCTCGCGGGCACCTTCCTCGCGGAGTTCGGCCGCGGCAACCCGCTGGCGCCGGCGGTGCGCTTCATCAACGACATCCTCCTGAGCGCGCCCTCGATCATCGTGGGCGTCTTCGTCTACGAGGCGATGGTCCTGCGGATGGGCCACTACTCCGCCTGGGCCGGTTCCGTGGCGCTCGCGATCATCGTCATCCCCGTGGTGATCCGCACCACCGAGAACATGCTGAATCTCGTGCCCGGGAGCCTGCGCGAGGCCGCCTACGCGCTGGGGACGCCGAAATGGCAGGTGATCGTCTTCATCACCTACCGCGCGGCGATGCAGGGCATGCTCACGGGCGTGCTGCTCGCCGTGGCGCGCGTCGCGGGCGAGACGGCGCCGCTCCTCTTCACGGTCGTCAACAACCAGTTCTGGCAGGGCGTCGCCATGGATGCTCAGATGGCCAACCTGCCCGTCGTCATCTTCCAATTCGCGATGAGTCCGGACCACAATTGGCAGCGCCTCGCCTGGGGCGGCGCCCTCATCATTACCTTCGCGATCCTGATCCTGAACATCTCCGCCCGCCTCCTCGCCAATCTCAGGGGCTTCAGCAAATGAGCACCGACGCCTCCGTCACCCCGCCCGAGCAGGGCCGCGCGCCGGCCTTCACCGCGTTCCGCGCCGACGGCGGTGCCGCGCCGACGCATGCGGTCGCGCTCAGCGAGGCCCCGCGCCCCACGGAGGCCGCAACGCCCGCGCCGCCGGAGAAGGTGATCGTCCGGAACCTCTACTTCTTCTACAAGAAGTACGAGGCGCTGCACGGCATCAACCTCGCGCTCCGCGACAAGCGGGTGACCGCCTTCATCGGCCCCTCCGGCTGCGGCAAGTCGACCCTGCTGCGCATCCTCAACCGCATCTACCAGCTCTACCCGGAGCAGCGCGCGACCGGCGAGGTGCTGGTCGACGGCAAGAACATCCTCGACCCCGGCGTCGACCTCAACCTGCTGCGCGCGAAGATCGGCATGGTCTTCCAGAAGCCCACGCCCTTCCCGATGTCGATCTACGACAACATCGCCTTCGGCATCCGTCTCTACGAGAAGCTCCCGCCCGCCGAGCTCGACGAGCGCGTGGAATCGGCGCTGCGACGCGCGGCGCTCTGGGACGAGGTCAAGGACAAGCTGAAGCAGAGCGGCCTCAGCCTCTCCGGCGGCCAGCAGCAACGGCTCTGCATCGCCCGCGCGATCGCGGTGAAGCCGGAGATCCTGCTCCTCGACGAGCCCGCCTCCGCGCTCGACCCGATCTCGACCCAGCGCATCGAGGAGCTCATCGGCGAGCTCAAGACCGACTACTGCATCGCGATCGTCACCCACAACATGCAGCAGGCCGCGCGCGCCTCCGACTACACGGCCTTCATGTACCTGGGCGAGCTCGTGGAGTTCGACGAGACCGAGGCGATCTTCACGCACCCCAAGAACAAGCGCACCGAGGACTACATCACCGGCCGCTTCGGCTGACCGACGAGAGGGACGCATGGTATCCGAACACATCGTCAAAAGTTACGACGAGGAGCTGCGGCGTCTCGACAACGCCATCACGCAGATGGGCGGGCTCGCGGAGACGCAGCTCGCGACCGCCATCGACGCCGTGATGAAGCGCGACAGCCGCCTCGCGACCGAGGTCGTGGAGTCGGACCCTCGCGTCGACCAGCTCGAGGGCGAGATCGAGCAGCTTGCGGTCCGCTTGCTGGCGCTGCGCCAGCCGATGGCGGTCGACCTCCGGCAGATCCTGGCCGCGCTCAAGACCGCGAGCGAGCTCGAGCGCATCGGCGACTACGCCGCCAACGTCGCCAAGCGCTCGATCGTGCTGAACCAGACGCCGCCGGTACGGCCGGCCTTCTCGGTCCCGCGCATGGGCCGGCTCGCGCAGGCGATGATCAAGGACATCCTCGACGCCTACGTGGAGCGGGACGCCGACAAGGCGCTCCTGGTCTGGGCCCGCGACGAGGAGCTCGACGAGATGTACAACTCTCTCTTCCGCGAGCTCCTGACCTACATGATCGAGGACCCCCGGAACATCACGCCCTGCACGCATCTGCTCTTCATCGCCAAGAACATCGAGCGCATCGGCGACCACGCCACCAACATCGCGGAGACGCTCTACTTCATGGTGCACGGCCATCCGCTCCAGCAGGCGCGCCCGAAGCGCGACCAGACGAGCCTCGCCGGGGGGCCGGAGCCGGTGCCCGCGGGGCTCGGCGGCAACGGTGCCGGCGGCGCGGAGGGTAGCAAGCAGTGAAGCCGCTTATCCTCGTCGTCGAGGACGAGCCCGCGCTCGCCACGCTGCTCCGCTACAACCTCGAGAAGGAGGGCTTCTCCGTCGCCGAGGCCCATGACGGCGAGGAGGCGCTGCTGCAGCTCTCCGAGCGCACGCCCGACGCGGTGCTGCTGGACTGGATGCTGCCGCAGGTCTCGGGCCTCGAGATCTGCCGCCGCATCCGCCGGACGCCGCAATGGCGCGGCCTTCCCGTGATCATGCTGACGGCCAAGGGCGAGGAGGCCGACCGCGTGCGCGGCCTCGAGGGCGGCGCCGACGACTACGTCGTGAAGCCCTTCGGCGTCACCGAGCTCATGGCGCGCTTGAAGGCGGTGCTCCGCCGCGCTAAGCCCGCCGCCGGCGCCGAGACCTTGCGCTACGCCGATCTCGCCATGGACCTCGCGAGCCATCGCGTCACCCGCAACGCCACGCCCGTCCATCTGGGCCCGACCGAGTTCCGTCTCCTCCGCGTGCTGCTGGAGCGTCCCGGCCGCGTCTTCTCGCGCGAGCAGCTCCTCGACGCCGTCTGGGGCCGCGAATCCGAGATCGAGCCCCGCACCGTCGACGTGCACATCCGCCGCCTGCGCAAGGCCCTCAACGAGGGCGGCCGCCGCGACCTCATCCGCACGGTCCGCGCCGCGGGCTATGCGGTGGACCAGGCGGGGCGGTAGCGGCCACACCCTCACCCTCCCGTTGCTACGCAACGGGCCCCAACCCTCTCCCACCTTCGGTGGGAGAGGGAAAAAAGAGTCCCTCTCCCGCGGAACGCG
>DATKNV010000206.1:0-111448 GCA_035541215.1 Allostellaceae bacterium | reverse complement strand
CCAGTCACCCAGAGCAGATCAGAGGTCCCGGCATCACACAAATCGCCGCATCAGGTCCGGAATTGACATTCCATTCCAAGATGCACAGACCTACGTGACGCTCTCAATCAGCGCCACCGCCTGCACATCCCTTTCCTAGTTCTGAACTTTTCAAAGAGCGGCTTCCGCAGAGAGCCGACGACCGACCGATGACCTTCGCCCGAGGGCGACGGTTTCGGCCGGATCGGATCTTCGGAGATCGCCCCGAAAGGCGACCGGCGTCTGATATAGGATGGTTACAACCCCATGTCTAGGGGTAACCCGTTTGTGCGGCGCGAAAATTTGTGGATGAAAGTCATCAGATGAGGCCGAGCTCGCGGAGTTCCGCCAGCAGCTTCGGCGGCAGGTCGTCCTCCGCCCCCTTCCCCTTCCGATCGGGCGGCGCGTCTTTCTCCTCGAGATAGCGCCAGCCCTGAAAGGCTCGTTTCGGCACCATCTGCACCGGCACCAGCACGGGCTCGTAGCGGACGACGCAGAGCGGCTGCCCCTCCTCGTCCACGGTCGAGGTGAAGCCCTTGAGGAGGTTCCGACCGCTCACATAGCCCTTGATCACCCAGTAGATCGAGCCGCCGTCGAGCAACTCCTCGGCTCGCCGCGGGGTGTTGCGGGTATAGAAGACGGACTTGCCGCGCTCGCGCCGGCGCTGGCGCTGGAGGCGACGGAGGTGCTCGAAGTCGTCCACCCCTACCGCGAGCTTGATCATGTGGAGGGTCACGCCGCCGCCTTCGCCGCGAGCGCACGCGCGACCTTGGAGGCGGGCTCGCGCCCGAGCTCCCCGAGGATGAACCGCCCGGCCGCCGCGAGCTTCCCGAGATCGACGCCAGTACGAATGCCGAGCCCATCGAGGAGATAGAGCACGTCCTCGCTCGCGACGTTCCCCGAGGCGCCCTTGGCATAGGGGCAGCCGCCGAGGCCCGCAACCGAGCTGTCGCAGACGGAAATCCCGGCCTGGAGCGCCGCCATCAGATTGGCGAGCGCCTGGCCGTAGGTGTCGTGGAGATGGACCGCGAGCTTCTTTCGCGGCACCGCGGCGGCGACGACCTCGAGCATCGCCGCGACCCGCCCCGGCGTCGCCGTGCCGATGGTCTCTCCGAGCGAGACCTCGTAGCAGTCGAGATCGAGGAGCCGCCGCGCAACCGCCGCAACTGCGGCGGGCGCGATCGCGCCCTCATAGGGACAATCGACGACGCAGGAGACGTAGCCGCGCACCGCGATCCCCGCGCGCTTGGCGGCCTCGGCTACCGGCGCAAAGCGCCCGAAGCTCTCCTCGATCGAGCAGTTGGTGTTCCGCCGCGAGAAGGTCTCCGAGGCCGCCGCGAAGATCGCGATCGTCTCCGCCCCCGCGGCCTTTGCGGCCTCGAAGCCTTGCATGTTCGGCACGAGCACGGGGTAGCTGACGCCGGGCTTGCGCCTGACGCCCCTGAGCACCGCCGCACTATCCGCCATCTGCGGAACCCATTTCGGTGAGACGAAGGCGCCGGCCTCGACGACGGAGAGGCCCGCATCCGCGAGCTTCTCGATGAGCGCGATCTTTACCGCGGCCGAGACGGATTTGGCCTCGTTCTGGAGCCCGTCGCGCGGGCCCACCTCGACCATCCGGGCCTCAGTGGGAAGGCGCATCGCTCCCCTCCGCCCCATCCGCCGCGAAGTCGATCAAATCCGCACCCTCCTCCACAAGATCGCCCGCGGCATAGTGGACGGCCTCGACCGTGCCGTCGGCGGGTGCCGCGATCGTGTGCTCCATCTTCATGGCCTCCAGCACCATCAGCGCCTGCCCGCGCTTGACGCGCGCGCCCGGCGCCACCTTCACCTCCACGACCTTGCCCGGCATCGGCGCGGTCAGATGCCCGCCGCTCTCGTCGAGCGCGACCGTGGGGATCAGGGGATCGATATAGTGCAGGCGATGCTCGAGCCCGTCGAGCATCACCGTGACGTCGTCGCCGATGCGCAGCACCGCCGCTCTCGCCCGCGAGCCATCGAGCGCGAAACCGAGCGCGCCGTCCGCCTCCCACTCCGCCGAGGCCTCGGCGCGGCGGTTCTCGATCTCGAGCGCATAGCCCGCGCGGCCGTAATGGACCCGCGCCGCGCGCTCGCCCAGCGCGTCGCACCAGCGCAGGTCCTGATAGGTGGCACCGTTGAGCCGCCAGCCGTCGCGGCGCTGCCAGGGCGACCAGGGATCGGCGAGCGTCTCCGCCACCGTCTGCGCCGCCGCCGCCTGCTGCAGCACCCGTGCGAGGCTCGCCGCCGCGATCGCCGCATGAGGCGCGGGCGCGGGCGCTGGGATGAGCTCGTCACGATGGCGCGCGATGAAGCCGGTATCGAGCTCGCCTGCGGCGTAGGCGGGATGGGTCGCGATGCGGAAAAGAAACTCACGGTTCGTCGTCACGCCTGCCACGCGATAGTCCGCGAGCGCCGCCGCGAGGCGCCGCACCGCCGCCGCGCGGTCCTTCCCGTGGACGATGAGCTTCGCAATCATGGGGTCGTAGTCGATGCCGATGCGATCCCCGCGCCGCACTCCGGTATCGACGCGGATGTCGGGGCCGTCCGCGGGCGGCGCAAGTTCCTCGAGCCGCCCGGTCGCGGGCAGGAAGTCGCGCGCGGGATCCTCCGCATAGAGCCGCGCCTCGATCGCATGGCCGCGCGCGGCGATCTGCGCCTGCGCGAGCGGCAGCGCCTCACCCGCAGCGACGCGAAGCTGCCACTCCACGAGATCGAGGCCGGTGATCGCCTCGGTCACGGGATGCTCGACCTGGAGCCGCGTGTTCATCTCCATGAAGGCGAAGAAGCCGCCGGCGACGATGAACTCGACCGTGCCCGCGCCGACGTAGCCGACCGTCCGCACTGCCGCCACCGCCGCGTCGTGCATCCGCCGGCGGAGATCGGGATCGAGGCCCGGCGCCGGCGCCTCCTCGATCACCTTCTGATAGCGGCGCTGGATCGAGCAGTCGCGCTCGAAGAGGTGGAGCGCGTGCCCGTGCTTGTCCGCGAAGACCTGCACCTCCACGTGGCGCGGCCGCAGGAGGTATTTCTCGATAAGGACGCGATCGTCGCCGAAGGACGCCTTGGCCTCGCGCTTCGCCGAGACCAGCGCTGCCGCCAGCTCCTCCGTGCGCTCGACCACGCGCATGCCCTTGCCGCCGCCGCCGGCCGACGCCTTGATGAGGACGGGAAATCCCACCCGCTCGGCCTCTTTCGCGAGCGTTTTCTCGTCCTGCGCGAGCCCATGATAGCCCGGCACGATCGGCACGCCCGCCTTCTCCATGAGCGCCTTGGAGGCGGCCTTGTCGCCCATGGCGCGAATCGCCGCGGGCGGCGGCCCCACGAAGACGAGGCCTGCCTTGGCGCAGGCCTCCGCGAACTCCGCGTTCTCCGAGAGGAAACCATAGCCCGGATGCACCGCCTCCGCGCCGCTCTCGCGCGCAGCCGCGACGATCTTGGGGATCGCGAGATAGCTCTCGCGCGCGGCTGCCGCACCGATCGCGAGCGCCTCGTCCGCGGCCGCCGCGTGCATCGCGTCCTTGTCGGCCTCGGAATAAACGGCGACGGTCTTGAGCCCAATCCGCCGCGCGGTGCGCGCGATGCGGCAGGCTATCTCTCCGCGATTGGCGATGAGGAGCTTCGAGAACATGCGGGGCGCAGTCTGTCACAGCCCTTGCCGGAGCGAAATCTCCCATTGCCGCGGCGGCCGTTTGCGCTGGACTATTGCAGCGCCCGCGCTTTCGCGATACCGCTTTGAAGCCTGCTCCGACCGTGCCGAAGGCCTATCGCCGATGTGGTCCGAGACGCTCGGCCATTGCGACTACCGCCCGCCCTACCTGCCGCAATTCTTTAGCGACGTCGCGCGGGCAATTCCGCTTTTGGGGCACGAGGCGCTGCTCGATCTCGGCTGTGGCACGGGCGAGGTGGCGTTCGGATTTGCGCCTCACGTCGGAAGCCTCGCCGGTCTCGATGCCGAGCTCCCGATGCTCGAGGCCGCGCGCGAGCGCGCGCGGCTCCGGGGGATCGCGATCCGGCTCGTGCACGCGAAGGCCGAGGAGGCGTCGCTCGATCTCGGGGCGTTTCACCTCATCACGATCGGCCAGGCCCATTGGTTCATGCACTCGCCCGCGACGCGTGCGCGCATCGAGCGGTGGCTGCTGCCGGGCGGGCACGTTCTGATCTGCCGGCCGCTCGCGCGCGCCGCCGGCGGCGCCACGTGGCACGACGAGTTTCGCGCGATCCGAAATCGCTGGGCGCGCGGCGATCTCGCGGCGAGAATGCGCATCGGCGCGGACGAGTTCTTCACCGGCACCGATTTCCGGCAGCTGCGCCAGATCGTGACCATGGCCGAGCGGAGGGTCGAGCTCGAGGATCTGATACACCGCGCCCTGGGGACGCCGAGCACGTCGCGCGCGATCCTCGGCGCTGACGCCGATGCGATGATCGCGGAAATCCGCGAGCGGCTCGGGCCCTATTTCAGGAACGGCCCGCTCGTGGAGCAGCTTGGGACGGCAGGACTGCTTTACCGCCGGCGCGGAGACGGCTAGCTGTGCGCCGCTAATAGCATTGGATGTGCGTCTCCACGAGCTGGCAGGTCACCGTGCGCCCGCCGGGTAGCTGGAGCTGCACCGGTGGCGGCACGCGCTCGCTGAGGCACAGGCGGTAGGCGGCGTCGCTCTGCCCGACCGAGGTGCCGGTGCCCGTGGGGAACCCGCCCGTGGTGGTGGTAGCCGGCGCCTGCTGCCGGATGCCCTCGCAGCGCGTTCGGTTCGTCTCGCCCGCGCGCGCGAGGGGATCGAGCTTCGCGGCGCAGGCGCTGAGCTCCGGCGAGCCCGCCGCGAAGCCGTAGCTACTGCAGATCGCGACCGCCCCCGGCGCCGGCGCCTCCGACCGCGCAGCGGTGCAAGCGAGGAGCGTCGCCGCAATCACGACCGAAAGCCCGCGCCCGTATTGCATAAACTCATATTAAAGCCCTCTCCCACGAAGTGGGAGAGGGTTGGGGCCCATCGCGGAGCGATGGGAGGGTGAGGGCGCCCGCCCAGGAATACTCCTCCCCCCTCGCGGTCCCGCGCGACCCGAGGAGGCGAGCTTCCTGGACGTCAGCGGTAGTGGATCGTGATTGCGAGGATCTCGTCGCCGAAGTGGCGGTCGACGAAGCCCAGGAAGGCCGAGAGCATCTGCCAATCCTGTGCGTCGGAGACCGCGTGCACCTCCGCCGTCACCACCTCCGAGAGGCCGCGCTGCAGATTGACCCAACCCTTGTGCGCCTTGTGCCGCCACTTTGCGGCGTCGCGGCGCTTGGCGCCCGCGCGGTAGAAGGTGCCGCGCCCAGCGCCTCTGATCGCCGCTTCCTTCCGCACGAGCTCGCCGTAGAGTCTCACGTCCTCGCGCGGCACGATCTGCAGGACTTTCATGACGACCCCCCTAGCAGCCGAGGCCTTTCACCATACGCCAGATGTGGGCGAAGCGTGAGGGCGGCTTTTGACGTGGATCAAGGCGGCGGCAAGCGCCCTCCGCCATTACTTCGAGCATCGGGGATGTCGAATCGAGGAAGGCTCGTCATGGCAATCGTCATCCCTCCTGGCCTCCGGCGTCTCGCGGCGCTGGCTTTGCTGATCCTGGTCGCGGGCTGCGCCGGCTCGTTTCCGCCGCGCTTTCAGGAGACCGCCGCGCAAGTGCCGCCGGTTCCCGCGGACCGCGCGCGGATTTTCTTTTACCGCGACTACGAGCCCTATGAGGGCGCGGGGCGGCCCTATCTATCCCTGAACGGCGAGCGCATCGGCATCGCCGAGCCCGGCGGCGCGATCTACCGCGACGTGGCACCCGGTACCTACCGCGTCACCGTCGCGAGCTACGGCATCTGGCCCTTCCCGCCGCCGCCGCTCACCGTGAAGGCCGGCGAGGTCCGCTACGTCAAGATCGAGTCCCTGCAGAGCTGGGCGTCCTGCGGCACGATCATGCGCTTCACCTTCGTGCCGATGCCGGTCGACGCGGCGCAAGGCGAGCGGGAGGTTTCGGGGAGCTGGTTTTACGGGGGGTCGTAGACATAGGGAACGATCGGCGAGTGTTACGTCTCGCGCACGAGACGCTCAGCCTCCCGCGCCTCCTGCGGGCCCCAGTTCTCTGCCGGAAGCCGGGAGAGGAGCCAAACCGGCAAGGTCCGTCCCTGCTTCACCCCCTCCACCCCGGCTTCCGCTTCTCGAAGAATGCAGCCAATCCTTCCCTCGCCTCCTCCGATGCCCGCGCCTCAGCGATCGCGTGCACGGTGAGGTCGATCACGGCATCGCTGATTGGACGGTCCGCGACTTCCGCGATGAGGCGCTTGCTGCGGGCTTGGGCGTTGGGGCCGGCTTCGAGGAGCGAAGCGACGATGACCTCGACCGCGGCGTCCAGGCCCGCGGCAGGAACGACCTCGTGGATGAGGCCGATGCGGAGGGCCTCGCGGGCGGAGAAGCGCTCGGCGGTCTGGAAATAGCGGCGCGCGGTGCGGGCGCCCATGGCAGCGACGAGATAGGGGCTGATGGTCGCGGGGACGAGGCCGAGCCGCGCCTCGGAGACGCAGAAGATCGTCGCCTCCTCCGCGACCGCGATATCCGCGCCCGCGACGAGGCCGAGGCCGCCCGCGAAGACGGAGCCGTGGACGCGTGCAACGGTCGGCTTCGACAAGCGGTTCCAGGTGCTCATGAGACGCGCGAGCTCGCGGGCGTCGGCGAGGTTCTCCTCGTGGCTGTAGCTTGCCATGCGGCGCATCCAATTGAGGTCGCCGCCGGCGGAGAAGCTCTTGCCCTCGCCACGGAGAAGGACGACGCGCACCTTCGGGTCCGCGGCAAGCGCCTCGAAGCTCTCGATGAGGCGGCGGATGAGCGCGTCGTCGAAGGCGTTGTGCAGCTCCGGACGGTTCAGCGAGACGGTGGCGACGCCGCGGGCGTCGGTGGAGAGGAGGACGGTGGGTTGGGACATGAGATGTCGATCCGCGAATCTCCCTCTCCCCGTCGGGGAAAGGGTTGGGGTGAGTGGGCGCGCGCTCGACAATTATTCTCCGGCTTGCCCGCCGTAAAGGCCCCTCACCTAACCTCTCCCCGGAGGAGAGAGGAAATTTTCGGTGTCACATCCGGAAAACGCCGAAGCTCGTCTTGGGAATGGGGGCGTTGAGGGATGCCGAGATCGAGAGGCCGAGGACGCGGCGCGTCTCCGCGGGGTCGATGATGCCGTCGTCCCAGAGGCGCGCGCTCGCGTAATAGGGATGGCCCTGCTCCTCGTATTGCGCGCGGATCGGCGACTTGAATTTCTCCTCCTCGGCCTCGCTCCACTTCTGGCCGCGCGCCTCGAGATTGTCGCGCCGCACCGTCGCAAGCACGTTCGCGGCCTGCTCGCCACCCATCACCGAGATGCGCGCGCCCGGCCACATGTAGAGGAAGCGCGGCCCATAGGCACGTCCGCACATGCCGTAATTCCCCGCACCGAAGCTGCCGCCGACGATTACCGTGAATTTGGGCACGCTCGCGCAGGCGACCGCCGTCACCATCTTGGCGCCGTCCTTGGCGATGCCGCCGGCTTCGTATTTGCGTCCAACCATGAAGCCCGCGATGTTCTGCAGGAAGATCAAGGGCACGCCGCGCTGGCAGCAGAGCTCGATGAAATGTGCGCCCTTGAGCGCGCTCTCGGAGAAGAGGATGCCGTTGTTGGCGACGATCCCCACGGGATACCCCCAGATGCGCGCGAAGCCCGTCACCAGCGTCTCGCCATAGAGGCGCTTGAACTCCTCGAACTCGCTGCCGTCGACGAGCCGCGCGATCACCTCGCGGACGTCGTAGGGCTTCTTGAGGTCGAGCGGGACGATGCCGTAGATCTCCTGGGGATCGTAGAGCGGCTCCTCCGGCATGCTGACGTCGAGGCCGACGCGCTTCACGCGGTTCAGGTTCCCGACGATCGCGCGGGCGATGCCGAGCGCGTGCGCGTCATCGAGCGCCAGGTGATCGACGACGCCGGAGACGCGCGCGTGAACATCGGCGCCGCCGAGCTCCTCCGCGGTCACGACCTCGCCGATCGCCGCCTTCACCAGCGGCGGGCCGCCGAGGAAGATCGTCCCTTGGCCCTTGACGATGATGCTCTCGTCGGACATCGCGGGGACGTAAGCGCCGCCCGCGGTGCAGGAGCCCATGACGACCGCGATCTGCGGAATGCCCAGCGCGGACATCGTGGCCTGATTGTAGAAGATGCGGCCGAAATGCTCGCGGTCCGGAAAGACCTCGTCCTGATTCGGGAGATTGGCGCCGCCGGAATCGACGAGATAGATGCAGGGGAGATTGTTCTCGCGCGCGATCTCTTGCGCGCGCAGGTGCTTCTTCACGGTGACGGGGAAATAGGTCCCGCCCTTCACCGTGGCGTCGTTCGCGATCACCACGCATTCGCGGCCCTCGACCGGGCCGATCCCCGTGATGATCCCGCCGGCGGGAACCTCGTCGGGATACATCCTGTGGCCCGCGAGCTGCGAGAATTCGAGGAAGGGCGCGCCGGGATCGAGCAGCGTCCGCACGCGGTCGCGCGGCAGCAGCTTGCCGCGGGAGAGATGGCGCTTGCGCGCCTCCTCGCCGCCGCCGCTGCGGATCGTCTCGGCGAGGCGCGCGAGATCGTCGACCAGCGCCCGCATCGCCGCGGCATTGGCGCGGAAGGTCTCGGAGCGGGGGTCGATGCTGGATTTGAGGACGGGCATGAGGGCTCGCTTGCGGCGGGCACCCTCACCCTCCCATCGCTTCGCGATGGGCCCCAACCCTCTCCCGCAAGCGGGAGAGGGGCATTTCGTCCCTCTCCCACGAAGAGTGGGAGAGGGTTGGGGCCCGCGCGTAGCGCGGGAGGGCGAGGGTCTCGCCACAGTCTCGCATGCCCGCTTGACCCCGCAAGGAAAAAGCGGGGAAATGCCCGGCATGGTCACCCTCGCCGAGCTCGAAGCCGCCGCCGACCTCGTCCATGCGGCGATGCCGCCCACCCCGGCCTACCGCTGGCCGCTCCTCTGCGATCGCGTTGGGGCGGAGGTCTGGGTCAAGCACGAGAATCACACGCCGCTCGGCGCCTTCAAGATCCGCGGCGGCATCGTCTATATGACGGAGCTGAGACGCGAGCATCCGCACCTCGCGGGGGTGGTGGCGGCAACCCGCGGCAATCACGGCCAGAGCGTCGCCTTCGCGGCGCGGCGCGTGGGCTTGACCGCGACGATTGTCGTCCCCCACGGCAACAGCGTCGAGAAAAACGCGGCCATGCGCGCGCTGGGCGCCACGCTCATCGAGCACGGCCACGATTTCCAGGCGGCGCTCGAATACGCCGGCGATTTCGCGCAGGAGCGCGCCCTCCATGCCATGCCTTCCTTCGACCGGCGGCTGGTGCTGGGCGTGGCGAGCTATGGGCTCGAGCTCTTCCGCGCGGTCCCCGATCTCGACACCGTCTATGTCCCCATCGGATTGGGATCGGGCATCTGCGGCACCATGGCCGCGCGCGACGCCCTCGGACTGAAGACCAAGATCGTCGGCGTGGTCGCGGAGGGCGCGCCCGCCTATGCGCTCTCCTTCGCCGCGAAAAAGCCGGTCTCCACCAACTCGGCGGAGACCATGGCCGACGGCGTCGCCTGCCGCGTGCCCAACGAGGAGGCGCTCGCTCTAATCTTGAAGGGGGTAGAGCGCGTGGTGACCGTCGGCGAGAGCGAGATCAAGAATGCGATGCGCGCGCTCTTCACGGACACGCACAACCTCGCCGAAGGCGCCGGCGCCGCCGCGCTCGCCGCCCTTCTCAAGGAGAGGGAATCGATGGCGGACAAGCGCGTCGCTGTCATCCAAACCGGCGGCAACATAGACCGCGAGGTCTATTTGCGGGCGATCGCGTAGTTCGACCCTCCGCCTCCCCCGCGCAGCCGCCATGACCGCCCAAGCCTCCCTCGCCGCCGCCTTCGAGCATTTTCGCGCCGAGCGTCTCGCCGAGGCGGAGACGGCCGCCAAAGCCGCGCTCGAGGCCGAGCCCCGCGAGCATGCGGGCTGGCATCTGCTGGCGGTGATCGCGCATCGCAGGGGCGAGCTCGCGGAGGCGGAGACCGCGCTCCGGCAGGCGCTCGCGACCGCGCCGGAGGCCGCGCTCTACCGCACCGACCTCGGCACTCTGCTCGCGGCACAGAAGAGGGCCGCAGAGGCCGAGACCGAGCTCGAGGCGGCGATAGCGGCGGATCCAGGCTACCTTCCCGCCTATTTCCGCCTCGCCGAGCTCGAGGCCGAGCGTGACCGCGACTGGGACGCGGAGACCGCGCTCCGCCAAGCGCTCACGGCGCGGCCCAATTCCGCGGAGGCGCATTTTCGCCTCGGGGTTTTCCTGCAGGAGCGCGTGCGCCCAGGCCAGGCCGCGCGCGCGCTCGCGCAGGCGTTCAAATTCGATCCCGGCAATTCCGAGGCCGCGAACCGGCTCGCGCACGTGCTCGCCATGCTCGGCCGCGCCGTCGAGGCCGTGCCCGCGCTCAGAGCGGCGCTCAGCAAGCGGCCCGAGGATCAGGGCGCGCTCGTCAATCTCGCGACCATCCTGATCCAGCAGGACCGCCTTGACGAGGCGGAGCCGCTGGTGGCACGGACGATTGCCGCCTATCCGGACCTGGCGCTCGCGCGAGAGCTCGAGGCGGCGCTGCGGCGGAAGCGCGAAGCCGACATGAGCTCGCCGCAGAGCCCGTGAGCGCCCCCTCCTCTACCGGAACTCGATCACCGTGCCGAAGGCGTGCTCGGCGGCGACGTGGAGGCGACCGCCGCTGCGCGTGAAGACCACGCCATTGCGCTGGAGCAGGGCCTCGGTCGCAGCGAGATCGGCGACCTCGACGGTATAGCCCGCGAAATAAGGCTTCCGTAGCACGTCGCGGAGCCGCACGCCCGGGAAGCGCTGGCCGAGCCGCGTCGCGTCCAGCACCGAGAGCGTGCCGCCCTCGAGCGCGACCTCGAGCGCGCCCTCGCTTTTCGTCACTGCACCCTGCTCCACGAGACGGCCAAAGAACTCCGCGTAGCCCGCGGGGTCGCTCGCGAGCATCGTCACCGCCACGACCGCGCGGGCGCCGTTGGGGTGGCGTTGGTAATCGGGCTTCCAGAAATGCTGCGGCGCGTGCTGCTGGCAGACGAAGAACGCGGCGTCGGGCATCCGCGGCTCCGTCACGAAGGCGAGCGAGAATCCCACGGTGACCTCGCTGCCGTCTGGGAGCTTGGCCTTGCGCTCGAAATCGAAGGGCTCGTAGGTCTGAAGTCCGCGCGCCAGGAACTCGCTGCGGTCACCGCGCGCATCCTTGCTCGCAAAGACCAGCATCGACACGCCCTCGCGCTTCGCGAGGAAGGCGCGATTGAACTCGGCGAAGCTGAAATGCCCGGGCGCGGCCGGGCGGATCGCGGCGGGATCGGCGACCGCCAGCAGCTCCAGGAAATTCCCCTGGAGCTGCACCAGGCTGTTCGCAGTGCCGAAGGGATGCTGCGCCCGCGGCGTGAGCGTGAAGCCGAGCCTCGCATAGGCCGCGCGCGCGGCCTCGAGATCGCGGACGTCGAGGACGAGATGATCGATCGCGCGCTTCATTGGCGGGAAATCTCGCGGGCGATGAGGAGACGCTGCACGTCGCTGGTGCCCTCGTAGATCTGCGTCACGCGGACATCGCGGTAGATGCGCTCGACCGGGAAGTCCTGGAGATAGCCGTAGCCGCCGAAGGTCTGAATCGCCGCGTAGCAGACTCGCTCCGCCATCTCCGAGGCGAAGAGCTTCGCCATCGAGCTCTCCTTGATACAGGGTTGTCCCATGTCTCGCAGAAGGGCCGCGTGCAGCATCATCTGCCGCGCGACCTCGATCTGCATCGCCATGTCCGCGAGGCGGAACGCGACGGCCTGATGGTTGATGATCTCGGTGCCGAAGGCCTTGCGCTCCTTGGCATAGCCGAGCGCCGCCTCATAGGCCGAGCGCGCCATGCCGATCGACTGCGCGGCGATGCCGATCCGCCCGCCCTCGAGGTTGGAGAGCGCGATCCGATAGCCCTGCCCTTCCTCGCCGAGCAGCAGGTCGGGTGTCAGCTCCAGGTCCTCGAACACGATCTGCGCGGTCTCGCAAGCGCGCTGGCCCAGCTTCTTCTCGATCTTCGCGACCTTGTAACCCGCCGTGTCCGTGGGCACGATGAAGGCGCTGATGCCCTTCTTGCCGGCCTTCGGGTCGGTGACCGCGAAGACCAGCGCCAAGTCCGCGTGCGCGCCGCAGCTGATGAACTGCTTGGTACCGTTGAGGACGTAGCGGTTGCCGCGCTTCTCGGCACGGGTGCGGATCGCGCCGGCGTCGGAGCCGGCCTCGGGCTCGGTGAGGCAGAAGGCCGTCAGCAGCTCGCCCCGCGCCATCGGCTTCAGGAACCGCTCCTTCTGCTCCTCGCTCCCGAAGCGGAGGACCGGCACGCAGCCCGTCGAATTGTGCACGGCCATGATGGTGGAGCAGGAGCCGTCTCCCGCCGCCACCTCCTCCATCGCGAGTGCCAGCGACACCACGTCGGCGCCGGCGCCGTCGTAGCGCTCGGGGACGAGCATGCCGAGAAAGCCCAGTCTCGCCATCTCCTCGACCTCGGCCGAGGGAAATGTCGCGGTGCGGTCGCGCTCGGCGGCGCCAGGCTTCAAGCGCTCCTGCGCGAAATTCCGCGCGGTGTCGCGGATCAGGATCTGCTCGGGAGTGAGGATCATCGGACCTACCAGGGAACTTCTTCGCCGAGGTGATTGAGAAAGCGGCCGCTGTCGGCGGGGGTGAGCTTCGCGATGACGCCGCGCATGCCATTGACGCTCGCCTCGGGCGAGACCGGCGCGCCCGCGCCGCCCATCTCCGTCCGCACCCAGCCCGGATGCAGGACCACCGCGATCACGTCGCGGTTGCTCGCGGCGAGCCCCTTCCAGGCGGAATTGAGCGCGGCCTTGGAGCTGCGATAGGCGATGGCGCCGCCGGGATTCTCGGCGATCGAGCCCATGCGGCTCGTGATTGCGACGAGGCGCCTCCCCTCGCTCCGCCGCACCTGCTCCAGGAGCGCGCCCGCGAGCGCCACCGGCGCAATGGTGTTGACGCGGAAGCTCTCGAGCCAGGCAGCCTCGTCGACGTTCTGCGGCGTCATGGAGCGCGCGAGATAGACGCCAGCGCTCGCGATCAGCACGTCGATGCTCTCGCGCCCGAGCTCGCGGCCGAGCGCGGCCATGCCCTTGAGGTCCGTGACGTCGAGGCGATGCACCTCGATCTTGCCGGGGAGGCGGCCGAGCTCGCCCGCCTTCGCGGGATCGCGGATCGTCGCGATGACGCGCCAGCCCTCGGCCGCGTATTGCCGAGCGAATTCAAGGCCGATGCCGCGGCCGGCGCCGGTGACGAGGACGGTCGGCATGTCAGTGCCTCCGCCGCGCCGTCACTTCGATCTCGATCTTCATGCGGGGATCGACGAGGTCGCAGACGAGCGCCGTCGCCGCGGGCCGCACATCCTTGAAGGCCTCGCCGAGCACTGGCGTCACCTTCGGCCAATCGGCGGCGTCCGGGAGGTAATAGTGGACGCGCACGACGTCCGCGAGCGTGACGCCCGCCTCGGCGAGCGCCGCCTCGATGTTGGCGAGCGCGCGCCGCGTCTGCGCGATCGCGTCGTCCTCGATGGTCATGGTCTTGTAGTCGAAGCCGGTGGTGCCGGAGACGAAGACCCATCGGCCGTCGACCACCGCGCGGCTATAGCCGACCGCGCGCTCGAAGGTCGATCCCGACGATATGAGCCGCCGCGTCATGTGCCCTCCTTGAGACGCCCCGGCGATACTACGCGGGCGCGGTCGATCTTGTGAAGGCGGCGGCGAGGCGGCATCATCGTGCCTCACCATGAGCAGCGAACCCACGGCCTGGCCCGATTTGCCGCTCGCGAGCTGGAGCGACACCTGCGAGACGCTGCACCGCTGGACCCAGATCGCCGGCAAGGTGCGGCTGGCACTGACGCCGCTCGTCAATCATTGGTGGAACGTCACGCTCTACGTGACCGCGCGCGGGCTCTCGACCTCGCCCATCCCCTGCGACGGCGGCCGCCGTTGCTTCGAGATCGTTTTCGATTTTCTCGCGCACCGCCTCGTCATCGAAGCGAGCGACGGCCGGAGCGAGACGCTCGCTCTGGCGCCGATCCCGGTCAAGGATTTCTACCGCGAGTTCATGGAGCGGATGCGGCGCCTCGGCATCGGGGTGCGCATCTGGACGATGCCCTCGGAGATCGAGAACGCCGAGCCCTTCGACGAGGACACCGTTCACGCCCACTACGATCCCGTCTACGCGGAGCGGTTCTGGCGCGCCTTGCTGCAGAGCGACCGCGTGATGAAGGAGTTTCGCGCGCGCTTCCTCGGCAAGGTCAGCCCCGTGCATTTCTTTTGGGGCAGCTTCGACCTCGCGGTAACGCGCTTCTCCGGCCGCTCCGCGCCGCCGCCCAAGGGCAGCACGCCCAACGTCGCGAGCTGGGTCATGGCGGAGGCCTATTCGCACGAGGTCAGCAGCTGCGGCTTCTGGCCCGGGAACGGCGGCTACGGGCGCGCCGCCTACTACGTCTACGCCTACCCGGAACCGGCGGAATATGGGAAGACCGAGCTCGGCACGGCCGGGGCTTTCTACGACGAGGCGCTCGGGCAGTTCATCCTGCCCTACGACGCCGTCCGCCGCGCGAGCGATCCGGATTCGCTGCTGCTGGGCTTCCTGCAGGAGACCTACGCAGCCGCGGCCGATCTTGCGCACTGGGACCGCGCCGCGTTGGAGCGTCCGGGCTAGAGGCCGCACCCCGCGCTCAGCGCACGCTGCACGAGGTATGTTTGACCTCGTAGCTGGAGAAGAAGGCCATGGTGTGCATGGTGATACGCAGGAATTCCCATTCCTTGAAGCCGGGCTTGAGGCGGTCCACGACCTCGAGGGTGCATTTGTTGCCGGGGAGCAGCGTCACGGTCATGGTCCGTGTGCTCTGGGGATCGTTCTGCTCGCGCACGAGCGTGCCGTCTGCGGCCACCTTCCAGGAGACGTAGGAATGCTCGTCGTCGGTACTGCCGAGCACCTGGACCGTGCGGTTCTCGTCCCGGTAGCCGTGCGTGCTGCGGTCGCGCTGCTCGGAGAGCCGGTCGTAGCCGGAGACGGTGACCTGGAGCCGGTGATGCACCTTGATCCCCGGACGCACCTCCGGGCGAACCATGTCCATGACGGAATCGTAAGTGAGGTCGATCACGGTGGTCTGTTCCGGACCCGCTGCACCGGCGCCCGCCGCAGCGAGCGCCGCAGCGAGCGCGAGCGCAACCATGCCGACCGCCCGTCTCATGCCGCCGTCTCCTTCCGGGGATCGCCAATTCCGCCGCACGGTAGGGGGCGGAAGGGCCGCAGTCACTCGGTCCAATAGTAGCGGGCAGGGAGGGCCGCTCGCACAGGCACGGCCGTAGCTACAGGGAGAACCTGAAAGCAGGGAGGTTCACTCATGATCATAAGGCTCGGATTCCTGATCGCGGTGCTCTCGGCTTTGCTGGCGCCGTGGCCCTTCGCAGCTCCCTCAGCGAGCGCGGCGACGCAGTGGATCGGCGTCGGCGCCTCGCACAAGATGCGGGCCTATCTCGCGACGCCCGACGGGCCCGGACCCTTCCCCGCCGTGCTCGTGCTACACACCAGCGGGGGCATGCAAAGCGCCGATAGGGAGTTTGCGGACCGGCTCGCGGGCGCGGGCTACGTAGCGCTGGCTCCGGCCTTCCTCGAGGCCTACGCGATTTCCCCGCAGCAGCGGCGCCTCGCTTTCACTGCCGACGCGCAGCCGCTCTTCGACGATTTCGTCGCGGCGCTGGAGACGCTGCGCCATACGCCCAAAGTCGACGGCGCCCACCTCGCGGCCCTCGGCTTCTCCAACGGCGGCTATTTCGCGCTCTGGCTCGCGGCCAAGGGCAAGGTGCGCGCAGGCATCGCCTATTACGGCAATCTTACCGGCGCCGGCACGGACAAACCGATGCAGCGGTTCCAGGAGGCGTTCTCGCGCGCGAGCTCGCCGGTGCTCGTGCTCCATGGCGACGCGGACACGACAGCGCCCGTCGGCACCGCCTATAGGCTCATCGAGATTCTCCGCACTGCGAAGGCGCCTTACGAGGCCAAGATCTTCCCGGGTGCGGGCCACCGCTTCGAGCGCGACCGAACCAGCGCCGCCGACCGCGCTGCCGCCGAGGAAGCCTGGCCGCTGACCCTCGCGTTCCTGCGGCGGTATCTGGGTTAGCGCCGACGGCTTGCTCGCGCTCAGTCGGGCGGGAGCCGCAGATCCACGCCGCGGAAGAGCGGGATCGTCATCGCCTCGCGCCCGCCGTGGACCAGAGTGAGCGTCGGCAGCTCCTCGATGCTCGCGAACAAGGGGCCGAAACGCGCCACCACCTCCGAGGGCTGCATCCGAGGCGCCACGATCAGCACATCGCGGCCGCGGAATTGCCGCGCATTCGCGGCCAATCCGTATTCCCTGGGATCGCTGCAGAGACAAATCACCGGCACCGTCCCGCGCAGCGCGTAATCGAGCTTTCCCGCGTCGTACCAGCGCGTCGTCGCAACCACCGGCGTATCCGGGCCGAGCAGGCGCCGGTCGGCCATTTGCTTCCGAACCGAGGTCCAGTCGACCGCCGCGAGATCCGGGTCGCGTCCCGCCGCGAATTGCTCGCCGACTTCGGGCAGCCAATTCCAGCGCACCTCCGACGCGACGATGAAAAAGGTGGCGACGATGAGGAGCGCGCTTCCGGCAATCCAGAAGCGCACGAGCCGCTCCCCGCGCGCGAGCCTTGCAGCGACCGCGCGACCCAGCAAAGGGAACAGAAGAAGGTATCCCGGCGCCGCCCAGTGAAAGGCCACGCGGTCCTTTGCCCAGAGCGCGACCAACGAGAAGAAGACGATCGGCAACGCGCCGAGGCAGCACAGCAGCCATTCATTGGGCTTTCGCGGCCCCGAGCGCATCGCCTGCAGCAGGACCAGCACGAGCGGCAGCCAGATCCACGGCAGCAAGAAGAGCGCCTCTCCAAACAAGGTCACGAAGGGCGCGATCGGATGCAATCGAGTGCCGCCCGCGCGGCCGCCCTGGAAGGCAAACGAGATCCATTCGTGCTGCGCATTCCAGATCAGCACCGGCGAGAACAGGATCAAGGCGACGAGCGCGGCCGCATAGGGCTCCGGTCTGAGGAGCCAGCGACGATGGTCCGGCTGCGTCAGCAGATAGAGGCCGGCGCCGGCGAGGCCGAGCAGTGCCGTGTATTTCGAGAGCAGCGCCAGACCGCCGCAAATGCCGAAGCCGAGCCACCAGCGCCATTGCCCCGACGACATCGCGCGAGCGAAGCAGAGCGTCGCCCCGAGCATCGCGCAGTCCAACGGGCCGTCCGGTAAAACCCAGCTCGCCGTCGTCACGCCGAAGACCGGCGCGCAATTGAATACCACGGCCGCCCAGAGTCCCGCGCGAGCGGAGAACAGGGCCTTCCCGAGCTGGTACATGAGCCAGGTCGAAACCGCGAAGAGCGCGATGAACGGCAATCGCACGACCAGTCCCAGCTCGCTTCCGAAGAGCTTCGCCGCGCCCCAGGTGATCCACCAGGACAGCGGAGGATGGTCGAAATAGCCGAGCTGCAATTGGCGGCCGGCAGCGACCATGTAGCTCTCGTCGACGCCGAGCCCCATCATCCGCGCGAAAGCGAGCCGGCATGCCGTCCCCAGCACGATGAGCAGCAGCAGGGCGTTCGGCGGCGCCGCGAGCCATTGCGCGAGCCTGCGCCACGCTCCGGACCAAGCGGGTGCCACGACGCCCGCGGCGCGAGCCGTCGCGGGAAACGCCGCTTCGGGGAGGCGATGCGTCGTAGCGGATGGCGCGCACAATTCGGGCACGGCGAGCCCGCCCGCGGACTGGAATCGTCGCAGCATCTCTCTTCCTAGAGTGACTTCAAATTGCAGGTGCGGGGGGACCGGACGCCCATCTTTCGCATGAGGGGGTGGGCTGCGTACAGGCCGCCGCCCAGAGGCAAATTGTCACGACACCGGCGGGTCGGTTCCGTGCAGCCGCCAAGCCGCAGACCGCGACGGCTGACGATGCCGGTGATTTGATGAAAACAAGAGGCGAAAGTCCGCGAAACGCCCGGGATCGCGGGTATCATGATGACTCAGAAGTAAACGTGCCGACTGCGTGCCGATGTCCGGAGACATGCCAAATTTCCATTCCTAATCGGATGGTGCTGACATGACCACGACCACATTGAGCTGCCCCGATGGCGTGAACAGGCTTCCCGGCGACGACGCCGCGATGCCGCCGAGACCTCTAGTCCTGAGAATCCTCGAGTGCGCCGCGATCATCGGCGTGCCGCTCGCCATTCTCGTGTTCACGGTCATCGCCATGGGACGGTTTTCCTAACCCTCGTCCCCGGCGGGATCGGGGGCGACGCCCGCGGACGGCATCGCCGCCATTCTCGAATTCTACTCTTTTCGGATCAGGCGCCGGCGTAAAGGCGGAGCGGCGGGGGTGCCTGCTCGAGGCTCGACACCTCATTCGTGAGCGTCGTGCGCCGCATGTCCCGCACCTCGGTGTGATCGTAGCGCCGCGCGCGGTGCATCGTGACGCGGTTGTCCCACATGACGATGTCGTTCTGGCGCCAGACATGGGCGTAGACGAAGCGGCGCTGCGTCGCGTGCTCCGTGAGGTCGCGAAGGAGCGCGCGGGCCTCGGGAACGGGCCAGCCCTCGATCGCTCCGGCGTGGCTCGAGAGGTAAAGCGAGAGCCGGCCGGTCGAGGGATGCCGCCGCACCAGCCGCTGGCGGACGGGCGCCCATTTCTCGCGCTCGGCATCGGTGAAATCGGTGAAGCCGAGAATGCCGCGCGAGAAGATCTGGCTATGCAGGCAGATGAGGTCATGAATCTCGCGCTTGCTCGCGTCGTCGAGCGCGTCATAGGCCGCCCGCATGTCCGCGAACTCGGTGTTGCCCCCGGCCGACGGAATCCTGCGTGCCGACAGGATCGAATACTTCGCCGGGACCGGCTTGAAGGAGCTGTCGGAGTGCCAGAGCTGGTTGCCGAGCGCAAAGAGGCGGCGGCGATCGTCGCGCGCGAGCACGCGCTCGTGCTTGTCGAGGTTGGAGATGTCGTTGACGTCCATGCTGAGCCGCCGCTCCTCGGGCGCGGCAATGTCGCCGGTGGCCTCCTCGAGCGGCCCCAGGCTCCGGCTGAAGGCGACCTGCCGGTCGTCGTCGATCGGCTGATCCTGGAGCACAAGCACGCCGAAGCGATCCATGCCGGCATGGATGGCGGCGACATCCTCGCGCGACAGCGGCTCGCCGACGTTGCAGCCGGAGACAACGCCCGCGAAGAAGGGCCGGCTGCCGGGGTCGATCGGCTCGATCCTGAGGCTCATGGCGTCGCTAGCTTAGCGCACCGGTTGCTGCGCGGGAAAGAAGGAAGCTCCGCGCCGGCCTCGACGCCCCACGCCGCGACAACCTAGCCGCTCGGTCGCCGGTCCTACCTCGCGCGGGCCCGCGGCCGCGAGCGATCACGGAGACGGCATCGGAGCCGGCTTGGCCCAGGCGTTATATACGGTTATATATAACGCTGGAGGCACAACATGCACCGTGCACGAAGATTCTGGCTCATCGCCGCCGCCGTCGCCTTGCAGCTCGTGCTTGCGCCGGCAGCCGGCGCCAAGGATATCCTGATATTCGCGGCCGCGAGCCTCAAAAACGCGCTCGACGATGCGATTGCGGCCTATCAGCGGGAAGGCGGCACCAAGGCCGTGGCCTCCTATGCCGCGAGCCCCACGCTTGCGAAGCAGATCGAGAACGGCGCGCCAGCCGATCTCTTCATTTCCGCGGACCTCGACTGGATGAGCTATCTGCAGCAGCGCAATCTCATCAAGCCGGAGACGCGTCTCGTGCTGCTCGGGAACCGGCTGGTCTTGATCGCGCCCGCGGACAGCACCGTGAAAACCGATATCGGACCGGGCTTCCCGCTCGCGCAGCTGCTGGGAGACGGGCGGCTCGCCATGGCCGATCCGGCCTCCGTTCCCGCGGGTAAATACGGCAAGGCAGCCCTCGAGAAGCTCGGCGTTTGGCAGCAGGTCGCGGCGAAGGTGGCGCCCGCGGAGGACGTCCGTGCCGCGCTCTTCCTGGTGTCGCGCCGCGAGGCGCCGCTGGGCATCGTCTATGCGACCGATGCCGCCGTCGACAAGGGTGTCCGCATCGTCGCGACATTTCCGGAGGACACCCATCCCCCGATCCTCTATCCCGCCGCCGTGGTCGCGGGGAGCAACGACCCCGCGGCCGCCGCGTTCTTCGAATTCCTGAAGTCCGACCGCGCACGGCCGTTCTTCGAGCGGCAAGGATTCACCTTCCGGCCCTGAGAGCGCGGCTATCGCTCCCGCGACGCCCGCAGCCGGGCGAGCAGCGTCGACGAGCGCTTGAGGAAGAACCGCTGCGCTTCCTGCTCTATGCGGCGATAGGCGCGGATCACGGATCGGCCGAGGGGCGTAAGGCTGGCCTTCCCGCCGCCCGCGCCGCCGAGACGCGTCGTGATCAACGGCTCGCGAAAGGACGCGTTGAGATCGTCGGCGAGCAGCCAGGCCCTGCGATAGGACATCTTCATCGCGCGGCCGGCGGCACTGATGGAGCCGCGGGCGGCGATCTCCTCGAGGAGACGTATCTTGCCGGGCCCGAGGCGGACGCCCGCGGGGAGGTCGAGCCGCAGGAAGAGCCTGGCCTGCCTCGGCGAGGCCCGCCCCTTCGACTGTCCACCGGCCCGAGAATGCAGCGGCATCGAGCGAGCTTAGCGGGGAACCGGCTGGCGAGTCATTTGCGGCGCGCGGAAGGCCGCCCTCTAGAGCGTGATCCGATTAAGTTGAATCGGATCACGCTCTAGATTCATTGATTTTGTCGCATTGCCCACGGTGAACCGGCGTCCACTTCGCCTGGCAATGCTCTAGCCCCAAGTCGTGATGAAGCCTTTGCGCCGGGCGAAGACCGAGGTCTTCGGCGGGATCTTGCGCCCGGAGGTCGCCGGGGAGGGAGCGGGCCGCCCGAAGAGATACCCCTGGCCGTAGGTGACGCCGAGCTGGGCGAGGCGCTGGACCTGGGCCTCGGTCTCGATCATCTCCGCGATCGTCGCGGTTCCGATCTCGCCGCACAATCCCACCATTGCCTTGAGGATCGCGTGGTCGCGCATGGTCTCGAGCATCCGGCTCACATAGGCTCCGTCGATCTTGACGAAATCGATGGTGAGCGCCTGCAAATAGGGAAAGGAGGCCGCGCCCGCGCCGAAATCGTCGAGGCAGACCTTGTGTCCCGCGCTCCGCAGCGCCTGGACGATGCGCTCGGCCCGCGGCAGGTCGGCCATCTCCGTCGTCTCCGTGATCTCGAAGAGCAGCCGGCTCCGATCCGGGCGCGGCTTCAGCAGCGCCTCGAGCGCGGCGATGAAGGCGTCGCTTGCAAGCGAGCGGCCGGAGAGGTTCACGGCAAGCCTCAGCTCCGGACCCTCGCGCCAACCGTCCATGAAGGCGAGCGTGCGCTGGGTGACCGTGAGGTCCAGCTCCTCGATCATGCCGACGCTCTCGGCGAATTGCACGAGCTCCGCGGGCGACCGCCCCTCCTCGAAGCGCGAGAGCACCTCGTAGTGATGAAGCTGGCGGTCTTCGAGGCCGACCACGGGCTGAAACACGATGCCGAGGCGGTCCCCGTCGATCGAGCGGCGCATCTGCGACATGCGTTCGACCGTGGCGGCCACGAGCTCGCGGAAGCCGTCGGCGAGAGAGCGGATGGTTCCGCCGCCGGCTGCGAATTGGCCGAGCGTGTAGGCGAGCGCCTTCTCGGCGTCTGCCGGCGTGAGCCCGGCTGCGGCGAGCGGCACGGCCTGCTGCTTGACGGAGAGGTGCCGCGCGGCGCCGTCGCGCGCAGCGGAAAGGCGCGCGATCCCACCCTCGAGATCCTCGGGCTCGGCGGCATCCTGGAGCACGGCAAACCGGTCCGCTGCGATGCGCCCGGCGCTCGCCCCGTCGACGGCATGCGAAGCAAGAAAATCGCCGATCTCGCCGAGCAAACCCGCGACCGCGCCCTCCCCGCCCTCGCCGCGCAGCTCCTCGATCCCCGCGACGTCGAGGAGGGTAAGCGTGAGATTGCCGTGCGCTCCATTCCTGAGCGCGGCGGCGGCGGCCTTTTGAAAGGCGGGCCCCGTGAGCAGGCCGGTGTCCTCGTCGCGCTCCCCGATGTCGTCGGGCGGAAGGTCCACGGACCGGGTCGCGGTGAAATAGCAGGTGTTGGGCCGCTCCGGCAGACAGCAGCCCTTGAGCACCACGCTCACTGCGCCGCCCGCGCGGTCGAACTCCGCTTTGACGGGCTCCATGCGCTGGTCGCGCCGCACCCGGCGCAGCAGCGTCTGCGCGAAGGCCCGATGCGGCTCGGCGAAGAGCTCGCGAAAGGAGCTGCCGACGAGCTGGCGCGCGTCGCGGCCGGTCAAGGCTCGCGCCGCGCCCGCGGCATAGGCGATGCGCCGATCGCCGCCGATCTCGATCAGGAGGTCGGCCGTCGACAAGGCGAAGGCGGCGAACCGGTCCCGGTCAGCGCGAAAGTCGCCGACGGCGTCGGTATTGGTTTTTTGCAACGCCATCCCGCGCATGAATGGCGACGGTAGGTGCGAATGATTAGCATCCGATTACCCCATCCTTCGCCGCCTCGAGGCCGCGCGCGCCGCCGTCACGCGCGGCCGGGGCCATGCGGGATTTTTATGAAAATCACCTGCGATTTTCCGGCGTTAACCCCGTTGTCGCGTTGACGTTAACCCGAGCTTAACGATTCCTTGAGAGGCCGCGCGCTCAGGCCGCAGGAAATGGCGGGACGCGCAAAATTACGACGGTCCGCACCTTCTCGTTCGATTGCTGGGAATTGGCGGGTCCGAAGAATGAGCTGGCTGACGCTTCTCGTGATCGCGCTCACACTCGCCGCTCTCGCGGGCTGGGCGCAATTCTTGCTCGCGGGAGACGGCTTCCGGCGGCTTGCCGCGAAAAACGCGGACCTCGCCGTCGCGCTCCTCGCGCTCGAGCGCGATTGCCTCGTCGAGACCGCGGCAAGACGGGCGCGCAAGAAGGACTTCGTCGGCCCGATTACGCTGACGGACACGGCGGGCCAGACGCACAGCGTCTACATACCGCGCGCCCGATTCAAAGAGGTACTGACCCGCGTCACGGAGAAGATGCGGGATACCGACGGCAGCCGCGATCTCGGGCTCTACGCCGCGCCGCGGCATGCTTGGGATGCCGGCGCCCTAACGCGCAGCCAGCCTCGCAAGCGCGGCGTCTAGCGCGATCGCCCGACCGGCGGGCTAGCCCGCCACGGCCCGAGCGAAGCGCTCCACCTCGGACTCGTCGTTGTAATAGTGCACGCTCGCGCGGACGAGCGCGTCGAGACCGCGGATGGGGAGGTCGAGCGCGGGGGCGCGCGGCGAGCGGGAGTCGTGGACGTTGATGCCCATGGCGCGCAGCCGCAGGCGCATCCTGCCGGGCTCCTCTCCCTCCTTGAGGAAGCTGACGATCCCGCACTTCTCGGCGCCGAGATCGTGCACGCCGACGCCGGGGAGCCTCGCGAGCTCCCGGCGCAGCAACGCCGCGAGCGCTTTCACCCGTGCCTCGATCGCCTCCACGCCGAGCCCTATCGCGTAGCGCGCGGCCACGCCGAGCCCGATCTGGCCCGCGACGAAGCGCTCCCAGTTCTCGAACCGGCGCGCGTCGCCGCGGAGGGAATACCCGCCCTTCTCGGCCCAGGAGGCGGCCTCGAGATCGATGAAGGGCGGCTCCAGCATCCCGATGGTGTCGCGCGCGACATAGAGGAAGCCGGTGCCGCGAGGTCCGCGGAGATATTTGCGTCCCGTGCCCGACAGCATGTGGCAGCCGATCCGCCGCACATCGATCGCGAGCTGGCCGACCGACTGGCAAGCATCGAGGAGATAGAGGATGCCGTGGCGCGCGGCGATGCGGCCGACCTCGGCGGCGGGATTGACGAGCCCGCCTTGCGTAGGCACGTGCGTGATCGCAATGAGCTTCGTGCGGGGGCCGATCGCGCGCTCGAGCGCGGCGAGGTCGAGCTGGCCGGAGGCGTCGTTGTCGACGACGTCGATCTCGATCGCCGCGCGCGCCTTCATCTGGAGGAAGGCGAGATAGTTCGAGAGGTACTCCGCCCGCGCGGTGACGACGCGGTCGCCCGCCCGGAAGGGAACCGCGTAGAACGCCATGTCCCAGGCGCGCGTGGCGCTCTCGATGAAGGCGATCTCGTCGCGCTCGGCGCCGATCAGCGTGGCGACGGCGTCGTAGAAATCCGCCATGCGATCCGCCGCCTCGGCCGCGGCCTCGTAGCCGCCGATGGCGGCCTCGCGCTCGAGGTGACGCATCACCGCGTCGAGGACGGGCCGTGGCGGCAGGGCCGCGCCGGCGTTGTTGAAGTGGAGCACATTGGCGACGCCGGGCGTCTCCGCCCTGAGCGACGATACGTCGAGCGCCATGGGATCGGTGCGGTCGGCCCCGCCACTCATGTAAAGTCTCCCCGTGAGCCAATGCCGGCCGATGGTGCCATGTTCCGAACGGCAACAACAGTCGCAGCCCGCTTCCGCAGTCGTCCCATCTGGGCCGCGGCGCGCCTGGGCCTCGTAAGAAAACCTTCACGTCCTTGCAGTCGCCGAAGTGCAATAAATGCCGCCATCGGAGCTTCGCGCCCGCGGGCCGCCGAATTTACGACCGGAAGAGGAGGAGGAGCATGAGCACGCCGGAAACCCAAGGCGATGCACGCGATTGGCTAGAGGCCGAGATCGCGGACTCAATCGACGAGGATTTCGAGCTCGAGCTCTCGGAGCCCGCGCTCTCGACGGAGCTGCGCAAGATCTACCGCAAGGCGCATCCCGTGGCGATGCCGCGCGCCGATTATTTCCGGGCCCTCCTCAAGCTCCAGGCCGAACTCATCAAGCTCCAGGACTGGATCGCCCATCGCAAGGAGAAGCTCGTCGTGATCTTCGAGGGCCGCGACAGCGCGGGCAAGGGCGGCGTGATCAAGCGCATCACGCAGCGCTTGAACCCGCGGATCTGCCGTGTCGTCGCGCTCCCCGCGCCGACGGAGCGCGAGAGGTCGCAGTGGTACTTCCAGCGCTATGTCCCGCACCTCCCGGTGGGCGGCGAGATCGTGCTCTTCGACCGCTCCTGGTACAACCGCTCGGGCGTCGAGCGCGTCATGGGCTTCGCCTCCGAGAACGAGGTCGAGCAGTTCTTCCACGACGTTCCCGAATTCGAGCGCATGCTCGTCCGATCGGGAATCCGGCTCATCAAGTACTGGTTCTCCATCACCGACCAGGAGCAGCAGCTACGCTTCCTCATGCGCATCCACGATCCCCTGAAGCAATGGAAGCTCTCGCCGATGGACCTGCAATCCCGCATCCGCTGGGAGGCCTACACCAAGGCCAAGGAGGACACTTTCGCGCGCACGAACATCCCGGAGGCGCCCTGGTACATCGTCGAGGCCAACGACAAGAAGCGGGCGCGCCTCAATTGCATCGACCACCTACTCTCTAAAGTGCCCTACGAGGAAGTACCGCACGAGAGCATCTCCCTCCCCGACCGTGTCTTCGATCCCGAATACGAGCGCAAGGTGCTCCCGCCCGAGCTCTACGTGCCCTCGAAATACTGAGCCGGGGAGCGATCGTGGGCGCGGAGCGCGCGGCGGCGAGCCATGCTATGCTCGGCCCAGGAAACTGCGCAGCGAGGCCGACATGGAAGTCAAAGCCGCCGTCTTTCGCAAAGTGCACGAGCCCCTCACCATCGAGACGGTGGAGCTCGACAAGCCGCGGGCGCGCGAGGTGCTCGTGCGCACCGTCGCGACCGGCGTCTGCCACAGCGACCTCCACGTCGTCGACGGGCTCGGCCGCTTTCCGCTCGACCGGCCGATGGTCCTGGGACACGAGGGCGCCGGGATCGTCGAGGCCGTGGGCGCCGAGGTGACCGCGGTGCGCCCCGGCGATCACGTCGTCGCCTGCCTCTCGGGCTTCTGCGGGAACTGCGCTCAATGCCTCTCGGGCCACCCTAATCTCTGCACGGGCGGCATCGTCACACGGCCCGAATCGGATAAGCCGCGGCTCTCGCAAGGAAGGGAGCCCTTCCGGCAATTCCTGGGCGTCTCGAGCTATGCCGAGCGCATGCTGCTGCACGAGAATTCCGTGGTGCGCATAGACCCGGAGCTGCCGCTCGACCGGGCGGCGCTCGTGGGCTGCGGCGTGCTGACGGGCGTGGGAGCGGCGCTCAGGAGCTCGGGGCTCCAGGCGGGACAGTCCGTCGCGGTCTTCGGCTGCGGCGGCGTCGGCTTGTCGATCATTCAGGGAGCGCGCATCGGCGGCGCGCGCCAGATCATCGGCGTCGATGTCTTCCCCGGGAAGCTCGAGATGGCGCGCCGCGTGGGCGCCACGCACATCGTGAACGGCGCCGAGGACGATCCCGTGAAGCGCATCCGCGCGCTCACCGGCGGTGCCGGCGTCGATCACGCCTTCGAGGCCGTCGGCACCGCTACGCTGGTGCGGCAGGCGATCGAGAGCCTCGCGATCCGCGGCACCGCCACCATCGTCGGCGTGCTGCCGCCGGATGCGGAGATCTCGTTTCCGTGGATGGCGATCCGTCCGGAATGCCGCATCCAGACCTCGCGGATGGGCTCCAACCGCTTCCGCACAGACATCCCGCTCTATCTCGATTTCTACCGGCAGGGCCGGCTGATGCTCGACGAGATGGTCACGAAGCGCGGTAAGCTCGGCGACATCAACGAGGCGTTCCGTGCGATGAAGGCCGGCGAGGTCGCGCGCACCGTGCTCACCTTCGATTGAGGGCTCGCGCCCGGCCTATCCCGCCGGCACCTCGCCGAGGATGGTGCAGCGGCGGATGACGCGGGGCTCGCGGGCGGTGTCGTAGCTCTCGGCCTTGTGCAGCAGGCAGCGGTTGTCCCAGACCATGAAGTCGCCGGGGCGCCAGCGATGCGTATAGGTGCGCGCGGCCGCGACGATGCGCTCGTTCAAGGCGTCGATGAAGGCGCGCGCCGCGGCATAGTCCATCCCTTCGATGGTCTCGGCGTGATCCCCGAGGAAGACGCATTTGCGTCCGGTCTCCGGGTGGATGCGGATCACGGGATGGGCGACCGGCGGCACGGCCGCGCGCTGCGCCTTCGTCATCGGCTCCTCGCCGTGCCGGCGGTTGCGCGAGAAGTTGAGATTGTGGACCGCACGCAGCGTCGCGAGCCGCGCCCGCTCGGCGGGATCGAGCGCCTCGTAGGCCGAGTACATGTCGGCAAAGCTCGTCCCGCCGCCGCTCGCTGGAATCTGCTCCGCATAGAGCATGGTCGCCTGGCCCGTGTTGCGGCGCCAGGATCCGTCCGTGTGCCAGGCCATGGTGCCGCGGTCGGGATGCTTGCCGCTGGGCCGGCCGGACGCATCCAGATTCGAGAGGGTGTAGAGCTCCGGATGCTCGCTCGCGTGATACTGGTCCATCACGTGCACCTGCACCTCGCCGAAGCGGCGGGCGAAGACGACCTGAGCGGCGGGCGGGAGAATCTGCCCCCGGAACAGCAGCAGCTGGTGTGTCAGGAAAGCGGAGTAAATTGCCGGAAAGGTCACGTCATCGACGTCCGCGACCTGCAGACCCAGCACCTCGGCCCCGAGCCCGCCCTCGAGCGGACGCAGGCGAAACGCGGCGGATGGCTGGCGATGGCTTTGCACGGCGCCCCTCGCGGAATTGAGGGTGCAAAGGCTAGCTGACCCCGCGGCGCGCGGTCAAATCGGCAGCCCTGGGGACGCGGGCGAGGCGGCCTATTTCATTCTGGTGTCGCCGCCGGGAGGCCCGGCACTCCGATGCCGGGGATTTGAAAACGTGAGGACCAGCCGCTTCTGCCGCAATCCGCTCTCCCTGCCGATCGTCGCGCTCGCCCTCGCCTTGGCGCTGTCGGGACCGCTCGTCGCTGCCGGGATGAGCTGCAGGCTCGGCGCGGCTTGCGACGGCGACGCCCAGGATGCGCCGGACCTTCTCCATCCCGTCACTTGGTTCAAGGGCGTTTGCCCGCGCATCAAGGCCGATCTCGGAAGGATGCCCTGCGCTCGCGCAGTCGGCAGGGTGGAGACGCAGTCCGGAACGGGATCGACCGAGGTCGGCAGCGGGTTCCTCTTCCTGCACAGCCGCGAGCTCGTGACGACCGCGCACGGGATCAAGAGCGACTTCCGGGTCCGCGTTCGCTTCCGTCTCGTCACCGGCGAGTTCAGCGCCTACGGTACCGTCGTCAAGCGCGGCAGCTATTACCTCCACGGCAATGCCGGCCGCATCCAGGACGTGAGTGGCGATTGGGCGATCATGGTGCTCGACCGCGCGATTCCCGGCGCTCGCCCTCTCGAGGCGTTCTCTGGCGGCCTCGACGACCTCCCCCGGCTCGACGGCCGCCTCTCGCTCGTCGGCTTCGACCTCCGCGACGACCTTCCGCACGCCTGCGAGGCTTGCTCCGTCACGGGGATCGACGATTTCGGCCTGGTGCGGCACAGCTGTGGCGCCAGCAAAGGCAGCTCGGGCGGCCCATTGATGACGGTCGTCTCCAGGGGCGTCTGCGAGGTATTCGCGATGCAGATCGGCGAGGACCCCCGGGCTCGCGACGGCGACATCTTCGACGGCAGCAATGCGAACGTGGCGGTGAGCAGCCGAAGTTTTCTCCCCGATGCGATCACAGTCAGAAACCTATTGCAGCGCGGCCTCGGCGCCGTCCAGATCAAGCGCGCGCTCGCGCCCTGACGTGCTGCCGCGGATTGACGGGGTCCTGGACGCCTTGGTCGCGGCGCCGCGGCTCAGTATGGCCTTCCGTCCTTGTGCGTGAAGGCATATTTGCCATCGGGCTCCATCCGGCCGTGCATGTCGATGTCGGGATAGCTCACCTCGTCGCCGGCAGTGCGGTCGCCGACGACGAGCAAGAGAACGTCCGCGGCGGATCGGTTGGCGAAGCGATGCGCAATACCGGACCCGGCGGGAAATCCCGCGCACATGCCCGCCCGCAGCACCTCCGTCCCGGCATCGGTCTCGAGCTCGACCCGGCCCTCCAGCACGTAGACGAATTCGTCCTGCCGCGTATGCGCGTGGCGGTGCGAGGATTGGCCGCCCGGCACGATGCGGGTGAGGTTCACGCCGAAATTGCGCAATCCCGCGCGATCGCCGAGCCGCCGGTTCCAGCGCCGCTGATTCTCCGCGCGGTAGGGCTCCGGGTAGCTGGTCGCATTGCTCTCGGGGAGCGTCGAGGGATCGAAGCCCATTGGCCCCGCCATGGCTTTCACTCCTGAATTGGCTCCTTCACCAGCTTCCAGCATGACAATGGTGGCGCGCGGCCGCAATCCGATGTCAGTGCTGCTCCCGCGCCCGGCTTCGGTCGAGCTCATGGCGGCTCCGGCAGGAGCGCGTGGCCCAACAATCCCGACGCCCCCGGAAGCTATTCATGGGAATTCCCGACGGAAAACCCGCCCTCTCGGGCGAGCTCGATCACGCGTTGGCGCAGCGCGGAAGCGATGCGCTCGTCCTCCGTTCGTCCGGTGCCCGCGCTCAGCAGCGGCCCGGGCGCCACAGCCGGCCCGAATATCAGCGTGATCCGGCGGAACCTCGGTATGCGCCGGCCACGCGGCAGCGCCTCGAATGCACCGGCGATATGGGCCGGCACCACCGGTGCGCCGGAGCGCAGCAGCACCTTCCCGATGCCCGGAAGGAAGCGCTGCAACCGGCCGTCGGGCGACCGCCAACCCTCGGGGAACCAAACCTGTATCTGGCCGCGCTTCAATACCCGTGCCGCCGCCGTCACCGCGGCATCCGGATGCTTCTCGTCCACCGGGAAGAGGTGCACGATCCGGCATATCAGGCGCGTCAGCGGGTGAAAGAAGAGCCTGAAGATGTCTCCGGCCCAATAGACGTTTCTCGCGGTCGCGAGCGGCAGCGCCGCCGCGATCGCGAGCGCGTCGAGATCGCTCACGTGGTTGGGCGCAATGAGGAACGGGCCAGCGGCGGGCAAGCGGTCCCGTCCTTCGACCCGCAGGCGAAAGAGGCCGTGCATGACCACCCAGTTGAGCGCGAACAGGAAAAGAGCGATCCCTCTCAGCACCGCGCCCGTGGGCGCGAGCCAGCGATCGATGTCGGTTGCGATAGCGGGCTCCTCCGCCGCAGGCGCCGGCGCTCCCTTTCTCCGCTCGATGCCGATGCGCAGGAGATCGCGGATCGTCTCGATTCCGGCGACGTCCTGCTCCGAGAAGCGCAGCCCGTAGCGCTCCTCGAGTGTCATGGTCAATTCCATCCACGACAGCGAATCCAGATTCAGATCGAGATTGAGATTGACGTCTAGGTCGAGGGCCTGGTCGGGGTAGCGCCCGCGCAGGAACGCCCAGATCGCAGCAGCCGTCGGATCGCTCAGCAATTCCGCGTCCTCGGGGCCGAGCTCATGAGCGACGCGCCGTCCTCCGCCGGCGAGCGCTTGCGCGTAGAGATCGGGCAGCAAAAACCGTCGATATTTGCCGAGCCTCGTTCGCGGCAAGACCTGATCGGTCAGCGCGAAGCCGGAGAGCCGCTGATAGGACGGAAGACGCTGCGCCTTCTCCGCGAGGACGATGCGGGCCCCGTCCCGCACGTTGGTGGCGCCCCTCGCGCGCAATTGCGCGGGGTCCGCCCGCACCAGCGCGACCAGGCTTCCACGGTCCTCCAGCACCGCGATCTCCCGTATTCCCGGCGCACTACCGTAGACGCGCTCGAGATCTTCCGCGTTGACCTTCTTGCCGCCGCCGAGGACCAAAACCTCCTTGGCCCTGCCGGTGACGAAGAGGAAGCCCCGGGGATCGACGTAGCCGAGATCGCCGGTCCGGAACCATCCGTCCTCCGTGAAGGTCGACCGCGTCGCCTCGGGATTGTTGAGGTAGCCCTTCGTGATCGACGGTCCCCGCAATTCGATCTCGCCGATGCCCTGCTCGTCGGGACTGCCGATGCGTATCTCGCCGCCCGCGAGCGGCTTTCCGGTGCTCCCCATCCGGCGCTCGCCGGGACGATTGCCGGTGAAGAGCGAGGCGGTTTCCGCGAGGCCATAGCCCGAGAGCACCACCCAGCCCAGCGCTTCCAGCTTCTCGGCGGTCTCTCTCTCCAATTTGGCGCCGCCGGAAACCAGGATGCGCAGGCGCGGCGCGATGCCGCGCCGGACGGCGCCGAAGAGCAGGCGGCCCAGGCGGAGGCCGGTCGCATTTTGCACGAGGATCGAGAGGCGAAGCAGCGTCCGCCACGCCATGCGCATCGCGGCGCTCCCGGTCGCGACCCGCGCTTCGATGGCCGAGAGGACGGCGTCGTAGAGACGCGGCACGCCGACGATGGTCGTGACGTTCCCCTCGCGCAGCGCCTTCATGAGGAGCGGACCCGTCGCTCCCCCGGGAAGGACGACGGGCGTCCCGATCGTCAGCGTGCTCAGCGTGCCCACGATCAGGGGATAAGCGTGATGCAGCGGCAGCGGCAGGAGCGCCCGATCCTCTCCGCCGACGAGATTGAGTCCTTCCAGCGCCTCGACGTTGGCGCCGATGTTTCCGTGCGTCAGATAGAACGCCTTCGGCGTCCCTGTCGTCCCGGAGGTCCAGAGGAGCGCCGCTGGGTCCTCGTCGCGGGGCTTCGGAAGCGTCTCCTTCCGCTCGCGCAGCAGCGCGCGCCAGCTCTCCTCGGCCGCGGCGTCGGAGAGATCGAGCAGGATCGCTCTGACCTCCCGCTTTTGCAGGAGGCCCGCGCAATCCGTGCCATGCCCGCCGGTCGTGAACAGCAGCCGCGCGCCGCTCAGCTCCAATGCGGCGTCGACCTGCGCGGGATCGGCGAGGTCGTCCAGCGGAACCAGCACGCCTCCCGCGGCAAGAATCGCGAGCGCTGCCGCGATCCAGGCTGGGCTGTTGGGCGCCCAAAGCGCAACCGGCACGCATCGCTCGACGCGCCTCTCTCGAAGTCCCCAGGCGAGCCCGGCTGCCGTCCGGGCGAGCGTCTCGCAATCCCAGACCGAGACCGGGCCCTCGCCCGAGGCGATCACCGCGGGGTGCTTGCCGCGGGCCGCCAGAGCGCCCAGGAGGTCGACGACGCTCCAGTGCCCCGTCATGAACCATCCCTCGTCGCGGCCGTCGTCGCGCCGCTGCGCGGAGCCGGAGCGGCCGGCTGGCGCCGCCGACCCACGATGTTGATCTTACCCATCCGCTGCGCCGATCGCTCCAGCCGGTCGACGAAGTCGAGCGAGATCGCCGGGGGAATGCCGCCTTGCCGCTCCAGGTCCGTGCGCAGACGCCGCGGCAGCTCCGCCGTGATGCGCCGCTTCTCGCCCTCGTCGGGAACGACGAGGCGAATCCTTATTCCCTCCCTGTCATGATCCGCGGCGTATTCCCTGATGCCGACGAAGCTCTCGATAGCGAGACTCAAGACCATGGGGGTGACGGCCACCTCGCCGATGCCGGTCCTGCGCGGCAGGCGCAGCACGTCCTCCGAGCGCCCGCCCATCGATTGGACGAGCGCATGCGGGCGGCCGCAGGAGCACGGCATCGGAGAAATGCAGAGCATGTCCGTGACCTCGTAGCGGATCAGCGGCTGCGCGCGGTTGTAGAGGCTGGTGAGGAGGTACCGCGTCCCCATCTCTCCCTCGGGCACGGGGCGGTAGTCGTCGTCGACCACCTCGATCATCGCGGTGTCCTCGAAGAGATGGAGCCCGGCGTGCTCGGAGCAATCGGACGCGACGTGCGGCTCTTCCGTGAGGCCGTAATGATTGAAGGGCTTGATGCCCCAGGCCTCATCGATCAGCTTCGCCATCTCCGGCGTCAGCAGCTCGCTATGCGTGGCGACGATCCCCGGCCGGATCGCAAGCCGGCCCGCGATCTGCTCGCGCGCGAGCAGCGCAGCGACCGAGGGGTAGGGCAGCAGGGCATCCGGCCGGAACGAATTGAGTGCGGCTACTTGCTGCGCGAGCGGCTCGGTCGCCTCGAGGTGCAGAAGGCGGAACAGGCCGAAGTCCAGGCTCATGGGAATCTTGCTCGTCAGGTGCATGGGATTGTCGGCGCCGATCGAGCAGATCCGCAGGCGCGCCGGCAGGCGCGGCGAGATCCCGATGAGACGGCGCCAGCGGATCGTATTGGCCAGCACGACCTGCCAGGCGGGTCGGTCGTAGACGAAAATGCCGCGCAGCCCCGATGTCCCCGCCGTCGCGGCGACGCGGTAGCGGCCCAGATAGAGCTCTTGCCCCCGCGTTGCCTGCAGATGCGCCTCGAATTCGCTCCGATGGAGGAGCGGGCCCGTGACCACCGCCTCGAAATTCTCCATCAGCCGCCGCTTGTCCGTCACCGGGAGCTGCCGGGCATCGAGCCCGTCTCCGAGATCTAGGCCGCGATAGAGGTCGCGGTAGAAAGCGCAGGAGGTGTGAGCGAAGCGCACGATCTCCGCGAATTTCTTGCGCCGATGTGCCAGCAGCTCCGCGCGCGACCAGGAATCGCGCCGGGACAGCCGCCTCGCGATGCCGAGCGCGCTCAAGGCGTCCGCGAGCCTGCTGCCGAAACTCTCCAACCGCATGGGTCGCCTCCTAGAAACCCGTCGGGGCAACGACGCCTTCGGAAGAGGCGACGCCCGCAAGGGAGGGATGCGAAGGTTCGCTACGGCGCCTCATCCCTGCGCAGGCGAGGCGCAGGACCGCCGGTGCGGCGCCCGATGGCCGCTCGGATGTCCGGGAGTAGCGCCCTCGCAGCCGCTTCGCCCGCCGCGATGCACTCGGCAGCGCGGTAGAACTCGAAGATACCCACGTCGCCAAGCTTCGGCGCGATCAGGATTTCCGGCGGATCGCCGGCGAGCCGGGAGCGAGCGATGCGATCCTCACCGATGCTGAGAGCGCGTGCGACGACGGTGAAGAGGCTGGGATCGCTCCGCTTGCGGCCGAGAAGACGACGAACCGATTGCATCCCGAGACGACCCCGCTCGGGTTTCGCCGGCGCCTCTCCCTGCACCATCTCCAGCGCTTCATCGTCCTCGAGCGGGCTCTCGCTCAGGCGGCCCGTGCTGAGACTGACCGCGATCGTCACATCGGCGCCGAAGGCCCGGCATACGGAAACCGGGACGGGATTGACCAGCGCGCCGTCGATGAGCCACCGGCCATCGAGGCGCATTGGCGGGAAGAGGCCGGGAATTGCATAGGAGGCGCGGACGGCCTCGACCAGATTGCCGCGGCGAAGCCAGACTTCCTGGCCGGTGGAAAGATCGGTCGCCACCGCGACGAAGGGACGCTCGAGATCCTCGATCACACGCGAATGCAGGTCGGGGGGAAGGATCTGGGCAATTCGGCGCCCCGCGAGCACGCCGCTCGCGCTCAGCTGGAAATCGAAGAAGCGCGTCATGCGACCTTTGCTGAGCGATCGCGCCCAATCCTCGAGCTCTCGCATCCGTCCGCCGACATAAGCGCCGCCGACGAGAGCGCCGATCGAGGTGCCGCAGACGATATGAGGGCTCAAGCCCTCGGCCTCCAGGAGGCCGAGGACACCGAGATGCGCCCAGCCTCGAGCGACGCCGCTGCCGAGCGCGATGCCTATGAGAGGCTTCCTGGGCAAGGTTCCTCACCTGTCGCTTGAGCCACCATCGAGGCCGATGGCACTCCGTCCACGGAAGCGGCAGCAAGGCGCATGAACCGAGCTGCAGCGCTCTTTCGGATCCTCGCGGACGGCACGCGCACCGCCGCAACCGAGATACGCCTCGACCTCCGCGCGAAAAATTGCACGGTTCCGGCCCGCCGCATTGACCTATGTCAGAGGCGAGAAAGCGAAGCGGCCTGCTCACTTTCGACGTCGCGGGACGTGCACATTGGTGTCCGGCGTTCCCGTCGAGGGGAGCCGCAGAGTCCAACCTAGCGGCGAATTCTTGACCAGGATCAATGTGGCCCGATGTCAAGAAGCGTGAAAATTGCAAACTTGGGCGAAGGAGCCTCGAACCGGCGCGCCCGCATCTCACCGACCCGCGCACCATGCCGTCACCGCTTGCTGCTCACGTAGCCTCGATTGCCGCATCGGCCGCCGCGGCATGGTGGGCGAGCGCGCGAGCCGGGGCGGCGCCGTTCCCGAGCGGGCGCGTCTCGATCAAGGTGGAGTCCGTCGACGACAAGACGGGCGGGGCGGTGCCGCGCGAGCTGTGCGAGGCGATCGCGCGAGAACTGAGAAAGAGCCTGAGCGAGAAAGGATTCGCCGCCGCCGGGAGGAAAGCAGAAGCGACGCTGCAGATCGGCATTCTTTCCATCCGCTTCTCGGAGGCCGGGATCGCCGCCGGCGGGCGATGCGTCGTGACGGCCATCATCACCGAGAGCAAGACCGGAAATATCGTCACCAAATCGGTGATCGAGGCATCCGGCGAGATCGACCGAGCGGCATCGGCGATTGCGCAGGCCATCGCCGAGGCGGTCTCGCGCTCGCTCGGTCGCGCGCCCGCGGCAGGCGCTCGCTGCGCCGCCAGCGACGACCTCACCGCGACCGGCGCCCGCGTCACTTACCTCGGAGATGGCCGCTTCGAGATCGGGCCCTCACCGGCGCGACCGGACAGCCATATCGGAGAGAGCACCGTCGATCTGAAGCGCCTCTCGCATGCCCATAATCCCGAAATCGACAAGGACGTGCCCTATTACACCGATGTCACGCTGACCGATTGCGTGCCGCCGCTGATCGACGCCCAGGGCCGCGCCTATGCGGCGATCACGCTTTATCACGTCAATCCGCCCTTGATGGGCCTGCCCTCGCGCGAGCCCGGCATTGATCGCGGCATGGACTTCCGGGACGCAGCAAATCTGGTGAAAGCGGCTTACTCGAACTACGTGAGCCCGGTCCTCACCAACGACGCCGACAGGCGGCGGATCGCGAGCCACCCAATCGGGCATTTCTACGTGAAGGCGGAGATTCCGGGATATCCCGCCGTCTTCACCGGCATGACGACGATCGCCCGGGGGGATGCGGAGCTTGCGGATTTGACCGTGGGTCGAGAGCTCGGCATCGGCGGCGTGCTGCTGACGCCGCAGCCAGGCCGCCTGAATTCCGCTTCGGAAGCCCTGGAGGAGCTGACGCTGCGTCAGCGGGAGCTTCGCGTCGTCGACGGAGTCTATTACAGGAAGATCGGTGGAAAGAACGCCGGTCCCGAATACGTCCAGAAGGATGGGAACGTCGTCTTCGCGCGCTTCGCCGTTCCTCCGAAAAACGCGAGCGACGCGTTGGCGTTCTTCGTCGAGTTCGTGGCGAGGGGCGGGCACAACATCTTCGGCTCGCTCATAAATCGGCCGAACAAGGGAACGGGCGCGGGTTGCACGCCTTTCGCCATTGCCTGGCTCGAGGCTTCCGGCGTCATTCCCTTCGTCGAGGAGCCCGCGCCGAGCCCCGACGTCGCCGATCCCGCTCCGGAATCGCCGGGCGCAGCGGAATTCTGGCGGTACCTGCTGCGAGCGATCAACATCCCCTGGCATCAGATCGGCTGCGACGACCGCGTGGGTGCGGATCGTATCATTCCCGCGGACCTCACCGTCTACGACCTGCTGTTCCATAATGAGAACCGGGAGTTCATAGAGGCCGCCTCGCAAGGCCTTGCGCAGAAGATCAAGGACCAGTTCGGACGCGTGGCGGGCACGCTTTTCCAATACGGAGCCTTGACGCCGATCCGCGATCTCGTGATCCACAGCAGGCGCAAGGATCCCGCCGACCTCGCCGACTACGATTGGGCCAAGGCTGGCGACGGATTCCCGGCGCCATTCTGGGACAACAGCCGCTTCGCAAATTGGATCAAGCGGCTCTGGGCGCGGGGGCCGGGCAGCCCGGACATCAAGCTGGTGCGCGAGGGTAGATTCTACGGGATCGAGATCGACGCCATGAGAGCCGGCCGCCAGCGGCAGCCATTCTTCGCAGAGGCCGATCGCATCGCCGACAAGAAACGTGGCATCGAACGCGGGGGCTGGCGGCCCGCCTCGCGCGAAGAGCTCCTCAGCCTCGGCCTGCAATGACGTCGCGCGACGAAATCACCATGCGGGAGCCGAGGCGCTCGCGCGGCAGACGCTTCTCCTACCCCCCAAGCGAAATGTATGCGGGGATCGGCGATTTCGCGCGCGAGCTGATCGAGGACGCGCGGCGTGGCCTCGGGCCGGGGGAGCCCGTCGATCATCACGTGCACCTCGGCGGCGCCGGGACGGACGTGCACCGGATCTGCCCCGAGATCGCCTCCCCGGGCGTTTGGATCCATCCGGATTTTCGGCTGTGGCGCCATCCCATCCGGCGGCTTGAGGCGCGGCTCCTACTCGGCATTTGCGGCGTCAGCGACTGGAGCGACGCGGATGCACAATACGCCGAGCGTCTGCTCGAGCTGGTGCGGGCATCGGGCCTGGGCGGCACCTATTTCCTTTATGCGCTGGATTGGCGCTACGAGCGGCCACCCGATAACCGGGCGCCCGACCGGGAGAGGACCGATCTCTACGTCGACAACGATTATGTGATCGCCCTGACGGATTGGCTCAATGCCCAGGAGAACGGCGGCGCCCGCTTCGTCCCGGTCGCCTCGCTGCATCCCTATAGGCCGAATGCGCTCGAGGAGCTGCTCGCGCTTTCCGCTCGCGGCGTCCGGCACATCAAATGGCTGCCGCCCGCGCAGAACATCGATCCCTCGGACGGCCTGCTGAAGCCATACTACCGGGCGCTGCATCGCCTCGGCTTCATCTTGATGAGCCATACCGGGGACGAGCACACGCTGCGCGTGCGCGACGCCGATCAGGACTTCGCGGATCCCTGGCGGCTTTCTTCCGCGCTCGAGGAAGGCGTCGCCGTAGTGATGCTGCATTGCGGGCGCGACGGGATCGAGCGCGCTCCCGGCCCCGACGGCCGGCGACGGTCCCATGCCGACCGCTTCATCGAGATGATGAGGCGATACCCCGTCAATCTCTTCGGCGAGATCTCCGCGATTCCATATTTGGGCACGCATGCGCTTCTCGAAGTCCTCGCCGCCGATCCCGAGATCTGCGGCCGCCTCGTGAACGGCTCGGACTACCCGGCTCCCGCGATTCCCTTCATCGACCCCACCGAGCGCCTGCTTCGAGCGGGCTATCTCGGGGATGACGGGCTCGCCGGCAAAAGGAAGCAAGCACTTCGGGAAATCCGCCGCTTCAATCCTCTGCTGTTCGATTTCGTGTTGAAGCGAACGCTGCGCATCAAGGGACGCAGGCTGCCGGTCTCCGCTTTTCGGAGCCTTTCGAGCAAGCTCAACCCCACTGCGGGCCCGTCGCCGGCATCATGCGGCCTCGACTGAAATCAGTGATCCGCAAGGCGCGAAGGCCTTCGCCAAATTCGCCCGTCGCTTCCGTCACCGCTCCGGCGGAGCGGGGATGATCCCCTCGCGCGAGAGTACCCGCACGGCATCCTGCGCGGCCGCGATGGCCGCGCAGGCGCTGCGGTAGACGGCGTCCCTGCCGAGCGGGGAGGTCGCGAGACCCTCGCGCTCGGCGGCCTCGGCCGCCGCAGCCGCAAGCCGCGCGGCGATGCGCCAGTCCGACATTTCCGTGAGGATGCGGTCCGCGCGAAGCCCCTGCACCCGTGCGGCGGCCGCGAGCTCCTGCGCCACCGCGATCGACATGCCGTCGCTGATCGCGCGCGCGCGCACCTCGAGGACGCCGCGAAAGAGGCCGGGGAAGACGAGGCTGTTGTTCACCTGGTTCGGGAAGTCGCTGCGGCCCGTCGCGACGATGCGGGCGCCCGCCTCCTGCGCCTCCCAGGGCCAGATCTCCGGCACGGGATTGGCACAGGCGAAGACGATCGCATCCTTCGCCATGCTCGCGACCCAGGCGGGCTCGATCGCGCCGGGTCCCGAGCGCGAGAAGGCGATGCAGACATCGGCTCCCGCAAGCGCCTCCGCGATGCCGCCCGCGACCTGGCGCTCGTTGGTCTCGTTGCAGACCCGCCATTTGTCGCGGAAGTCCTCCTGCGCGCGCTCGATATCGGCGCGGCCCTTGTGCAGGGTGCCCTTGCTGTCGCAGGCGACGACGAGCGGCGGCGCGATCCCAGCCTGCTTCAAAAGGCGATAGGTCGCGACATTGGCGGCGCCCATGCCGATCATGGCGATCCGGACCTTGCCGATCTCCTTGCCGACGACTGCAAGCGCGTTCATGAGGCCGGCGAGCACGACCGTCGCCGTCCCCTGCTGGTCGTCGTGCCAGACGGGGATGCCGAGCTCGGCGCGCAGGCGGTCGAGGACGCGGAAGCATTTGGGCTGCGCGATGTCCTCGAGGTTGATGCCGCCGAAGGAGGGCTCGAGCGCCTTCACCACCGCGACGATCTCGTCCTCGCTGCGCGTGCGGACGCAGAGCGGCACCGCGTCGACGCCGCCGAGATACTTGAAGAGCAGCGATTTTCCCTCCATCACCGGCAACCCCGCCTCCGGCCCGATGTCGCCGAGGCCGAGGACGCGCGTCCCATCCGAGACGATCGCGATGGTGTTGCCCTTGTTGGTGTGGTCGTAGACGAGACGCGGGTCGCGCCGTATCTCCTTGCAGGGCGCGGCGACCCCGGGCGTGTACCAGACGAGCCAGTCCTCGGGGCCGCGGACGGGACACTTCGGCATGAGCTGCATCTTCCCGCGATAGAAGGGGTGCAGCCGCAATGCCTCCGCGACGGGCTCCTCGGCCTTTGCAAGCAGCTCGGCCGGGCGCTGCGGCGCCATCTCAGCAGACCGCCTTCGTCTCGGAGGCGCGGCGCGCGAAATGGTCGAGGAACCAGCGGCGTGCGAGATCGACGACCGCCTCGAGGGTACCTGGCTCCTCGAAGAGGTGCGTGGCGCCCGGCACGACGGCGATGCGGTGCTCGCAGCGAAGCTCGCGCGCCGCTTGCCGGTTGAGCTCGAGCACGTCGACGTCCTCGCCGCCGACGATGAGAAGCGTGGGCGCCTCGACACGCGACAGCGCCGCGCCCGCGAGGTCGGGCCGGCCGCCGCGGGAGACCACGGCCTTCGTGAGCGCGGGATCGCGGGCGGCGGCAACGAGCGCGGCCGCCGCCCCCGTGCTCGCGCCGAAATAGCCGAGCGGCAGTCCCGCAACCGGCTCCTGCCGCGCGATCCAGTCGGCAGCGAGAACGAGCCGCCGGGCCAGCAACTCGATGTCGAAGACGTTACGGCGGTCGGCGGCCTCCTCCTCCGTCAGGAGGTCGAAAAGGAGCGAGGCGAGCCCGGACTCCGCGAGCGCCGATGCCACCAAATTGTTGCGCGGGCTCAAGCGGCTGCTGCCGCTGCCATGCGCGAAGACGACGACGCCGAGCGCAGGGGGCGTGGGCCGCCTCAGCGCGCCCGGAAGCCCGAGCGCGCCGACGCGCACCGTATCGGACCGCCCGCCCTTGCCGCCACTACCCACCGCACGCTCCTGTTTCTCGCGCGGGGCAGAATGGGGGGCGGCGGGCGCCCCGGCATTGATGCGGATCAACGCCGCCTATGCCGACCCCGATGCAATCAGCCGCGGCGGCCCCTATGATGCCGCACGCGACCTGCTCGGGAGGGGCTGCAATGAGGGTGCCGATCTGGTTCTCGCTACTGGCGGCGCTGTTCCTGCTGATCCTCTTTCCGCTGCTCTTCGCGCAGGTGATGGCGGCGGGGCTCATCAAGCTCCACCTCAGCCCCTCGAGCGCCCTCCTCCTGATCGTCGGCATTTTCGCCGGGGGGATGATCAACATCCCCGTGAGGCGAATTCAGCGCTCCGACGCGATCGAGGTGCACCCCCTCGCCGCCTTCGGCATGAGCGGACGCTTCCCGGAGCTCCGCCGTGTGAGCCGCGAGACGATCGTCGCGATCAACGTCGGCGGCTGCGTCATCCCGAGCATGCTGGCGCTCTACGAGATCGCCTGGCTTGCAACGGCCGCCCCCGGGCATCTCTGGGCGGCCGGCGTCGCGTCCCTGGTAAACATCGCCGTGTGCTATGCGCTCGCGCAGCCCGTGCCGGGCGTGGGCATCGCGATGCCGGGCCTCGTGCCCGGCCTGGTCGCAGCCGCCCTCGCCCTGGTGCTGGCGCCGGAGCAGGCGCCCGCGGTCGCCTATATCGCGGGCGTCACGGGTCCGCTCATCGGCGCCGACCTGCTGCACCTCCGGGAGATCGAGCGCGTCGCCGCCGGCGTCCTCAGCATCGGGGGCGCCGGCACCTTCGACGGCATCGTCCTCTCGGGGATCGTCGCGGCCTATCTCGCCTGAGCCTCCGGCGGCGCAGGCGCGATAGAACAGAGGGTCGGCGATTCGAGAGAGGGCTGAAACGGGAGCGCCGGGACCGGCCGTCCGGGCCCCCAAGCCGGTAATCCTCATCGGATTTGATGAGCCACTAAGGTCTTTACCCGATCCCCTCCCCGCGGCTCCTGCGCCATCTATTTCAGGAGCCGCGGTCCGTACGGCCGGCGGCGGTCTTGGGCCATGCCTCCTTCGAGAGCGAAAAAAGGGGCCGAGGCGCCCCGCCCAGGGGGCCGATCACCCATCTTCGCGGTCGGCCCGTCGATCTAACATCAACAAGAGGAGCAGGATGCCATGTTTCGAAGCTTACTGAGAGCGCTCGGCGTTGCCGGCTTGGTGCTGGGCGCGATGGCACTGTCGGGCCCCGTATACGCGGCAGGCGGCGTCAGGGCCGGCACTCTGACCTGCAACGTGAGCAGCGGTTGGGGCTTCGTCATCGGATCCTCGCGCGATCTCCGCTGCACCTACTCGCCCTCCTCGGGCGGCGGCGGCGAGCACTACAGCGGCACTGTCACGAAATTCGGCGTCGACATCGGCTACGTCTCGAGCGCCGTGATCGTGTGGGCGGTCATTGCGCCGACCGGAAACATCGCGCCCGGCTCGCTCGCCGGCGATTACGGCGGAGCAACCGCGAGCGCGACGATCGCCGTCGGACTCGGCGGCAACGTGCTGGTCGGGGGCTCGAACAACACGATCGCGCTGCAGCCGCTGAGCATCGAGGGCAACACGGGTCTCAACGTCGCGGGCGGCATCGCCGCGATCACGCTGAATTACCAGCCCTGAGACCGGCCGCAACGGGCAGGCCGTGCCAGAGGTGTCCGCCTGGCGCGGCTCTCCCCGCCCGCATCCCGCGACTTAGCGCGAACGCCTCCGCCGTATTAGACTGAGCCGGCAGCGTCGCCCGTCGCGACACACTGCCGCCGGAGGCCACCATGACCACGCCGGAGCCGGGCAGCAGGCCGGCTGTGCCGCTCGCATTCGATCTCCCCGCGCGGCTCTGCGCGATCGATCAGAGGAAGCTTCGGGCCTATCGGCTCGAGCGGCTGCGCCGCGAGCTCGGGAAGCGCGACTACGGCGCCTGCCTGCTCTCCGACCCGATCAACATCCGCTACGCGACCGGCAGCCGCAACATGATGCTCTGGACGATGCACTCGCCCAGCCGCTGGGCGTTCGTTCCCGCGGAAGGACCGATCGTGCTCTTCGAGTACGAGAGCTCCAAGCACGTCAACGAGGGGCTCGAGACCATCGCGGAGATCCGCCCTTGCACGCCCTGGATCTATTTCCTCGCGGGGCCGCGCGCCGAGGAGAAGGCAAGGGCGTGGGCACGGGAGATCGCGGATCTCGTGCAAGCCCGGTGCGGCAAGAACCGGAGGCTCGCGGTCGACCGCTGCGAGCCCATAGGCGCCTTCAAGCTCGCGGAGCTGGGTCTCGAGCTCTGCGATGCGCAGGAGGCAATCGAGCAGGCGCGCCTCATCAAATCGCCGGAGGAGATCGCAGCCTTGCAGCTCGCGATGGAGGTCTGCGACGCCGGGATCGCGCGGATGCGCGAGGCGCTCCGCCCGGGCATCACCGAGAACCAGCTCTGGGCGATCCTCCACGAGACGAACATCGCGCATGACGGCGAGTGGATCGAGTGCCGCCTCCTCGCCTCGGGCGAGCGCACGAACCCGTGGTTCCGGGAATCCAGCAACCGCGTCATCCGCGCGGGCGATCTCGTCGCCTTCGACACCGACATGGTGGGCCCCTTGGGGTATCTCGCGGACATCTCGCGGAGCTGGGTCTGCCCGGGCAAGCCGCCCACGAACGAGCAGCAGCGGCTCTATGCGATCGCCGAGGAGCAGGTGCTCTACAACACGAGCCTGATCAAGCCGGGGCTGGGGTTCCGGGAATTCGCGGAGAAATGCTGGCCGGTCCCGGAGGAGTTCATCGCGAACCGCTACATGATGATGGTGCACGGCGTGGGGCTCGTCGACGAGTATCCGAGCGTGGCATATGCGCGGGACTTCGGGGATTGGGGCTATGACGGCGTCTTCCAGGAGAACATGGCGGTCTCGGTCGAGAGCTACATCGGCGAGGCCGGCGGCAGGGAGGGCGTGAAGCTCGAGCAGCAGGTGCTCATCACGGCCCGCGGCGCCGTGCCGCTCTCGAAGACGCCATTCGAGAGCGCGCTGAGGATCTGAGGCGCGGTCCAAAGCGCGAGAGCGTCGGTGCCCGGCCTATTCCGCATTCGCATCGAGCTCGAGCCGGGCACGCGATATCGGATGCAGCCGATCTCGCGAAGATGCGCGCAATTAAATCAAAATTTGAAGCGATAGTTCGCGAAAAGCGCCGCAGTGGGGACTAAGGTTAAGCCGGTGGCGCGGATTGGTGCCACCAGTGTGCGGAATTCCGCCTCGCGGTCCCCTTCACCGCTCGGACGGCGCGCACATGGCCGATCCAGGTGCCTTGCGAGAGAAAGTCGATGACCGAGCCGAATTTTCCAACAGTCTTGCTTTGCCGTCGTGCCAGGTGGGATAGGCACCGGAGAGCATGGTTGCGGCCCGCTCCGGCAGCGGGGATTTCGACTTGAGCGAAGCGGCCCTATCGATCTTGGCGAGGCTACCGGATAGCCGGGAGCGTCGAAGGCATCCGCGCAAGAAGTCGCTATTGCCCGCGGTATTGGTCACCCAGTCAGGCTCCTTCGATTGTCGCGTCTACGACCTCTCCGTCGGCGGCGCGCGGGTCGAGGCAGCGACGAGAGTTTCGCCCGGGCAGCCCCTCGTCCTGATCGTCGGATCGAACCGCGCCAGCGGGGGGAGCGTCGTGTGGACGGCCGAGGGAAGCTTCGGCATGCAATTCTCGAAGCAGCAGGACGAAGCGATGATCGACCATGCGGGCGCGGCGTCGATCGCTCCCGCTGAGCGCCAGGTGACGGCACCTGAGCAATCCATGGGCTTCGTCGAGTTCAAGCGCTATCAGGGCGGACCGGTTTTCGTGAACCCGGCACGGGTACTCTACGTTTCCGCTCAAGGTGACGGCACTTACTGCGAAATCCACTTCGGGGCGGACGCGCAGGTCATCGTCCACGGCGATTGCAGGCGGGTGTGCAGCCAGCTCGCGCGCCGATGAGCAAGCGATCGCTCGAGCAGGCGAAGTAACGCGCTGCAATGCCCGGGAGCGGCAATCCCGGACAGCACCGGCAAGGCACGAGATCCTTTGCGCTGAGCAAGCTGCTCGCGAGCCAGAACACGAGCGCGCGCAAGGAGACGACCTCGATCCCCACAACCTTCCTTCGCGGCGCGATCGCCATCCCTTAGGCTATGCGGGCCCGTCCACGATGATCACGCTGCCGTCGGTGCTCTTGAGTCGCAGCCCGACGATCTTCTGATAGCCCGGCGATTTGTACCAACTCTCGGCGGCGGCGCGCGACGGGAACTCGATGATGACGAGACGGGGATGCGGCCATTCCCCCTCTAGGGTCGTGAGAGTGCCGCCGCGCACGATGAACTTTCCGCCGAAGGCCTCGATGGTCGGCAGCACTTCCTTCCGATATTGCGCGAACATCGCCTCGTCTTTGACGGTCTCGGCGGCAATGAGGAACGCCTTCATCTGGAACTCCCTCCAAGGATCGTTAATGCCACTGGTCAAGACTGCTTGCAGAATTCCTCCAGCGCGGCCAGCACCTCGTCGATGTCCGCTTGCGTATGGTCGGCGCAGACTTGGAAGCGTATCTCCTCGTCGCCCCGCGGCACCACCGGAAAGTTGAGCCCCGTCGCGAGAATTCCCTTCCGCCGCAGATGGCGCACCAGCGCCGCCGTGCGCTCCGACTCCCGCACCAGCAGCGGGACGATCGGATGCTCGCCCGGAAGCGTCTCGTAGCCCAACCGCGCCAAGCCGTCTCGGAAGCGCTTGGCCATGGCGCGGAGATGTGCGATGAGCTCGCGGCCCGCCGCGCTCTCGACGACGGAGACGGCCTTCGCCGCGGCCGCGGCCTCGCCGGGCGCGATGGGATTGGAATAGACATAGAAGGGCGAGACCTCGCGGAAATAGTCGACCGCGGCGGCGCTCGCGGCGACGTAGCCGCCGTTGACGCCGAAGGCCTTGCCGAGGGTCGCCACCAGGATGTCGGCGCCGCCGCCCGCGATCTCCTCGGTCCCGCGCCCGCTCGCTCCCAGCGCGCCGACGCCGTGGGAATCGTCGACGACGAGGATGACGTTCTCCGGGAAGGCCATGTCGTGCTTCCGCGCGATCGCCTCGATCTCTCGCAGCGGCGCATGATCCCCGCGCATGCTGAAGACGCCGTCGGTCACGACGATCGCGCGCTTGCAGGTCCCCGCGACGCTCGCGAGCCTCGCCTCGAGTTCGTGGAGGTCGAGATGCCGGTAGACGCGCCGCTCGCGCGGTCGCGCCAGGCGGATCGCGTTGATGATGCAATTGTGGTTGAGTTCGTCGCTGATGACGGCGGTATCCGCGGTGATCAGCGGCGGCAGCACGCCCATCACGGCGGCGTAGGCGGAGCTGAAGACCATCGCGGCCTCGCGCCCATGGAAGTCCGCGAGCTTCCGCTCGAGCTCGATGTGCGGCGCCCAGGTGCCGCTGATGAAGCGGACGGCGCCGGGTCCCGTGCCAAGGCGCCGCACGCCCTCGTGCTCGGCGGCGACGACCTCCGCGCGGAGCGAGAGGCCGAGGTAGTTGTTGGCGTTCATCCGCAGGAAGGGCTTCTCGCCCTCGCCCTCGATCAGGAACCGCGGCCCGCGCGTCCCCGCCGCCGCGACTACGCCGGCAATGACCGCCTCGCGGCCCTTCCGCCGTCCCTCGCTCTCGAGCCTCCGCAGCTCCGCCGTGAGCAGCCGTTCCATCCGGTCGTGCGGCATCTCTTGCCTCCTCAGCGCGCGGGCTTCAGCCGGGCGCCCAGCTTCTCCAGCATGTCCCGCGTCATCGCGGCGATGTCGAATTGCGGCGCCCAACCCCACTCGGTCCGCGCGGCGCCGTCGTCGACCGAGCGCGGCCAGGAATCCGCGATCGCCTGCCGCACGGGATCGACCTCGTAGTCGATGACGAAGGCCGGCACGTGCCTGCGGATCTCTTCCGCGAGACGCTCCGGCGTGAAATTCATGGCGCTGATGTTGAAGGCGTTGCGGTGCCGGAGCCGCGCCGGGTCCGCCCCCATCACCTCCGTAATCGCGCGGATCGCATCGGGCATGTACATCATGTCGAGCGAGGTGTCCGCGCGGAGGAAGCAGGTGTAATGCCGGTAGCGGATCGCCTGATAGAAGATCTCGACGGCGTAGTCCGTGGTGCCGCCGCCGGGCGGCGCCGTGTAGGAGATGAGGCCCGGAAGCCTGAGCCCACGCACGTCGACGCCGAAGCGGTGCGCGTAGTAGTCGCAGAGGAGCTCGCCCGCGACCTTGCTCACGCCATACATGGTGGTCGGGCGCTGCGCCGTGTCCTGGGGCGTGCGGTCGCGCGGAGTCGTCGGGCCGAAGGCGCCGATCGAGCTCGGGAAGAACACCGCGCAGCGGTTCTGCCGCGCCGCCTCCAGCACGTTGTAGAGCCCGCCCATGTTCAGGCTCCAGGCCGTCTGCGGCCGCTCCTCCGCGACGGCCGAGAGCATCGCCGCGAGGTGATAGATCGTGCGCACGCCGTTCCGGCGGAGCGCCTCGCCGATCTGCTCGGGCCTCGTGCAGTCCAGGAGCTCGAAGGGACCGGCGGCGGGTGCGGCCGGCATGCGAATGTCGCTCGCGATGACGCTCTCCGTCCCCCAGCGCCGGCGAAGCGCAGGCACCAGCTCCGAGCCGATCTGCCCTCCCGCCCCCGTCACCAAAATCGCATCCATGCTCACTCCCATCCGGCCGGGCGCGATGCTGCGCCGGACGAGTTTAGAGTAATGCAAATTCGCGGGATCGGCGACTCGGGGAACCCAGATGGAAGCGCTGCACGGCGCGAGATTGAGTGTCCCGCCTCCGCTTTCGCGCGGACGGCGCTTTGATCGCGAGGCCCGGAGCGATATTCTTTTCCACGGTGAATGCGCAAGGTGCGCCAGTGGGAAAAATAGCGGCTGTCGCCAATCTGAAGGGCGGCACGGGCAAGAGCACCATCGCCGTCAATCTCGCATGCGAATTGGCCACGGACGGAGCGGCCGTGGCGTTGGTCGACGCCGACGAGCAAGGCACCGCAAGCTACTGGGTGGGGCGGGGCGACTATCCGATCGTGCTCAAGCCCGCGACGCCTGGCGCCGATCCCGGGCTCTGGGCGAAGGAGATTGCGGCCTTCCCGTCGGAGATCGTGGTGATCGACGCCCCGCCGCAGATCGGCGGCACCACGCGCGCCATCATCGACATCGCCGACGTCATCCTGATCCCCGCGCTCGCCTCGACCGCCGACATCATGGCGACCGGCAAGGCGCTCGCCCTGGTGCGCGCGGCCCGCGAGCAGCGCGGAGACAGGGGGCCGAAGGTGCTCCTGGTGCCGAGTCGGGTCGACCGGCGCACCGCCTCGGGCAAGGAGATCGAAGCGGTGCTGCACGAGTTCGGCGAGCCCGTGGGACCGATAGTCCGCCAGCGCACGGCCTTCGTCGATTGCTTCACCGCCGGGCGCTGGATCGGCGCCTACGCCCGCAACAGCGACGCGCACACCGATATCCAGGTCCTCGCCGCCGTCGTCCGCAGGATGCTCCGCAATGGCCAAACGGCCTAGCCTCTTGGGCACGGGCCGTGCGTCCCTGGTCGCGGCGACCGGCGAGGCGCCGCCCGCGCCCGAAGCGGAGGCGCCGACAATGCCACCGCGGGCGCCACACCGCCGCCGGCGCGAGAAGCCGGCCGCCGAGGCCGCGCCAGCCGCAGCCGAGCTCGCGGCGGAGGCCCCAGCCGACGCTATCCGCCAGGAGGAGCGCGACCAGCCCGGATTCGACGGCTGTGCCGCATTCGTCCGGGAGCTGATGGCGTTCAGCGGCGAGCGCCTGCGTCGGACGGCCGCCTTGGCCGAGACCTTCGGCCGATGCCGGACACCGATGGAGGCCATCGCGGCACAGTCGTCATTCGCCCGCGAGACGGCCGCGTACTACACCTCCGAATCCTGGAAGCTCATGCGGCTCGCGAGCGCCGCCTGGGCCGGTTGGTGGAGCGGCCTGCCCGGCATCGCGCGTAAAGCTTGGCCCAGGTGAGGCGCGGGGGCGTTTTTGCATCGACGAGGCTAGAGCGCCTCCCGCTCACTCGTATCTGAGCGCCTCGATCGGATCGAGGTGCGCGGCTTTGCGCGCGGGGTAATAGCCGAAGAAGATGCCGACCGCGGCGGCGAAGGCGAAGCCGCCGGCGACGGCGCTCGGCGAGAAGGGCGTCGACCAGCCGAAAGCCTCGGCAATCCCCGCCGAGAGCGCCGCGCCCATGACGATCCCCGCGAGGCCGCCGCTCACGCTCAGGAACACGGCCTCCGCGAGGAATTGCAGCAGGACGTGGAGCCGGCGCGCGCCGATCGCCATGCGCAGCCCGATCTCGCGCGTGCGCTCCGTCACCGAGACCAGCAGGATGTTCATGATGCCGATCCCGCCCACCAGGAGCGAGATCGAGGCAACGGCGGCCAGGAGCAGCGCCATGACGCGGCTGCTGCTCTCGGCCGTCTCGACGTACTGGCTCAGGTTCCTCGTGTCGTAGTCCTTGACCTCGCCGGGCTTGAGCTTGTGCCGTCGGTCGAGCACCGAGGAGAGCTGCTGGATCGCCGTCTGCACGAGCGCGGGGGTCTCGGCTTGCACGAAGATGAAGTTGACGTAGCCCGTGATGTGCGGACGCAGATTGTAGGGGTTGGGCTCCGGCGGGTAGCTCCAGTTGAGCGGCGTCTGCGCCTGGCTCGGCGCGGCGACGCCCAGCACCTTCCGCTCCGCCGTGGTGAAGGGGATCATCACGAGATCGTCCTGGTCCTGGCCGAAGGGCGACTGCCCCTTGGCTGCGAGCACGCCGATCACGCGGAGCGGTACGCCCTTCACCTGGATGTAGGCGCCGACGGGATTCTCGTAGGGGCTGAAGAGCTGGCGGTAGACGGTCTGGCCGATGACGGCGACGAGCGCGGCCTTGCTCTCGTCCTCCGCGCCGATCGCGCGACCCGCGCCGATCCGCCAGTTCGTGATCGGCGGATAGTTGAAGCTCACGCCCTGGATCACCGTGGTCCAGTTCTGGCCCGCGTATTGCACCTGTCCCTGCTGGCAGATGAGGTAGCCGACCTTAGCCACCGCCGATGCCTCGCGGCGGATCGCGCGCGCGTCCTCGACCGTGAGCGTGCTGGCGCTCCCGAAGCCCGCGCGCATGCCGCCGCTGGTGAGCGCGCCCGGGAGCACGACCACCATGTTGGTGCCGAGGCTCTCGATCTGCTTGCGTACCATCTCGTTGGCGCCCTGCCCCACCGCGACCATCGCGATCAAGGCCGCGACGCCGATGAAGACGCCGAGCATGGTGAGGGCGGAGCGCATCTTGTTGCGCCCGATCGCCTGCGCCGCAGTCATCAGGATCATGAGCCCGAAGCCCCGCAGGAACGCGAAGGGCCCCGCTCTTCCCGCCTCGAGCGGCGCCGGAGCCGCCGGCGGCGGGGCCCGGCGCTCGCGCGTCCTCTCGTCCGAGACCACGAGCCCGTCGCGCACCGTAATGACTCGGTCGGCATAGGCGGCGATATCGGTCTCGTGCGTCACCACGACGACGGTGAGGCCGCGCTCGCGGTTGAGCCGCACCAGCGTCTCCATGATCTCGTGCGAGGTGCGGGTGTCGAGATTGCCCGTGGGCTCGTCCGCGAGCAGGAGCTGCGGCTCGTTGATGAGCGCGCGTGCGATTGCGACGCGCTGCTGCTGGCCGCCCGAAAGCTGGCCCGGCGTGTTGCGCTCGACCTCACTCAAGCCGAGGAGCCGGAGCGCTGCCCTCGCCCGCTCCTGGCGCGCGGCGGCATGCGCGGACCGGCCCGCCACGTAATAGAGCGGCAGGCCCACGTTCTCGAGCGCGCTGGTGCGCGGCAGAAGGTTGAAGCTCTGGAAGACGAAGCCGATGCGCTCGCTGCGGATGCGCGCGAGCTCGACCTCGTCGAGCGCCGTCACGTCGACGCCCGAGAGCAGCAGCCGCCCGCTGCTGGGCCGGTCGAGGCAGCCCAGGATCGACATCAGCGTCGACTTGCCCGAGCCCGAGGCGCCCATGATCGCCACGAACTCGCCGGCCTCGACGCTGAGGCTCACGCCGCGCAGCGCCCGCACCTCCATGTCGCCGACGAGATATGTGCGCGCGACGTTCTCGACCTTGAGGATGGGCTCGGTCATGCAGCGTCTCTAGCGCTGAACCGCCGGCGTCCCCTGGCCGCCGTTGCGCTGCTCCGCGACGATCACCTGATCGCCGGGCTTGAGGTCGCCCTTGACGATCTCGGTAAAGCTGTCGTCGTCGAGGCCGAGCGTCACGATGACGGGGACAGCGGTGCCCTCGCGCAGCAGCCAGAGCCGCGTCTGGCCGGTGCCGACCGGAACGAGGCCCGTCTCGGCGCCGGCGAGACCGCCGGGGACGTAGCGCACGGCCTGGTTCGGCACGCGGAGGGCATCGGCTCGCTGGTCCACGACCACGCGCGTCGAGGCGGTCATGCCGGGCTTGAGCGCGAGATCGGAGTTGTCGACGCTCACGACGACGTCGTAGGTCACGACGTTCTGCGCGGTCTGCGGGGACTGCCGCACCTGGGATACCGTGCCGCGGAAGGTGCGGTTCGGGAAGGCGTCGACGGTGAAGGTCGCGGAGTTGCCTTCCTTGATTCCGCCGATGTCGCTCTCGCTGACGTTGGTGTCGACCTGCATCCGCGTGAGGTCCGTCGCGATCAGGAACAGCGTCGGCGTCTGGAAGCTCGCTGCGACCGTCTGCCCCATCGTCACGTTGCGCGAGACGACCGTGCCGTCGACGGGCGAGACGATGTTGGTGTAGTCGAGATTGACCTGCGCGGTCGCGAGCTCGGCCTGGCGCTGCTGGATCTGCGCCGCGCTCAGGTCGACTTGGGCCGCGGCCGCGCGGTAGACGCTCCTCGCATTGTCCGCCACGTCCTGCGAGACCGTCTTGCGCTCCACGAGGTATTGCTGGCGATCGTAATTGGCCTTGGCGTAGTCGAGGGCCGCGAGGTCCTTCTCGTGCTGCGCCTTCGCGACCTCGAGGTTGGCTTTGGCCTGGTCGACGACGGTCTGATAGGGGCGCTGGTCGATCCGCGCGCAAATCTGCCCCTTGGTCACGCGCGTGTTGTAGTCGCAGTAGAGCTCCTGGATGACGCCCGAGACATAGGAGCCGATGATGATCGTGAGCTCTGGGTTGACGGTGCCGGTCGCGGTGACGGTCCGCGTGACGGCGCCGCGATTCACGGGCGCGGCGACGTAGCGCACGGCCTCGCCGCCCCGGGATTTCCACCAGAGCGCGCCCGCGACGCCGGCGATCGCGACCAATGCGAGTAGGAGCAGCGCCACCGCGCGGCGGCGGCGCGGCGGGCGGCGCAGGGTTCTGGCGCCTTCAGGGGCTGGCGACTGTGCAGGCGCGCCGGAGCCGGTTTGAGCGAGGTCGTTCATGCCGCAAGTCATGGCTTGCGGCTGCCATTCCGGCATTGATCGGTGTCAATTTCCCTGGGGCGATGCGGCGAGCCGGGCTTCGTGGCATTATCTCCGCCTGGGCACCACGCACCTGCGTCAGGCTCTACTGCAGCGGAGGTGGCCGATGCAGAAATCCTCATGGTTTCCGTTGCTTACTATCGCGGGCGCGATGTTGGGGCTGGGGCTGGGGCTGGGGCTCCCTCTCACTCCCTCGGCTCTTGCAGACGACGAATGGACGAAGATCGACTGCAACGGCCCGGATGCGCATTTACAGCCTCCGCCAGGGATCGCCGCCAATTGCTTTCAAGGTCCCTTCGAGATGGTGCGCGGGGAGCTCGACTGCCGGCTCTCGAACTATTCCGTGGGCTCTCCTCCGGATGGCGCGGAGCCGCGCTTCTACGTGCATCTGCGCTATCCGAAGCGGAGCGGCAAGACGTGCGCGACGATTGGGTTCCGAAACCCCGAAAAGGCCATGCAGCACGTGCACACGGTGGTCGAGAGCAACGCCACCAACTGGTCGGCGATGCAAACCGTCGGCGACAACGTTCAGCTCATGTTCTTCGACGCGAAGAGCCAGAAGCGCGACGGGAAATGCTTCACCTTCACCAAGACCGGCCCGCCCGCGGGCAAAGCCGGCATGGGCCGTCTCTTCACCATGATCGGCTTCTTCTGCAAGGCGCCAGGCCAGCCGCTCGACGCCGCCGCGGCGACGGCGCTCATCGACGCGATCGGGGTGAAGCCGCTCTGAGCAAGAGGCCGCGCCTCACGCCGTCTCCTCGAAGAGCTCGCGGCCGATGAGCATGCGGCGGATTTCGGAGGTGCCGGCGCCGATCTCGTAGAGTTTGGCGTCGCGGAGAAGGCGGCCGGTCGGGTACTCGTTGATGTAGCCGTTGCCGCCCAAGCATTGGATCGCCTCGAGCGCCATCCAGGTCGCCTTCTCGCCGGCGTAAAGGATGGCGCCCGCGGCGTCCTTACGCGTGGTCTGGCCGCGGTCGCAGGCGCGCGCGACCGCATAGACATAGGCCTTGCAGGCGTTCAAGGTCGTGTACATGTCCGCGAGCTTCCCCTGCATGAGCTGGAACTCGCCGATCGCCTGGCCGAACTGCTTGCGCTCGTGCACGTAGGGGACGACCACGTCGAGGCAGGCCTGCATCAGGCCGAGCGGCCCCGCCGCCAGCACCGCGCGCTCGTAGTCAAGGCCGCTCATGAGGACGCGCACGCCCTCGTTCATCTTGCCCAGCACGTTCTCCGCGGGCACCTCGCAATCCTCGAAGACGAGCTCGGAGGTGGGCGAACCGCGCATCCCGAGCTTGTCGAGCTTCTGCGCCGCGCGGAAGCCCTTCATCCCCTTCTCGATGAGGAAGGCGGTGATACCGCGCGGTCCCGCATTGGGATCGGTCTTGGCGTAGACCACGAGCGTGTCGGCGTAGGGGCCGTTGGTGATCCACATCTTCGTGCCGTTGAGGACGTAGCGGTCGCCCTTCTTCTCCGCGCGAAGCCGCATCCCCACGACGTCGGAGCCGGCGCCCGGCTCGCTCATCGCGAGCGCCCCCACGTGCTCGCCGGAAATGAGCTTCGGCAGGTATTTCCGCTTCTGCGCCTCGTTGCCGTTGCGGCGGATCTGGTTGACGCAGAGGTTCGAATGCGCACCGTAGGAAAGCCCTATCGCCGCGGAGCCCCGGCTCACCTCCTCCATCGCGACGCAATGCGCGAGATAGCCCATGCCGGTGCCGCCATATTCCTCCTCGACGGTGATGCCGTGGAGGCCGAGCGCGCCGAGCTGCGGCCAGAGCTGGCGCGGGAAGGTGTCGCTGCGGTCGATCTCGGCCGCGATCGGCGCGATCTTCTCCTCCGAGAAGCCGCGCACGCTCTCGCGCAGGAGGTCGATCTCGGGCCCGAGATCGAAATCGAGACTGGGGTAGCGGTTGCTGGCCATGAGGCCTCCGGGGGATTGCCGCGTCAGTTTAGTGTGCGCCCTCATCCCGTGGAAACGCTTCCTTCACCGAGCGATATGGACGCCGGGGATGCCGCGCGGGGAAGCCCCCTAAAACGAGACATGACGGGCGCTTCGAGCCCCGCCGGTTTCCCCCGATCCCCTCGTACCAGGAGAGTAGACACCCATGTTTCGCCGATCCTTAGCCGCCCTCGCCCTCGCGGCAACGCTCGCCGGCGGCACCGCGCTCACGCTCGCCGTCGCGCCCGCCGCCGCCCAGACCGAGCGGCCGGCCCCTCGCCACGATTTCTCCATGAGCCGTCACGTCGAAGGCCGCATCGCCTACGCCAAGGCCGAGCTCAAGATCACGGACGCGCAGACGCCGCTCTGGAACAAGGTCGCGGACACCATGCGCGCCAACGCCAAGGCGATGGACGACCTCTTCGCCGGCACGAAGCGCGATCCGAACGCGCCCCGGCCCAGCGCGGTCGAGCGCCTGGAGATGCGCAGCCGGATGGCCGCGGTCCGCGCCCAGGGCGAGCAGCAGCTCCTCGCTGCCTTCAAGCCGCTCTATGACAGCCTGAGCCCCGAGCAGAAGAAATCAGCAGACGAGCTGCTCGACCGGCACGGCCACGGTCACCGCCGCGGCTAGTCTCCCCTCCGGAACCCGCCGCCGCGCCGTTGCGCGGCGGCGGCCGCTTTGAGATAGTGGCGCGGGCAGCGCATCGGGGGCGCTGACGAGGGAGAGGGGGCGATGACCGACACCACGACTGCGACGACCGCTCCGGCTAGGCCGGCGGCGGCGCCGGCCTATCACTACGCGCCCTTCGCGCGCCGCGGCGCCGCCTTCGTGCTGGACTGGGCGATCGTTACAGGAGCGCTCTTCGCGGTCGTCTACGGCGTCGGCATAGCCTTTGTGCTGCATCGCCCCGATCACGCGAAGGCGATGGAGGCTTACATCGACGTCGTGAGCTTCCTGGTGCAGGCGCTCTGGGTACTGCTCATCTGGCTTTATTGCGCGGTGCTCGAGGGCGGGCCGCACGAGGAGACCATCGGCCAATTGGCCTTCGGCATGAAGGTCATCGACTATTCCGGCAAGCCCATCGGCTATTTCCGCGCGAGCCTGCGCATCCTCCTGAAGATCCTGTTCTGCCTGCCGCTCTTGATCACCGACGACATCAAGGAGATCGCGGATTTCCCGCTGGGGGCGATGCTCCTGGTGGCCTCGCTGCCCTTCGCCTTCGATTGCGCCTTCGCCCTCTTCACCCCGCGCAAGCAGGCGCTCCACGACCTCATCGTGCGCTGCCTCGTGGTGAAGAAGCACGCCTGAGGCGATCTACCCTTTCGTCTGCGCGTCGTGGACCGCGATCGCGGTCATGTTGAGGAGGCCGCGCACCGTGACCGAGGGCGTCACGACGTGGGCGGGCTTGGCGACGCCCAGCAGGAGCGGCCCGACGGGCTGGCCGTCGCCGAGCACGGCCAGCGCATTGAAGGCGATGTTGGCGGCGTCGAGCGTCGGCAGGATCAAGAGATTGGCGGAGCCCTTGAGTCGCGAGTTCGGGAAGATCCGCTCGCGGATGTCCGCGGAGATCGCGGCGTCCGCGTGCATCTCGCCCTCGACCTCGAGGGCGGGCGCGCGCTCGCGGATCAGCAGCAGCGCGTCGCGCATCTTGCGCGCGGAGGGCCCGTCGGCGCTCCCGAAATTGGAATGCGAGAGCAGCGCCACCTTGGGCTCGACGCGAAACCGGCGGACGGCCTCCGCCGCGCGCAAGGTCATGGCCGCGATCTGCTCGGCGCTGGGATCGTCGACGACGTAGGTGTCGCAGAGGAAGAACACGCCCTTCGGCAGGATCAGCACGCTCAGCGCCGCCGGCGCGTCAGCGCCCTCTTCGAGGCCCAGTATGTCCACGATGTTCGCGACGTGGCGGTGGAACTGGCCGATGCTGCCGCAGAGGAGTGCATCGGCCTCGCCGCGGCGAACCATGAGCGCCGCAATCACAGTCGGGCTCGAGCGCACGATGCGGCGCGCGAAATCCGGCGAGACGCCCTTGCGCTCCATGAGGCCGTGATAGGCCCGCCAATAGGCGTTGTAGCGGGGATCGTTCTCGGGATCGCAGAGCTCGACGCGCTCCCCGATCCTGAAACGCAGCTTCAGCTGCTCGATCCGCCGCTCCACCACCGCGCGGCGGCCAATCAGGATGGGCTTAGCGAGTCCGTCGTCGATCGCCTGCTCGACCGCGCGCAGCACGCGCTCGTCCTCGCCCTCGGCGTAGACGACGCGCTTGGGATCGCGCCGCGCGCGCTCGAAGACCGGCCGCATCGCGAGCCCCGAGCGGAAGACGTGATGCGAGAGATGCTCGCGATAGGCCTCGAAATCCGCGATGGGGCGCGTGGCGACGCCGCTCTCCATCGCGGCCTTCGCGACGGCGGGCGCGAGCTCGAGGATGAGGCGGGGATCGAAAGGCTTCGGAATGAAGTAGTCGGGACCGAAGGTGAGCGCGGTATCTCCGTAGGCCGCCGCCACCACGTCCGAGGGCGGCGCAAGCGCCAGATCCGCGAGCGCGTGCACACAGGCGAGCTTCATCGCTTCGTTGATCGCGGTCGCACCCACGTCGAGCGCGCCGCGGAAGATGAAGGGGAAGCAGAGGACGTTGTTGACCTGATTGGAATAGTCCGTCCGACCGGTCGCGATGAGCGCATCCGGCCGCGCTTGGCGCGCGACTTCCGGCAGAATCTCCGGGACGGGATTGGCGAGTGCGAGGATCAGCGGCTTCTCCGCCATGCGCGCGACCATCTCGGGCCTGAGCACATTGGGCGCGGAGAGACCGAGGAACACGTCGGCGTCGCCGATGACGTCGCCGAGGGTCCGCGCGTTCGTCTCCTTGACGTAGCGGTCCTTGCGCGGATCCATCTCCTCCTTGCGGCCCTTGTAGGCGACGCCGTAGCGGTCGGTGACGATGACGTTCTCGACCTTGAGACCCATGCTCACGAGAAGGTCGAGGCAGGCGATCGCCGCCGCCCCGGCCCCCGAGGTCACTAGCTTCACCCGGTCCAGCGATTTGCCCACGAGGCGGAGACCGTTCAGGATCGCCGCGCCCACGATGATCGCGGTGCCGTGCTGGTCGTCGTGGAAGACGGGGATCTTCATGCGCGCGCGGAGCTTCGCCTCGATCTCGAAGCATTCCGGCGCCTTGATGTCCTCGAGGTTGATCCCGCCGAAAGTGGGCTCGAGCGCGGCGATCACCTCCACGAGCTTGTCGGAATCGCGCTCGGCGATCTCGATGTCGAAGACGTCGATGCCCGCGAATTTCTTGAAGAGGACTGCCTTCCCCTCCATCACGGGCTTCGCCGCGAGCGGCCCGATCGCGCCGAGGCCCAGCACCGCCGTGCCGTTGGTGACGACGCCCACGAGATTGCTGCGCGCGGTGAGGCTCGAGGCCTCCGCGGGATCGGCGACGATGGCGTTACAGGCCTCGGCGACGCCCGGCGAATAGGCGAGTGCCAGATCGCGCTGGTTCGCCACCGGCTTCGTCGCGGCGATCGCGATCTTCCCCGGCACGGGGAGGCGGTGATACTCGAGCGCGGCCTCGCGCAAATCCTCGTTCATCGGCGGCTCCTCTTGCGGGAGCACTCCGCAGCGAGCCGCCGGTCGCAGCGCCGGGACGAATCGATCATCCCGCGAGGCTAGGGTGTCGCCTCATTGCCGTCAATCGCGATACCCGCCGCAGCGACCCCGCCGCGCCGAGCGCCAGCCCCAGGACAATCGCGGCGATGCCCGCGACCGAGATCCAATTCGCCCAGCGCTGCCATCGCGGCACCTGGTAGGCGAAGGGACGATATGCCGCGAAGGCAGATTCCTCGGCGCGCTCGGCATCGCTGAAGCTGGCACCGGGCGTGCAGCCGTTCTCGGCCCCGTAGACGTAGCAGGCGGGATTGCGCAGGTGCCGCTCCCCGCCGAGCGGGCCCGGCGTCAGCCCCCGTGGGAAACTCTCGAGGTGATAGCCGAAGAGCGGCTCGTAGCAGGGATGGCTCGAGGCGCCGGAGACGAGACCGTCGTTCCATCCCGCGGCGGCGGCGGCATTGCCGATGCGCCTGACCGCGGGCGGTGCGCCCGCCGCCGCAAGCGCGCGATCCGCCGCGACCACCCCCGCGGGATCGTAGAGCTCGAGGTCGCGATACCAGCTTCCCGTCAGCAGCAGCGGCAGCGCCGTGACGAGGATGCCCCCCGCCGCGACGAGGCTGCGCTGCGGGGAGTCACGGAGCGCGTAATCGAGCGCGAGGCCCGCTCCTACTGTCAGCGGCAGCACGTAGATGAAGAACCAGCGCACGAGCAGGGTGCTGTCGCCGACATAGGGCAGGGTCTTCAGCCACGCCGCATACCCGGGCCCGCCGAGATTGAGGAAGACGGGAATTGCCAGGAGAAGCAGCAGCGCCGCCAGCCGGAGGACGGTGCCGGGCGCGAGCGAGCGCCAGCCGCAGGCGCGACGAAACCGGCCCCAGGCCGCGACCGCGATGAGCAGCGGAAAGAGGCCGACGCCGTAGTCGAGCTCGTGCCGCCCCACGAACCAGGCGTGCTCCGGCAGCATCCCCGGCAGAAACAATCCCATGAGGAGGACGCGGGCGAGGAAGAGCGGATCCTCGAAGAGCACGATCTCGTGGACTCGGGGAAACTGCGCCACGAAGACCGCCGCCGGGACGATCTTCATCGCCGCCGCCGCCGCTGCGACGCATCCGGCAGCACCGCCGACGAGCCAAAACGAGTAGACGGGACGGCGGCCGAAGCTGTGCAGCAGCCAGATCGCGACGCAGGCGATCCCCGCGGGCACCACGATGTTGGGCGCGCCTGCGAAGATGAAATAGGCGAGCATCGCGCCCGCAAGTGCGACGGGCCCCGAAGCCCTGAGCGCGATGCCCCTGAGCGACCGCTCCCCATCGAGCGGCGTCAGCAAAACCAGAGAGAGCAGCGGCACCAGGCCGAAAACGTGATAGGTCACGTGCCCCGCGCCCATGCGATGCAAGAGGAATCCGTTGCAGAGAAAGACGACCGCGCCGACGGCCGCCGCTGGGACCGAGCTCTCGAAGCGCCGGCGCATCAGCGCATAGGTGCCGAGGGCCCCTGCTCCCGCGAAGAGGACGGTCGTGAGCATGAAGGCGCCGACCGGTCCCATTACGAAGGACAGCGCCTGCGGCAGCGAGAAGTAGATCGACTGCGGATTCGCGAGAAACGGGAGCCCTCCGCAGAAAGCCGGCGAAAACCACGGCAGCGCCAGGGGGCCGTTCTGCGCGACCCAGTATTTGCCCGCGAGCAGCAGCGGCAGGAAGTAATCGTAGTCGTCGCCGAGCCTGCCCTGTGCGTCCGGAAAGAAGAAAACGACATGCGCGAGGTAGGCGGCCGCGGCGGCGATGACGGCCGCGAGAAGCAGCCGGCGCTGAGCTCTCGGACTGAGTCCGCCGAGGCGCGCCGCGACGGTCATGCCGGGCGGCTCCAGACCGCGACCACGGTCTTGCCGAGCCTCCGCCCGAAAAGCGTGTCGAGCACGCGGGAGATCGGCACGAGGACGCGGTCCCAGAACGCGATCTGCTCCGGCGAGGGCATCGCCGAGCGCAGCAGCAGCCGGTTCACGAGCGAGGCGAGGAGACCCGCAGAATCCAGCATGAGCCGCGCGCTGAGGCGGCAGCCGGGCGGATGGAGCGCCGCGAGGCTCTCGGCGCTGTACCGGCGGTGATGCCCGATCGCGGCATCGAAGGGGCTGAAGAGGAATTGGTGGGCCGGCGCCAGGACGATGAGACGGCCGCCGGGCGCCAGCAGCCCCGCTGCGCGCGCGAGCTCGGCGCCGTCCTCGGCGATGTGCTCGAGCACGTCGACGTAGAGGATGGTGTCGAAGGGCGCGCGATCGGCGATGCCCGCGAGCGTTCCGACGACGACACGGCAATCGCCCGGAAGCTCGCCGGACGCGACGCGCTCCTCGATGCGGCGCGCGAGCGCGGGATCGGGCTCGAGGCTCGTCCATTCGCGCACGCCGCTCACGTGGAGATAGGGGACGTTGCTGCCAATCCCCGCGCCCACCTCGAGCACCCTTCCTCCGATGAAAGGCGCGAGCGCGCGGGCGAAATATGCTTTCCAGCGCTTGGCCGAGGCGAAGAACTCGAGCTCGGTGCCCGCGTATTGCGCGCTCATGTGAGGACGCGGGCGGGCACGACCTCGAGCTTGGCCGGCGCGTAGAGCCGCTTTCGCCGCTCCCCGACATAGGGCCGGCTGTCCACCAGGGGCACCATCGGCCGGCTGCTGCGCAGCGTCAGCATCATGAGGCTCGTCGCGATCATCAGCACGGTCGTCTGCATCAGAATGATCGCGAGATCGCCCACGACCGTCGAGGCCCAGCCGGGGATCGCGAGGTCGGTCGCGAAGCGGATCCCCGCAACGACGGCGATCCCCGCGAGCGAGAGCGCCGCGACCATGCCTGCAGCCACGAGGACACGCACGAAGATCATGTCGCTATAGACCGACATGGCGCTGAGCCCGTGCGTGATGAGCGCGATCGGATTCATGCTCGAGGTGCCCGCGTAGCGCCGGCCGCGCTCGGTCGGGACGGCGACGTAGGGCAGGCGCGAGCGCATGATCGCGGCGGCGACATTGTTCCAGAGATCGGCCATGTGCACGAGCCGCCGCGCCGCCGCCATCGGGATCAGCGCGAAATTCCCGAAGCTGATGGCGCGTCCCGTGAGCAGGCGGAAGAGGCCCTTGTAGAGCGCGTAGCAGAGCCGGAAGGCGAGGCCCTCGGAGCGCCGCGCACGCTTGGCGAAGACGATGCGGGCGGGATCCTCGCGGCTCGCTGCGAGGAGGCGCTCGATATCGGCCGGCCGATCCTCGCCGTCGCTGTCCATGACGAGGACGGACTCGGCCTCGCCGCGCTCTACCGCGGCGCAAAGACCGATCGCGATCGCGCGCTGATGGCCGAGATTGGTCGCGAGTGGCAGCACCTCGACGCTCGCGACCGCGCCGCCCGGGCGCAGCGCCAGCGTTCCTTCGTCGAAGGGCATGGTCGAGCCGTCGTCGAGGGCGATCACGTCGAAGCTGGTGCCGCTTCCGGCGAAACGCTCGGAGAGCTCCGCGACGAGCGCCGCGAAGCACGCCCAATCGTTGAACACCGGGGTCACCACTGCAATGCGCGCGGCCATCCTCGCCCCTCGCCTTGGTCCCAAAGGCGGGACTAGGTCCGTTATTGGGGCGGGGTGGTTAAGGAGACGTAAAGACGGCGGTTCTCGATGCGGCGGCAGAGCAGTTCTTCCGCGATCGTCGGGTCTCCCGGGCTCGGGGCAACGGCCATCGCGAGATCGAGGCGGATCGATTCGGCCGGAACGCTAGGGCGTCGCCTGTCGCTCGTGAATTGGGCGAGGACGTCTTGTCGGGGCCCGCTCCCCTATCACGGGCGCCTCCGCTATAAACGCAGCTTCTTTTGATCCACAGCCGATAGAGCGAGACCGAGCGATGCCTCGTGACCGATCGACGCGCACTCTTCTCGGGCACGAAGGCGTGGTCAATTCCGTTGCCTTTTCGCCCGACGGCCGCGTCCTCGCCTCGGGGGGCGAAGACAAGACGATCAAGCGCCGGGACGCGGCGGCGCCGATCCGGTCTCGCCGCTCGCCGGCGCACTGACTTCGTGAATGCCAGTCTGATGGGAGTTGGTGCGGCCGAGAAGACTCGAACTTCCAAGGGGTTTCCCCCGCTAGCACCTCAAGCTAGTGCGTCTACCAATTCCGCCACGGCCGCAGGATGGGAGGGCGTGCTTACCAAATCCGTGGAATCCTGGCAAGCGAAGGAGTAGGTAAGGCACCGCCCGCCGCGGCGCAAGGCCGGCGGGCGCGAAAAACACCCGGGGCACAAGGAGTTGCGATGGCGGTGCGGGTGCCCGAGACCCGGGCGGCGGCGGAAGGGCCGGAGTGGCGGCTCTCGCCCGAGCCCGTCCCCTACGAGGCCGCGGTCGCGGAGATGGAGGCGCGGGTCGCCGCGATCCGCGCGGGAACGGCGCCTGAGCTCGTCTGGCTCCTCGAGCATCCCGCGCTCTACACCGCCGGCACCAGCGCGCGCGAGAGCGATCTCGTCGAGCCGGGCTTCCTCCCGGTCCATCGCACCGGACGCGGCGGACAGTACACCTATCATGGGCCGGGCCAGCGCGTGGCCTATGTGCTGCTCGATTTGAGACGGCGCCGCACGGATGTCCGCTGCTTCGTCGATGCGCTCGAGGGCTGGATGATCGCGACACTCGCGCGCTTCGGCGTCAAAGGCGAGCGGAGGGAGGGACGCGTCGGCGTCTGGATCGACGAGGGTGGGGGTCGCGAGAGCAAAATCGGCGCGATCGGCGTCCGAGTGCGGCAATGGGTGACCTATCACGGCGCCGCCCTCAACGTGGCGCCCGATCTCTCGCACTACCGCGGCATCGTCGCCTGCGGGATCCGCGAGCACGGCGTGACCTCGCTCGCGGACCTCGGCGTCAATACCTCGATGGCGGAGGTCGATGCGGCGCTCCGCGGGACCTTCGATTTGGCCTTCCGGGCGGCGCGCTGCGGCATGTGAACGATTGCGGCAAAACTGAGGTTTTTCGGGCCCGCGGGGATTGAGCCGCGCGAGCCGATCATAAAATGGTAGTGTCGATCCGGCGAAACTCCGTCGGCGGCATCTTCCAAGAGGTCACGAACATGCGCTTCCTCCGATATTTCCGTCTTCTCGCTCCTCTCGTCCTTCTGACCCCGATCGTCGCCGCGCCCGCGCCGGCCTCGGCCGCGGTGTTCGTCTCGGTCGCGATCGCGCCGCCGGCGCTGCCGGTCTACGTGCAGCCGCCGATTCCCGGCCCCGGCTACATCTGGACGCCCGGCTATTGGGCCTATGGGCCTTACGGCTACTATTGGGTTCCCGGCACTTGGGTGCTTCCGCCTGCGGTAGGACTCCTCTGGACGCCCGGCTTCTGGGGCTTCGTCAGCGGGGCTTACGTCTGGCACGCCGGCTATTGGGGCCCGCACATCGGCTTCTACGGCGGCGTCAATTACGGCTTCGGCTATTTCGGCACAGGCTTCGTCGGCGGCTATTGGCAAGCTGGGCACTACTATTACAACAGCGCCTACAACAACTTCGGCACCGTTCACGTCACCAACGTCTACAACCGCACGGTCGTCAATGAGAACGTGAACCGCGTGAGCTACAACGGCGGTCCCGGCGGCATCAACCGCGAGGCCAGTGCAGACGAGCGGAGCGCCGAGCGCGACCGCCACGTCAATGCGACCTCCGCGCAATCGCGGCACGAGCATCTCGCCTCGACCGATCCACGCTTCCGCCAATCCGTCAATCACGGCAATCCCACGATTACCGCGACCTCGCACGCCGGCCGCTTCGGCAACACCGGCGGCGCCAAGGGCACGGGCGGGCCGAAGACCGTCTCCAATACGAAGGGCCCAAAATCGGGTTCCGGGCAGCACGGCCCGACCGGCTCGCATCCGCAAAGCCACGCGGCACCGCATTCCGCGCCCAAAGGCAACGGCGGCAAGGGCAACGGCGAGCACAACAAGGGCCAGTGACCTAAAGTAAAGACCGGCCCCCTCTCCCGATGGAGGAGAGGGGGCCGCTTTATTCTAACGGTTTCTTTACCAAAATCGGCATTACTAAAATCTCGACCGAGGCCAATTGCATAAAATCCTCGGCGTTACTTCTGTCAAGTAGGTGATCGCCCTCGTATTCTGAAGCGGAAAGCATCGCGTCTATCGCGTCCAAGGAGAGCGCCTATGCACGTCATCGCGGTCGCATCCCAGAAGGGTGGATCGGGGAAGACCACGCTCGCGGGCCATCTTGCGGTTGCCGCCGACCGCGCCGGCGCGGGGCCGGTCGCCCTCGTCGACACCGACCCGCAGGGAAGCCTCGCGGAGTGGTGGAACGCGCGCGTCGCGGAGACGCCGCTCTTCGCGCGCACCGCCGCCGAGCGTCTTGCCGAGGACATCAGCCGGATGAACGAGCTCGGCATCAAGCTCCTCGTCATCGACACGCCGCCGGCGATCGAAGCCACCATCTCCGAGGTGGTCCGTGCTTCCGATCTCGTGGTGGTGCCCGCGCGTCCGAGCCCGCACGACCTCCGCGCCGCCGGCGCCACGGTCGAGCTCATCGAGCGGCTCGGCAAGCGCCTGGTCTTCGTGATCAACGGCGCGACGCCGCGCGCGCGCATCACCTCGGAAGCAGTGATGGCGCTCTCGCAGCACGGCACGCTCGCGCCCGTCGTCATCCACCAGCGCACGGCCTTCGCCGCCAGCATGATCGACGGCCGCACGGTCATGGAAATCCCCGACGAGCCCCGCGCGAGCGCGGAGGTGACGACGCTCTGGGAGTATCTGAGCCGGCGTCTCATGGGCGAGCACCGCACGCTGCTCGCGAGCGACCCCGTGGGCTTCAGCGAGCCCGCGCCCGCCGAGGCGAGCGCGTCATGAGCACGGGCGAGGCGGCGGTTCTGACGGGCCGGCTGCTCTTCCGCAAGGGCGGCGCCTCGGGGTTCGCGCCCGCAAACCGCGAGGACGGCATCATCGAGTTCGCGGAGAAGCGCAAGGGGCCCTCCTCGCCCGCAGCGTCGTTGCGGCTCTCCTTCAAGCTCGACCGCGCGCGGCATCAGTCGCTGCGCATCGCCGCGGCGAAGCTCGGCCTCAGCAACGGCGCGCTCATTACGGCCGCGCTCGACCACTACCTCCGCACGGCGGTGCCGAGCGCGGTCTCGGAATCCTGCGCTTGTCTCGCGCAAGCCTTCGGCGGCCCCGCCGATTCTCCCGCGGAGATTCCGTGAGCGACGTCACCGCTGTCGGGACCGAGACGCCCGGAGGCGCGGGCAAGCCGCCGCCGGCGAGCCTCTCCATGATCTCCGTCAAGGGCAAGGTGCCGCCGCCGCGCAAGAACGGCGACCTCACGCGGCTCTTCGAGCTCTCACTCGGACCAAAGGAGCCCGCGCCCGCGCAAGGCGAGGTCGTCGCCCTCGCGCTGCCGCCGGAGCGCGCAGAGGAAACGCCCCCGCCGCCGTCCTCGCAACCCGCGCCGTCGGCCTTTGTCGCGCTCGATCTCGCCTCGGCCATACCCGCGGACACTGCCGAGCCGCTGACGCTCTCGCTCGATACGCTCGTAGATGCGCAGGGCAGCGTCACCGTTGCCGCCGAGGAATTCGAGCGGTCGCAGCAGCGGGCGCCGAAGCCTGCCGAGCCCGGCGCAGAGATCGCATCTCTCGCCGTCCATGCCACCGCCGCGGCCACCTTGCCGGAAGAGACGCAGCCGACGGCCGAAGGCTGCTTCCTGCCGCGCTGGGTCGTCGATGCGGTGACGCCGCCGGCCCCGGTAGAGACCTCTCCCGAACCCGCCCCCGAGCCTGAGCCGGCCCTCGCGGAGGCGGCGATACCCCTACCGGAACCGGTCGCGGTGCCCGAGCCGGTCGTCGCCGAACCCGCGCCGGCCGAGGCTCCGGCCGCAGTGCCGCCGCCAGAGTTCGAGGCGATCGTCGACTACTGGCGCTACCTGCGCGGCAGCAGCGAATTCCCCACGGCCTCGCAGGTCGATCGCACGATGGTGTCGGAGCGCTGGCCGAGCAGTCTGCTGCTGGCCTTCACATCGATGTCGAGCGATCCGCGCGCCGAGCCGGAGCTCGCGCAGGTGATGCGCCTCGGCTGCGCCTCGGCAGACGCCGAGAGTGCCGTCGATTACAGCCCCTATGCCACGCGCTGGATGCTCGAGCTCGGTCGCGCGGCCTTGCGCGCGGCCGAGCCGGTCGAGGAGCTCGCGCGGCTCTCGACGGCGAGCGGCAGCCGCGGCTTCCGCCTGGTCGCGCTCCCGCTCGGCCCCGCCGGCGCCGATCCCGACACCGTCCTCTGCGAGCTCGCCCCCACCTCCGACGCCCCCCGCTTCGGCAAGCGCCGGGTCTGGCTCGAGGATTAGCTCCCTCGGTTTCGGTTGAGAGGCGCCGCCCGATCCGCTAAGAGACGGGCGGCCCGATGGATACCGTCGTCTTCCAATCCGCTCGCCGAGATGCGACGCCGCGCTGGATCGAGCGCTCGATGGCCTCGGTGCAGAGCTGGGCCGAGGCCAAGGGCTACGACTATCGCTTCGAGGGCGGCAGGCTCTTCGACGTGCTGCCCGGCTGGTACCGCGAGAAATCCGCGGGCGTGATGGGACCCTTGGCCGATCTGGGCCGCCTCCTGCTTGCGCGCGAATTCCTGGAGCGCGGCTACGAGCGCGCGGTCTGGTTCGACGACGACGTCACGATCTTCGCGCCGGAGCGGATGGAGCTGCCGCGGGAGCGCGATTTCTATCTCTGCCGTGAGGTCTGGCTCGAGTTCACGGGCCCGACCGTCGAGATCAGCGAGCGCGTCACCAACTGCGTCTGCGCCTTCGAGGCCGGGACGAGCTTCCTCGACTTCTACATCGATGCCTGCCAGCAGCTCGTGCGCGACGCGGCGCTGCCGATGAGTCCGCTCACGGTCGGCACCCAGTTCCTCACCAATCTCGACCGCATCCTGCGCCTCCCGCGGATCGGCAATGTCGGGCTCTTCGGAGCCTATCTCGTGCGCGACCTCGCGCGCGGCGGCGGATTCTTCCTCAACGCGTTCAAGCAGAGCTTTCGCGCGCCGATCTACGCCGCCAATCTCTGCGCCTCCTTCCGCAACAAGATGCTGCCGCTCCCCAACAACCAGCCGCCCTTCCTGCTCGACGACGCCGTCTTCGACCGCGCCCTCGACGCCCTCGACGCCGCGGGCGAGCGGTTCATGGGCATGTGAGCCACGACGGATACTGACAAAGAAGAAAGGCGAACCGCCAGGGCGCCAAGACGCCAAGAAAAAATTCCTCGCGAAGCGACGAGGGGCACGAAGCTGATTCTTTGCGGCGAAGCCGCAGCTTGCCATCTTCGCGCCCTTTGCGTCTTCGCCGCGGTTCCTGCGGTTTCGCCGCGAGAAAGACCTTGGCGTCTTGGCGCCTTGGCGGTTTCAATTCGTTCGCTGTACGCGGACGGCCGGTTCTTCTAGACTCACCGGCCATGAAAAAGCTCTTTCTCTGCCTCCTCGTCGCGGCGGCCGCCGCTTTGGGGCCGGCCTCCGCGCAAACGCCGCCTGCGAGCCGGGAAGCGATCGCAACCTCTTTCGCGCCCATCGTCAAGAAGGCCGCTCCCGCGGTGGTCAACGTCTATTCGCGCCGGATCGTGCAGTCGAACGATAGCCCCTTCGCCAACGATCCTTTCTTCCGCCGCTTCTTCGGCGAGAACTCGCCTTTCAGCGTCCCGCAGCAGCGCATCCAGAACTCGCTGGGCTCCGGCGTCATCGTCGACGCCGATGGGCTCATCGTCACCAACCATCACGTGATCCGCGAGGGCCAGGAGATCACGGTGGTGCTCGCGGACCGCCGCGAGTTCGAGGCGAAGGTAATCCGCTCCGACGAGCGCACCGACCTCGCGGTCCTCAAGATCGACCCGCAGGGCGAGAAGCTCCCAGTCTTGCCGCTCGGCGACAGTGACGAGCTCCAGGTCGGCGACCTCGTCCTCGCCATCGGCAATCCCTTCGGCGTCGGCCAGACCGTCACCATGGGGATCGTCTCCGGCCTCGCGCGAACGGCCGTCGGGATCAGCGATTTCCGCTCCTTCATCCAGACCGACGCCGCGATCAACCCCGGCAATTCCGGCGGCCCGCTCGTCGACCTCAGCGGCAAGCTCGTCGGCATCAATACCGCGATCTTCTCCCGGAGCGGCGGCTCCATCGGCATCGGCTTCGCGATCCCGACCTCGATGGTGCGCACCGTCCTCGAGGGCGCCAAGACCGGCGGCCCCATCGTGCGTGCCTGGCTCGGCGCCACGGGCCAGCCCGTGACCTCCGACATCGCGCAGGCCGCGGGCCTCGGCCATCCCATGGGCGTCCTCATCAAGGAGCTTGCGCCCGAGGGTCCCGCCGCCAAGGCCGGCATCCGTCTCGGCGACGTCGTCGTCGCGATCGGCGGCCACGAGGTCGACGACCCCGAGGAGATGCGCTTCCGCGTGGCGACGCTCCTGGTCAACGCCCCCGCGCAGATCACGGTCTGGCGGGCGGGACAGCAGCACGAGGTGACGGTGACGCCGACCGCGCCGCCGGAGGACCCGCCGCGCGATACGCTGGTGCTGGAGGGCCGGCACCCGCTCGCGGGGAGCACGGTCGCGAACCTCAACCCCGCGCTCGCCGACGAGCTCGGCATGGACACGAGCGCGCGCGGCGTCGTCGTAACGGACGTCCAGGACAACAGCATCGCCCAGCGCCTCGTCGGGCTGCAGAAGGGCGACGTGCTCGTGAGCCTCAACCGCCGGCAGGTTCCGACCGTGGCGACGCTTCGCCAGGTCGTCGCGGAGACACGCGCACCCTGGACGCTCGCGGTGCGCCGCGGCGGCCAGCTCCTCTCGGTCACCATCAGAGGCTGATGAGTCTCTTCGAGGACCAGGCCCCCCGCCCCCTCGCCGACCGGCTTCGCCCGCGCCGCCTCTCCGAGGTCGTGGGCCAGGATCACCTGCTCGGACCCGACGGCCCCATCGGCCGCATGGTGGCGCAGCACCGGCTCGCCTCGATGATCCTCTGGGGCCCGCCAGGCTGCGGCAAGACCACCATCGCGCGCCTCCTCGCTGATGCGACCTCCATGCACTTCGAGCCGCTCTCGGCGGTGTTCTCGGGCGTCGCGGATCTCCGCAAGGTGTTCGAGGCCGCGAAGAAGCGCCGTCTCGGCGGCCAGGGCACGCTCCTCTTCATCGACGAGATCCACCGCTTCAACCGCGCGCAGCAGGACGGCTTCCTCCCCTATGTCGAGGACGGCACGGTGACGCTCATCGGCGCCACCACGGAGAATCCCTCCTTCGAGATCAACGGCGCGCTCTTGTCGCGCTGCCAGGTCTTCGTGCTGCGCCGGCTCGACGATGCCGCGCTCGAGACCTTGCTCGAGCGCTCGGAGCAGGCGATCGGCCATCCGCTTCCCCTCGATCCGAGCGGGCGCGAGGCGCTCCGCGCGATCGCCGACGGCGACGGCCGCTACGTCATCAACCTCGTGGAAGAGCTCGCGGTGCTGCCGTCGGAGGCGAAGCTCGATGCCGCCGGCGTCGCCGCCGCGGTGCAGCGCCGCGCGCCGCTCTACGACAAGGCGCAGGAGGGCCACTACAACCTCATCAGCGCGCTCCACAAGGCCGTGCGCGCCTCTGACGTGGATGCCGCGCTCTACTGGCTCGCGCGCATGCTCGCGGGCGGCGAGCATCCAATCTATGTCGCGCGGCGCATGGTGCGGATGGCGGTCGAGGACATCGGCCTCGCCGACCCCCAGGCGCTGCCGCAGGCGATCGCGGCCTGGGAGGCCTATGACCGGCTCGGCTCGCCCGAGGGCGAGCTGGCACTCGCTCAGACCGTGATCTATCTCGCGACCGCTCCCAAGTCGAACGCGGCTTACGTCGCCTTCGGCGCAGCAAAGCGGCTCGCGGAGGAGACGGGCTCGCTGATGCCGCCCAAGCACAGCCTCAACGCGCCGACGCGGCTCATGAAAGAGCTCGGCTACAGCGAGGGCTACCAATACGACCACGACATGCCCGACGCCTTCTCCGGCCAAAGCCACTTCCCCGACGAGCTCCCGAGGCGCACCCTCTACGACCCCGTCGACCGCGGCTTCGAGCGCGAGATCAAGAAGCGGCTGGAGTACTGGGAGAAGCTCAGGAGAAAGCGATCGGCGGAGCGATCCGGGAGCTAGAAAGCGAAAGGGCGGAGCCGAGGCTCCGCCCTTTCGGCATCTTCGCGATCGAGGGGCTTACGAGCCTTCGTAGCGCGTATCGGGCGGGCACGCCGACGCCGAAGCGGCGGCCATGCCGACGCCCACCAGGGCCAGGAGAACCAGAGCGATCAAGCCACGCATCCTCGCCTCCATGAATACCGCCGGACCGAAATCCGACTGCGATAGCTTACTCCAATCCGGCGGCGGCGGTACAGCCGGCGGACGCACAATCCCGTGAGGGGCGCACCGGCTCGGATCCCCCGGCGCCGCTCGGGGCCGAGAGAGTGGAGAAATTTCAACGCCCTCGCTAGGATGCGCCGCCCATGCGCGCCCAAAAAGGACAGACATGACCGGCGTCCGCACGCTATCCATTGCGGCGGAAGACGGGGACATCCGGCTCGACCGCTGGTTCAAGCGGCATTTCCCCGAGCTGACGCACGGGCGGCTGGAGAAGCTCCTGCGCACGGGTCAGGTGCGGCTCGACGGCAAGCGCGCGCAGGCGAGCGACCGCGTGCAGGCGGGACAGACCGTGCGCGTGCCGCCGCTGGGTGCGGCGCCCGAGCGCGGCCCCGGACCGGCCTTCGCGCCGACGCCGGAGGATGCGAAGCTCCTGCAGAAGGCGGTGCTCTACCGTGACGACGACCTGATCGCGCTCGACAAGCCCGCGGGGCTCGCGGTGCAGGGCGGAACCGGCACCGAGCGGCATCTCGACGCGCTCCTCGACGCGCTCCGCTTCGGCAGCGCCGAGCGGCCGCGGCTCGTCCATCGCCTCGACCGCGACACCAGCGGTGTGCTGCTGCTCGCGCGCACGCGCCAGGCGGCGGCGGAGCTCACGGCGGCATTCCGCGCCAAGACCACCGCCAAGATTTACTGGGCCGTCACCGTTGGCGTGCCGAAGCCTCGCGAGGGCAAGGTCGATCTCCCGCTGGCGAAATTGCCGGGGAGGCTCGGCGAGCGCGTGGTGCCGGACGAGGAGGAAGGCAAGCCCGCGGTCACGCGCTATCGCGTCGTGAGCCATGCCGGCGGCAAGCTCGCTTGGGTGGCGCTCATGCCCGTCACGGGGCGCACGCACCAGCTCCGCGCGCATTGCGCGGCGCTTGGGACGCCGATCCTCGGCGACGGCAAATACGGCGGCGCAGCCTCGCGGCCCGAGGGCGTGCCGGAGCCGCGGAAGCTCCATCTCCATGCGCGGAGCCTCGCCCTCCCGCGGCCCGACGGCAGCCTACTCAAGGTGACCGCGCCGCTCCCGCCGCACATGAAGGCGACCTTCCGCTTCCTGGGCTTCGAGGAGTCCGAGGGCCGTGGCATCTTCGAGGACGAGTGAGCGGGTGAAGCGCTTCTACGAGCACGCGACGGTGACGGAGGGCGAGCACGGCTTCGGCGTGGCGCTCGACGGCAGGCCCGTGCGCACACCCGCGAAGTTCGTGCTCACGGTGCCGACGCGCGCGCTCGCCGAGGCGATCGCGGCGGAATGGCAGGCGCAGGGCGAGCGCGTCGATCCCCGCGCCCTCCCCTTGACGCGTCTTGCGAGCATCGCGCGCGATCTCGCGGCGACGCGGCGCTCGGCGGTGGTGGCGGAGATCGTGAAATACGCAGGGACCGATCTCGTCTGCTACCGCGCGGAGGAGCCGCGGGAGCTGCGCGAGCGTCAGCACGCGACCTGGCAACCGCTCATCGACTGGGCGGCCGGGCGCTTCGGGGCGCCGCTCGGCGTCACGTCGGGCGTGCTCCCGGTGCCGCAGCCGGCGCCGACGCTCGCGGCATTCGTGAGGGCGGTCGAGGCCTACGACACGCACCGCCTTGCCGCCCTCCATCTTGCGACGGCGGCGCTGGGCTCGCTGGTGCTGGCGCTCGCGCTCATCGAGGGGCGCCTCGACGCCGAGGCCGCCTTCGCCGCGGCGCAGCTCGACGAAAGCTTCCAGATCGAGCGCTGGGGCGAGGACCCCGAGCAGACGAAGCGCCGCGCCGGTCTCAGGGAGGACGTAGCCCTCGCCGCCCGCTTCGTGGCGCTATTGGCGAGCTGAGGCCGCTCAGGGAAATCGCGGCAGCACCCGCTCGACCGTCGCCAGCGCCTCGCGCGCTCGCGCCTCGTTCGGATGCGCCGCTGCAAGCGCGCGAATCTCCTCCGCAAGCGCGCGCCCGGCCGCAAAGTCGCCCGCTTCCGCCGCGAACACGAAGAGCGTGGCATAGGATTCCGCGAGGTCGGCGACGAGACGGGGTTCGCTGGGGTGCGCCGCGACCAGGGCCACGAGCCGCGCATGCACGGAACGCGCCTCCGCAAAATCGCGCTCGCTCGCGCAGTTATGGGCGTGGTGCCACAGGCTGCGCGCGAGCAGCTCGCGCAAATCCGGCTGATCCGGATGCGCCGCGGCAAGGCGATCGACGTCGTCCAGCACCGCCCGCGCCTCCTCGCGGACCGGCGGGAGCGCGTGGCCGGATATCAGGCGGAAGCCCGCCCAGCCCTGCCATAGCCGCAGGCGCGGCTCTCCCGCATGGGCCGCGGCGATCGCCGCGAGCCGCCCGTAAACGGCGCGTGCCGCCGCAGCGTCGCCCTGAGCGCTCAAGGCGTCGATGAGCTCGACGGCCGCGCGCGTCATATCCTCACGAAGCCCGGCCGCCGCCGAGGGCTGGGCCGCGGCCTGTGCGAGCGCGTCGAAGCGGGATTGCGGATTCTGTCTGGGGTCGGAAGGTGCGGGCATCGAAGGTCCTGCGTGCGTCGTAGCGGCGCGAGAGCAGTATAGCGGGGCGAGCTCTTGCCGGCCACTCCGCCCCTGGCGCGGCGCTCGCAATGATGCTATTCCCGCCCGAGACTTAGCCGATATCGGGGGCAGGCGATCATGCAGGACATACTGCGCCAGCTCGAGGAGAAACGCCGCGCGGCGGCGCTCGGCGGCGGCAAGCGCCGCATCGAGGCACAGCATGCAAAGGGCAAGCTCACCGCGCGCGAGCGCATCGATCTGCTGCTCGACCCCGGCTCCTTCGAGGAGTGGGGCATGTACGTCGAGCATCGCAGCCACGACTTCGGCATGGCCGAGCAGAAGATCCCCGGCGACGGCGTCGTCACTGGCTTCGGCACCGTGAATGGCCGGCTCGTCTTCGTCTTCAGCCAGGACTTCACGGTCTTCGGCGGCAGCCTCAGCGAGGCGCATGCGGAGAAGATCTGCAAGATCATGGACGAAGCGATGAAGGTGGGCGCGCCCGTGATCGGCCTCAACGACAGCGGTGGCGCGCGCATCCAGGACGGCGTCGCCTCGCTCGCGGGCTATGCCGAGGTGTTCCAGCGGAACGTCCTCGCCTCCGGGGTGGTTCCGCAGGTCTCGCTCATCATGGGGCCCTGCGCGGGCGGCGCCGTCTATTCGCCGGCGATGACGGACTTCATCTTCATGGTGAAGGACAGTTCCTACATGTTCGTGACTGGGCCCGATGTCGTGAAGACCGTGACGCACGAGGCGGTGACGCAGGAGGAGCTCGGCGGCGCCGTCACGCACACGACGCGCTCGGGTGTGGCGGACCTCGCCTTCGAGAACGACGTCGAGGCGTTGATCGAGCTCCGGCGCTTCCTCGGCTTCCTTCCCGCGAGCAACCGCGAGAAGCCGCCGGTCCGGCCCACTTCCGATCCCGCGGAACGCCAGGAGTCCTCGCTCGACACGCTGGTGCCGCTCAATCCCAACAAGCCCTACGACATGCGCGAGCTCATCGAGAAGGTCGCGGACGAGGGCGAGTTCTTCGAGCTGCAGCCGAGCTATGCCAAGAATATCCTCGTTGGCTTCCTGCGCCTCGAGGGCCATCCCGTGGGGATCGTCGCCAATCAGCCGATGGTGCTCGCGGGCTGCCTCGACATCGACAGCTCGCGCAAGGCCGCGCGCTTCGTGCGTTTCTGCGACTGCTTCAACATTCCCATCGTCACCTTCGTGGACGTGCCGGGCTTCCTGCCGGGGACCGCACAGGAGTTCGGCGGCATCATCAAGCACGGCGCGAAGCTGCTCTACGCCTATTCCGAGGCGACGGTGCCGAAGGTGACGCTAATCACGCGCAAGGCATATGGCGGCGCCTACGACGTCATGAGCTCGAAGCATCTCAGGGGCGACGTCAACTACGCCTGGCCTTCCGCGGAGATCGCGGTGATGGGGCCCAAGGGCGCGGTCGAGATCATTTTCCGCGCGGACGCCGGCGACCCCGCGAAGCTCGAGGCGCGCACCGAGGAGTACCGGCAGAAATTCGCGAATCCCTTCGTCGCGGGCTCGCGCGGCTTCATCGACGACGTGATCATGCCCCACGGCACCCGCCGCCGCCTCTGCCGCGCGCTTGCCATGCTCCGCGACAAGCGCCTGGAGAACCCGTGGAAGAAGCACGACAACATTCCGCTGTAAGGACGGCGCCGCAAGGGGATAGCGAATAGCGCCGGCAGCACTGGAAACCAGAAACATGAACCGCCAAGGCGCCAAGACGCCAAGTCTTCTCTCATCCGATCAAGCGACGTATCCCGTCCTTGATGCGGACGGAGTTGAAGTTGATGAGAAGGCCTACCCTCTTTCCGGAAAGCTTGAGGTAGGTGAGGAGCTGCGCTTCATGTACTGGCAGAAGCTTCTCCACCGCCTTCACCTCCGCAATCACCAGATCATTCACCAAAACGTCCACGCGATAACCGGCCTCGATCATGACGCCGCGATAGCTGACCGGCAGGGCCACTTGTCGGGCGACATGGAAGTTGCGGATAGTCAGTTCGTGCGCGAGACATTGTTCGTAGACAGATTCGAGAAGCCCAGGCCCCAGCGTCCTATGAACGGCAAACGCCGCATCCACGATCTGTCGCGCAGCGATATCATGGTCAACGGAAGGTTCGAGCATGTCTTTTCCCGTGAATGGGGATCGGAGATCAATCTAGCTCATCCCGTCAATCACGCCACTTTGGCGCGAGGCGCTGGCGATAAAATTCTTGGCGTCTTGGCGTCTTGGCGGTTCAATCTTTTTCACCTTTTTTGAACGCACGATAATGTTCAAGAAAATCCTGATCGCAAATCGCGGGGAGATCGCGTGCCGGGTGATGCGGACGGCGCCGCGGATGGGAATCGCGACCGTTGCGGTCTACTCCGAGGCGGATGCGGACGCGCTCCACGTGCGGATGGCGGACGAGGCGGTCGCGATCGGCGGCGCGAGGTCGGCGGAGAGCTATCTCAGGATCGAGAAGATCGTCGAGGCCTGCAAGAGGACCGGCGCGGAGGCCGTGCATCCCGGCTACGGCTTCCTCTCGGAGAAGGCCGAGTTCGCGGCGGCACTCGAGAAAGCGGGGATCGCCTTCATTGGGCCGCCGCCCGCGGCGATCGCCGCGATGGGCGACAAGATCGAATCGAAGAAGCTCGCGAAGAAGGCGGGCGTCACCACCGTCCCCGGCCATCTCGGCGTCATCCCCGATGCCGAGACCGCGCGCAAGATCGCGCACGAGGTGGGCTACCCCGTGATGATCAAGGCCTCCGCGGGCGGCGGCGGCAAAGGCATGCGCATCGCGAGGACGGACGCCGAGGTAATGGAGGGCTTCCGCTCCGCCCAGAACGAGGCGCGCTCGAGCTTCGCGGACGAGCGCGTCTTCATCGAAAAATACGTGGAGGAGCCGCGCCACATCGAGATCCAGGTGCTCGCGGACGCGCACGGCACCGTGCTCCATCTCGGCGAACGCGAGTGCTCGATCCAGCGCCGGCATCAGAAGGTGATTGAGGAGGCGCCGAGCCCCTTCCTCGACGCGATGACCCGCGCCGCCATGGGCGCCCAGGCGGTGGCGCTCGCGGCCGCCGTGGGCTACCGCTCCGCCGGCACCTGCGAGTTCATCGTCGATGCCCGCCGCAACTTCTATTTCCTCGAGATGAACACTCGGCTCCAGGTCGAGCATCCCGTGACGGAGTACGTGACCGGCCTCGACCTCGTGGAGTGGATGATCCGCATCGCCGCGGGCGAGAAGCTGGCGTTCAAGCAGAGCGACATCAAGCTCAAGGGACACGCGATCGAGGCGCGTGTCTACGCCGAGGATCCCGCGCGCGGCTTTCTCCCATCGATCGGCCGCCTCGTGCGCTACCGGGAGCCTCAGGGCGATGACGTCCGCGTGGACAGCGGCGTCTACGAGGGCGCGGAGATCGGCATCCACTACGACCCCATGATCGCGAAGACCGTGGCCTTCGGCGCCGACCGCGAGGCCGCCCGCGCCCGCCTCATCGAGGCGCTCGATGCCTTCCACATCCGCGGCGTCACCAACAACATCGGCTTCCTCGCGGCGCTGCTGGAGCGGCCGCGCTTCGTCCAGGCCCGCCTCTCCACGAATTTCATCGCGGAGGAATTCCCGGGCGGCGCCGTCCAGACGACCCTGCCGGAGGGCGCGGCGCCGACGCTCCGCGCAGTCGCCGCCGTGGTCGCGCGCATGACGGCCGAGAGCGAGGCGCGGATCGGCGGCCAGCTTCCGGGGCACGGGGCGGTCCCGCCGGCGGATTGGACGGTGATGCTCGCGGAAGATCGCGCGCTCCTCCGCGTCGAGCCTGCGGGCCAAGGCTATGCCGTCAGCGAGGGCGGCACGCGCGCGATGGTCGTCCCTGACTGGCGCCCCGGCGAGCCCCTCTTCCGCGGCACGGTTGACGGCAGGCCCGTCGTGGTACAGATCGACCGCGAGGGCGCCTTCCATCGCCTGACCTATCGCGGCGTCGCCGTGCCCGCAAAGGCGCTCTCGCCGCGCGCGGCGGAGCTTCTGGCGGCCATGCCGGCGAAGGCCGCGCCCGATCTTTCGCGGGCGCTCCGCTCGCCGATGCCAGGGCTCCTGGTCTCGATCGCGGTCAAATCCGGCCAGGAAGTGAAGGCCGGCGAGGAGCTCGCGGTGGTCGAGGCCATGAAGATGGAGAACGTGCTCCGCGCCGAGCGCGACGCCACCGTCGGCAAGCTCTGCGCCAAGCCCGGCGACAGCCTCGCCGTCGACCAGGTCATTCTGGAATTCGCCTGAGCGATGGCGGCGCTGCGCCTCCTGATCTCAGGCCGCGTGCAGGGCGTGGGCTTCCGCGCCTTCGTCGAGCGTGAGGCGCAAAAGCGCGGCATCCGCGGCTGGGTGCGTAATCGCGCAGACGGAACGGTGGAGACTTTGCTCATCGGCGAGGCGGCCGTGATCGCGGAGATCGAGGCCGCCTGCCGCCGCGGCCCGATGCTCGCGAGCGTCAAGGCGGTGGAGCGATCGGCGGCCGAGGACGACGGCTCCGCGGGCTTCGCGCAAAGGCGCACGCAATAGGGGTTGAAACCCCTCGGCGCGCTATCGGCCCTAACGAAATCTAAAGGAATTCGATGCTAGGCAGCAGTGCGGCTGATCGGCCGCACTCTCTGTTTTAGAGTACTCGCGTGTGCGACCGCGACGTGCGCAAGGGGGGCAGATGCACGTTTACTCGAAAATCGTTTGGATCATCAATGGCAATCTGTTTACCCTCGCGCTCCTTCTCGGCTGGGTTCAGGGGTTCAAGCTCGAGGTCCATGGCGGGCCGCTCGCCGCCGCCGCTGCAACGATTGCGGGCGGCATCGCGCTTGCCCGCTATTCGCGAGACCGGCCGGAGCTCGCGCGTATCGCCGTTCCGTTTCTCTGTCTCGCCGAGTTCACGGCCTGCGGCACGGCAGCGCTCTTCCTGCAATATCCGGCGGCGAGCCTGCGCTTTCCCTGCGTGGACGGCGCGCTCGCTGCCGGCGATCGGTGGATCGGCCTCGAGTGGCCGACGCAATTCGCCTGGGCGAGCGCCCACCCGCCGGCGCTCGCGGCTGCAGATTTCGTCTATCGCCTGCTGCTCCTGCAGATACCCGTGATCTGCATCGTCGTCGGATACGCCGACCCCGAGCGGCTGCGCGCCTTCACGCTCGCCAATGCGATCGGGGTCGCCTTGACGATCGCGCTCTCGGCGATGCTGCCGGCCGCGAGCGCCTACAATCGCGCGGGCTTGGCGCATCTCGCGGACTTCGCGCTGCAGTTCGAGGCCGTGCGGGACGGCAGACTCCGCGCCCTCGATCCGGCGGCGATGGCAGGGCTGGTCTCGTTCCCGTCGTTCCACACCCTGCTCGCCGTGCTCGTGGCCTGCTCCTGCGCGCGGCTGCCGAGGCTCTTTCCCTTCGTGGTGCTGCTGGAGGCCGCGATCGTCGCGTGCACGCCGCTGATGGGCGGGCATTACATCGCCGACGTCGTCGCCGGCGGCGCGATCGGCATCGGCGTCTTCTGCTTTGCGGTACGCCTCGGCCGGCGCTCCGGCTACCGAAGCACGCGCGTCGGAGCGGGAGTCTCCGTCCTATCGATGCGCTAGCGGGGCGGCGCGCGGCCGGCCGCTCAGGCCGCGGGCTTCGGCTTCTTCATGAAGCGGAGCGCGAAGCGGACGAGGCGCGGCACGATTCTCGGCCGGAGCAGCCGCGCATCGTAGCCGCCGAGGCGTCGGTCGTTCTCCGCAAGACAGATGCGCATGAGCTCGGTCGCGTCGACGTCGATCCCCATGGACTGATGGCCGCTCATGGTGAAATTGTCGCCGCCGCCAACGTCGCGCGCGGTCTGCATTCGCTCGTGGATGAGCTTGATCCAGACGCCGAGGCGGCGCAGATCGAAGATCGGCTTCCTCCAGAACGGCAGGTTGCGGCGATGCCAGGCGGCCCAATTGACGAAGAAGAGGATGTGCCGCCCCTCCTCCTGCATCACGGGCTCGAAGGTCGCGACGAGCTCGGGCGGGAAGTAGCCGGAGCGCTTGGCGAGCTCGAAGAGGCCGAAGGCGAAGAAGCTGTCGATGCACTCGCTGTAGCCCGTGACCATGAAGGCCCATTCAGCGTCACGCGGCTGCTGGTAAGGCGGCTCCGGCCCGAGCTTGATGCCGTAGGCCTCGACCATGTTCGCGAGCACTTCCTTGTGCCGGCCCTCCTCGAAGCCGTTGAGGCGGATCGCCTCCGCGAGCAGTGCGTCCCGGATCGCCTCGCCGTAGGTGAGCACCCGGATCTTCGCCTTGCCCTCGGTCTGCACGGCGATGTCCCAGATGGGGAGGCTCACGAGCCGCTGGCGCTCGGTCTCCTCGAGGCGCGGCCAGTCCATCACCGCGGGCTTATAGGGGTTGTGCGTGTCGAGGAGCATGCGGCAGAAGAGCCGCTTGTGCTCCTCGCTTCCGACACGAAAGCGCTTCTCGCCCTCGGGTCCCTGCCAGACCCTCATCGCGCGATCGTCTTCGAGTGCCGTGCTCTCGGCCATGCCGTTTTCCCCGAAACTAGTTCTGCTTACCGCCCATGCCGTGGCCGCCCATCGAGCCCATGTCATGGCCGGGCATGTTGTCCATGTTGCCCATGCCGGGCATGTTCCCCGTCCCGCCCATGTTGCCCATGCCCATGGCGCCGGCCTTGGTGACGGCGACGGCGAGCTCCTTCTTGCCGCCCTTCTCGAACTCCAGCGTGAGCGAGAAGCTATCGCCGGGCTTCAGCGGCTTCGTGAGGCCGAGTAGCATCACGTGCATGCCACCGGGCTTCAGGGTGACGGTGGCGCCGGCCTTGACGTCGATGCTCTTGAGCTCGCGCATCTTCATGACGCCGTTGTCGTCGATCATGGTGTGGAGCTGCGCCTCGCGCGCCGCGGGCGTCGAGGCGCCCACGATCTTGTCGTCGCTCGCGGTGCCGTTGACCACCGTGAGATAGACGGCGCCGGTCTTGGCACCCCCGGGGGTCGCGCGGGCCCAGACCTGGTCGACGCTGAGAGTCGAGGAGGGAGCGTTCTGCGCCTGCGCGGGAAGCGTCGCGAGGAGCGCGAGCGCCAATATCAAGATGTGCTTCATGACGTCCTCTCAGGAAGTCTGGCTCATGAGCTCGAGGAGGTGCTGCGCGATGCGCTCGCCGGAGCTGCTGCCGCCGAAGAAGCGCACGAGCTTGCCCGCGGGATCGACGACGTAGATGAGGGAGGTGTGGTCCATAAGGTACGGGCCGCCCTCGGTCTCGCGGCGCTTGTAATAGACTTGGTATTCCGTGGCAACTGCGGCAATCTGCCCCTCGGTGCCGGTGAGGCCGACGATGCGGGGATCGAAGGCCTTGACGTATTCGCCGACGACCGCGGGCGTGTCGCGCGCGGGATCGATGGTGATGAAGAGCGGCTGCACGTTCGTGGCGGCGGGCCCCAGCTTCTCCATCGCCTCCGCGATCGCATTGAGCGCGGTTGGGCAGGCATCGGGACAATAGGTGTAGCCGAAATAGATGAGCAGCCATTTGCCGCGATAGGTGCTCTCGGTGACGGTGACGCCGTCCGCGCGCGTCAGCGTGAAGGGTCCGCCGAGCGACGCGCCGCCATCCGCGGCGGGCGCGAGCCATGAGCGCAGGTAAAGCCCCGTACCCGCGGCACTCGCGATGAGCAGCGCCGCGCCGAGTGCGAGATGCAGGCGGGTTCGTCGTGTCATGCCGCCGGCCCGCGGGATTGCCGCATCGCTCGTGCTCCTACCCGATATGAGCGCGGCCCGACCCGTTCGTGGCAGACGGTGCGGCGCCGGCCCATGCTCGCGGAATGAGCCGGGAGTTTACCATTCTCCCCGGCATGGCGAGGGGGCGACTGAATGACCGCCGGCGCCAGGCACCTATGCGCTGAGGTGCCTGCGGCACGCTGCCGCATCAGGGGGTAGCGGGGTCGATCGCGTCATAGCCGCGCAGGCGATAGATCGCCATCGAGACGAGCCAGCTCGCAGCGAAGATCGCGATGATGAGATAGCCGAGGCTGCCGAAATTCTCGTTGAGCGCGGCAACGCCCTCCCAGAACCAGCCGTCGAGCTCGAGCTTGTCCGCGACGAGACCGAGCGCCTCGATCCCGCCCACGAGGATCGCCACCAGCACGGAGACCAGCGTGATCGTCATGTTGTAGTAGAGCTTGCGGATGGGCTTCACGAAGGCCCAGCCGTAAGCGCCCACCATCAGCACGCTGTCGGTGGTGTCGACGAGCGACATGCCCGCGGTGAAGAGCGCGGGAAACACCATGATCGACCAGACCGAGAGCCCCTTCGCGGCCTCCGCCCCGGAAATGCCGAGAACCGCCACCTCGGTCGCGGTGTCGAAGCCGAGGCCGAAGAGAAGGCCGAGCAGGAACATGTGCCAGCTCTTGCCGATCAATCGGAACACCGGGCGAAACAGACGGCCGAGCAGGCCGCGCTTCGCGAGGAAGACGTCGAGCTCCTCCTCGAGGAAGGGAACGCCGCGGCGCACGCGCCGGAAGCTGCGATAGACCGAGATGAAGATCAGGATGTTCGCGAAGGCGACCGCGAAGAGAAAGAAGACGGAGACGGAGGTTCCGATGAGGCCGCCGATCTCGCGCCAAGCCGCAAAACTTCCTTCGAGCGCCGAGGCCGTCAGCGCGACCGCGAGCGAGGCCAGCACCACGAGGCTCGAATGCCCCAGCGAGAAGAAGAAGCCGACCGCGGCCGGCTTCTTGCCCTCCTGCATGAGCTTGCGCGTGACGTTGTCGATGGCGGCGATGTGGTCGGCGTCGACGGCGTGCCTGAGCCCGAAGCTGTAGGCCAGGAAGGCCGTACCCAGGAGCACCGGATGATCTCGGAACGCGATGAGGGCCCAGGCCCATGCCGCCAAATTCGCCGCGGCGAGGAATGCGTAGATTCCGATGATCTTGGGTTTCATGCTGCCCCCCGCGTCGCCGAATGCCGTTGCGATGATTGGACCGAGCATGAGCGGCTCAGCACCGGGACAGCGCGATTGGGGAAGGCAGGAAAGCGTGGATAGGGACCATCTGGACCTCGCGGTTGACGCTCGCTCACGTCACCCGCGAGGCAAGAATCGTGCCGCGCCCGCCGGACGCGCCGATCCCCGCCGGTGCACCCCGCCCAGCGTCCTCGCGCGTGACCGCGCGCGATGGCAGGTCTCCTGGCTTGCGGGTCCTCGTCGAGCGCCGCCTTCCCGGTTGCCCAGTGGCGCGCTGGCGCTCGACTCGCCGCTCACAGTTGCGGGGGCAGCCGCGGCTTCGATCTCATCGACCTTACCGCGTTCCCTTTTGATCCCCGAGGGGAGCCATCGCCGACGACCTTAGAAGAGGATCGCCCGGGCCGTCAATCCGCATCGACCGCATGCGCGTGGCCGTGCGCGGTAGGTGCGGGCCTCGCAGCGGCGCGCGGGGCAAGGAGACTCAGGAGATAGACCGCGGAGCCCAGCATCGTGATCCAGAAGGTGGGCGGCCAATCCGTGAGATAGGAAAGCGCGATCCCCGCCCAGGTCTCCACCACCGCCAGCAAGATCGAGAGCAGCACGCCCGCCTTGAGCCCGGAGGCGAGCCGAAGCGCTGCCGCCGACGGCCCGACCATCAGCGCAAAGACCAGGAGGATGCCCACGATCTGCACGGCCTCGGCGACCGCGATGCCGACGATCAGCAGGAAGAGCATGGAGACGAGGCGGAGCGAGACGCCCTTGGCCTCCGCAAGCTCGGGATCGAGCGTCGCGAAGAGCAGCGGGCGCGAGATCGCCGCAAGCGCGACGAGGCTCACCAGGGCGAGCAGCGCGAGGCTCAGGAGGCTTCCCCGGCTCACGCCCAGCACGTTGCCGAAGAGGAGCGCGGTCGCCTGCGTCGCGTAGGCGGTGTAGAGGCTGAGGAAGAGGACGCCCAATCCCAGCGACATCGAGAGGATCACGCCCACGGCCACATCGCGCCCGCGCAGCCGCTCGCCCAAGAGGCCCATGGCAGTGCTGGCGGCGAGCGTGAAGAGGAGCAGGCCCCAGAAGGGCGGCATCCCCACCAGCAGCGCGCCGGTCGCTCCCGCGAAGCCCACATGCGAGAGCGCGTGGCCCGCGAAGGTGAGATTGCGCAGCACCAGGAAATATCCGACCGCGCCCGCGACGACCGCCACCACCGTGCCGGCGGCGAAGGCGGTCTGCATGAAATCGTACTCAAACATCGTGGTCGTGGCGGTGAGCATCGGCCTCCACCGCGCCCTGAGCGGACACCACGATGATGCGTCCGTCGACGTGGAGCACCTCGATCGGCGCCCGGTAGAGTCGCGACAACACCTCGGACGTCATGACGGCATCGACGGAGCCGAGCGCCGCCTGCCCGCCTCCGAGATAGAGCACGCGATCCATGGCGCCGAGCAGCGGGTTGAGCTCGTGCGCGGTGAAGAGCACGGTCATGCCGAGCGCCCGCTGCACGCGCTTCACGAGGTCGACCACTGCCTGCTGGTAGCGGGGATCGAGCGAGATCAGGGGCTCGTCGAGGAGAAGGAGGCGCGGCTTCTCCAAAAGCGCCTGCGCAAGGAGCAGCCGCTGCTGCTCGCCGCCGGAGAGCTCCGCGAGCGGCCGCTCCGCGAGCTCCGTCGCCTCCACCGTCTCGAGCGCCCAGCCGACGGCGGCGCGACCCTCGGCGCCGAGGATCGGCAGCCCCCAGCGCTCGCCCTTATAGGCGCTCGCGACGAAATCGCGGCCGCGCAGACGGAGATCGCCGAGCGTGCTCCGCTTCTGCGGCAGGTAACCCGCCTGCGCGCCGCCATTGCCGGCGGGGGCGCCGAAGACGCGGATCTCGCCCTGCCGCGGCCGCAGCACGCCGAGGATCGCCTGCAGCAGCGTGGTCTTGCCGGCGCCGTTCGGCCCGAAGACTCCCACGAATTCACCTTCGGCGATGCTGGCGTCCACGCAGGAGAGAACGACCCGCTCGCCCCGCGTCAGCGTGAGGTGACTGAGCTCGATCGCGCTCACGAGCTTTTGCCGCCGAGCGCCCTGTCGAGCGCGTCCAATTGCTGGAGCATCCAATCCTGGTACTTCGTGTCGGGCGGCGCCGTCTCGCTCACGCCCACCACGGGGATGCCGGATTGCTGCGCGAGCTCGCGCATCTTCCTGGTGAGCTCCTCCTGGGCCTGGCTGTTGTAGAGCAGCACCTTGACCGCGTGCGTCTTCAGGTCCCTCTGGAAGGCCGCGATCTCCGAGGGGCTCGGCTCGGTGTCGTTCTGGACCGCGAGCTGGAAGCGCTCGTTCCGCATCGTCAGGCCGAGCGCCGCCGCCATGTAGCCGAAGACCGGCTCGGTCGCAGTGACCGGCGTCCCCGCATACTGCTTGCGCATCTCCGCAATCTTCGCCTGCATCGGCTCGAGCGAGGCGAGGAATGCGGCCAGGCGCTGCTCGTAGCCCGCGCGATGAGCTGGATCGAGTTTCGCAAGCGTGGCGGCGAGCGCCTTGGCGACGGCGGGCATGGCCGCGGGATCGTACCAGAGATGGGGATTGTCGCCCGCCTTCTTGTGCAGGAGCTTCGCCGCCTCGATCACCTCGCGCCCCGGCGCCTTCGAGGCCGAGAGCAGCTTCTCCATCCAGGGATCGTAATCGGCACCGTTGAGGATCACGACGCGCGCGGCCGCAATGGCGCGCGCGGTCGAGGCGCTCGCCTCGAAGAGATGCGGATCCTGGTCGGGGTTGGTGAGGATGCTCGTGACGGTCACGTCGGGGCCGCCGATCTGCATGGCGAGATCGCCGTAGAAATTCTCGGCGGCGACGATCGCGACGGGGTCGGCCCGTGCGGCGGTGCCGCAGAGACCGAGGGCGAAAGCGACCGCGAAGAGAAGACGCATGGGTTCACCTCCCTGAAGGCGCGCAACGTTATACTATAACGTCCATGCCCATGGGAAGGCGGAAGGCTCAGATCCGGTACCAGGCGCCGAGCATGAGGAGGCTCGAGACCGCGACGATGCAGAAGGCGCCGACCGCGGCGAGGCTCTGCTCGAAGCGGTGGCTCTTGACGCCGACGGCGTCGAGGACGCGCAGCAGCGTGTGCCGTCCGAGGACGCTCGCGACGCCGATGGTCGAGACCGTGAGCGCCATCCCCAGCGAGAGCACCGCGACCGCGGCGATCCCGACCCCGAGCGCATCGTTCGCGAGCGCGAAGAGCAGGATGATGATGGCGCTCGCGCAGGGCGTGAGGCCCGCGGCGATCACGAGCTTGAGGTCGAGGCGGGGCGGCCGCGCCTTCCCCCTCTCCCCTCCGGGGTGAGGGCCGGGGTGAGAGGCCGCCGCATGATGCGTTTCATGAGAGGCGCCGGCGCCCTCACCTGACCTCTCCCCGGAGGGGAGAGGAACATGATCAGCATGATGGTGATGCTCGTGATCGTGGTGATGGCCGCGCCCGGTGAGGGCGCGGAAGAGCATCACCGCGCCTAGGAGCGCGATCAGGGCGTAGCTCACGAACTCGACGGAGGCGGTACGGTTCAGGACCTCGAACTGGCGCCATTGCAGGAGGATCGCGAGGAGACCCACCATCGCGATGGCGGAGACGCCTTGGATGAGTGAGATCATGCTCCCCATAACGATCCCCGCGGTCCAGCGCGCGCGGTTCGCGACGAAATAGGAGGCAACGACGGCCTTTCCGTGGCCGGGCCCCACCGCATGGAGCGCGCCATAGAGGAAGGAGAGACCGAGGATCGCGAGGATCGCCAGGCGCGAGCCGCCGTCGCGGACGCTGCGGAACTCCGCGGAGATGGTGTCATTGAGATGCTTTTGCGCGGCTGCGAGCCGCATCATGAAGCCATTCGCGAACGGAAGGCTCGCGCCTGCGCTCTCGGGCGGAGCGCCGCGGCCGGTGATGGAATCGGCCGTTGCTGCGGGAGCAAGCGCGAGCGCGAGCAGGAGCGCGATAAAGATAGCCCGCAACTTTCTCATTCCCGGCTCCTCAGCTCGCCTCTCCCCACGTGCAGGCCATGACCACGGTATCGACGGCGCCGATCACGGGCGTGTTTTTCCGCGCCTTCTTGGGTGCGCAGGAGACGCCGAGTCCCTCGGCATTCTCGAAGCCGACGGCGTCCTTATCGACGAGCTCGAAGTCGATGTAGAACTCGTTGTCGAAGGCCGCGATCTCGAGCGCGTGCTTCCCGGAGGCAGGGGCCTCGCCGATCGGCACGGTGAAGGAATAGGTCATCCGGTGATGCTCGAATTTGGCCGCGAAGTCCGTGACCTTCTTCACCTCGATGGGCTTGCCGTTCAGCGTCACGTCGACGAAGTAGTGGTAGTCGGCAGTGTCCTCGAAAGCGCCCTTCTGGAGCCGGGTCACGTCGGCCGCGCCGAGCGGGCCGCGGGGATGACTCGTGTAGTCCTGGGACAGCATGGAGCTGTACATCTCGTCGAAGGTCCAGGTCATCCGCACGGATTTGAGCGCTCCCCCGTCGAACTGCAGCACCACCGCGTAATCGATGAAGACGTGCGGATGCGCCGCGGCGGGCATCGCCGAAAGCACCAACGCGGCCGCAGCAGCGATACCCGTGCGCATCGGAGGATGCCTATAGCACCCTGCTGCTGCACCGCCAATACGGCTGAAGGAAACGTGATCGGGCGGAGCGTTGGCACGCGACGCGTCGGCCGATAGAGTGACGCCAGTCTCGACCAGCGCGCACGTTCCAGCGATGCTTCGCAAGCTCTTTACTGGTCTCGCCGAGACCGCACTTCCCGCGGCCGACCTCTGGGCGCTCGCTCTCTCGGCCCCCTACTGCCGGCAAGCCGGCGGCCCCTATGACTGTCTGACGCCCTATCGCGGTCTCGGCACCCGCGTGAGCCGGGCCTTGCTGCGGGAATACTGGGGCGTCAATGGCGCGAGCGGCAGAGAGCAGCACGAGCAGACGTTGGCGGCGTTATGTTGGCTCCGGGACGCCGGGCATCGCCGCGATTTCGCCGAGCCCGGCGACATCGAGGCCGCCCTCGACTTTCTCGCCTGGGATGCCGCGCGCATCGTTCACGTCGCACGCCATGCCTACCACGCGGGCTATCTCGATACGGCCGAGGCATGGGTCTACGTTCGCGTCTTGGCGCCGCTCGTCCAGAAAACTTTCCCCTCCTGGGCCGAATACGGGCGTCGCTTCGGCCGCGGCCGGCTGCGCTGGCTCACCGAGCGCGATCCATCTTTCGACTCCGCGATCGCCTGGCTCTCGAGTGCGCCGGATTCGCCGTGGCAAAATCTCCGCTGGGACACGCCGCTGCCGCCAGCGCTCGCGGGACCGGAGGATTCGACGTCGTGACCGGCGAGAGCATGCCCGGCTTTCCCTGGGACGGCCTCGGCATCCCGCCGACATCGGACGCACGAGAGATCCAGCGCGCCTATGCGCGGAGACTGCGCGCGCTCGACATCGACAGGGAGCCCGCGGCTTTCCAGGCGCTCCGCAGCGCCTATGAGGCGGCGCTCGCCGAAGCCGCGGCAGCGGCCGAAAAGACAACGCCTCAGAAAGCGGAGACTGCGGCCGCGGACCGGAGCGCCGATGAGCCGCCCGGCCCGGCCGCCGAATTCGATGCCGGTACCAAGGCGAGGCTCGAGGCGCTCCTCGAGGAATTCGCGGCCCGTGGGCGCAACGGCGACACCTCGGGCGCGCTCGCAGCGGTGGGGGGCTTCCTGCGCGGGGAGGCGTTCGCCTTCGACCAGAAGGCGGAGCTCGAGGCGCGGCTCTTTCTCGCAGTCTACGACGACCCCGACATGCCCGTGGCGTTGCTCGCAGGTCTCGCCCAGCGTTTCCGATGGAACGAGGTCGGGAGCGGGCTCGAGCAATATCAGCCTCATCTCTATGCGCGCTATCTCTATAGGCTGTCCTCGGCGAATGCGTGGCTGCAATGGCTGCGCGACCGGGCCGCGCCCCGGCCCTTCACGGGTCGAGGAGTGCTGCAAGCGTTGCGCAGCGGCGGCCACGTCACCCGCGCAGGCGTCGTTCCCTCGCACAATGCCTGGCTGGTACTGCGGCGCTTTCGCCCGCTCCATGCGCGGATGGGGGTCGTTCCCTGGGACCGCGACGGGCTCGATAAGATGCTGCGCGACGCCCGCCGTTTCGGCCCCCTCCTTGGCGACGCCATCGATCCCCAGACGGTCGCGTTCCTCTGGACGAGCCTGAAGCGTCAGAACGTCGCGTGGCGCGGACCCCGACGATATCGGCCGGCTCTCTACCTCGCGATCGGTCTTGCCGTTCCCGCGATCGCGTGGCTCGCCTATTTCGGCCCGAGCCTCTTCGGCGGCAATAGCGGGCCACCGGACGCACGGCAGGCGCTCCATCTCACCCAGGACAATTGGGTGGTCTTGCGGCGCTTCGACCGCAAGATCCTCGTCTATTTCTCGGAGCTCATGAGCGATCGCGGGGTCATCGCCGAGATCCGCTACGGCATCGACAGCGAGACCCCCGACCGTATCTTTGGCTTTCCCGCATTCGACGGCCCGGGCCTCGCCCCCATAACTGCCGAGGTCCCCGTCTTCGTCGAAGCGCCCGCGGCCACGCGCTTCGTCACGGTGCAGCTCCGCTTCAAGGACGGCACCTTCTCGCCGATCCGGCGCTACGACAAGATCCAAAAGTCCTGAGTCGGACCCGAGGGCTTGACGGATGCTCATTCTTGTCATATTTGTGAGTGAACGATCACTCACATATGCGAGATTGGTCATGCGCGACGGCACGTCTACCCGCGAGAGGATCGAGCGTAAGGCCATGGAATTGTTCGTGGTTCAGGGCGTCGCCGAGACCACGATCCGGGACATAGCGGAGGCGGCGGGGGTGGCGGAAGGCGCGCTCTACCGGCATTACGAGGGGCGCGACGCGCTGATCCTCGCGCTCTTCCAGCGCCATTACGGGGCCTTCGCGGAGCGTCTCGACGCGGTCCAGAACGCCCACCGCGGCGCGCGGGCGAAGCTCCGGGCGATGATCGAGGAATGCGCGAGGGTCTTCGACAGCGACCCCGTGCGCTTCCAATTCCTGCTGCTGGTGCAGCATCATTCGATGCGGCGGCTCGACCCCGATCACGCCTCGCCCGTCGACATCGTGCGCAAGGTCGTGGCCGAGGGCATGGCGGCCGGAGAGATCGCGAGGCGCGACCCCGAGCTCGCGGCCGCCTGGGTCATGGGCCTCATCCTCCAGCCCGCGACCTTCAAGGTCTATGGACGCCTTCCGGGCCCCATGATGCCGCTCGCGGGCGAGCTCGCGGATGCCTGCTGGCGCGTCCTCGCGTCTTGATTCAAGCTCATTCCCCAGGGAGTCCGCCGATGGCCACTACCCAGCTTCATCTCCTCGCGAGCCGCCGGCTGCTGCCGCTCTTCCTCACGCAGTTCCTGAGCGCGGTCAACGACAACCTCTTCCGCACCGCGCTCATCGTCCATATCACCTTCCAGGGAACGCAGACGCCCGAGACGAAGGCGTTCCTATCGAACATCGCCATCGCGCTCTTCATCCTGCCCTATTTCCTCTTCTCTGCAACGGCAGGCCAGCTCGCGGACAAGTACGAGAAGTCGCGCCTCATTCGCTACGTGAAGCTCTGGGAGGTCGCGGCCATGGCGCTCGCGGCGTTGGGCTTCGCGCTCGACAACACCGTCTATCAGCTCGCGGTGCTGTTTTTCCTCGGCCTGCAATCGACGTTCTTCGGGCCGGTCAAATACGGCATCTTGCCGGACCACCTCCAGACCGACGAGCTCATGGGCGGCAACGCCCTCATCGAGGCCGGAACCTTCCTCGCGATCCTGATCGGCAACATCGCCGGGGCGATTCTGATGCACGACGCGAACTACGGGCCGAGCGTGGTGTCGGCGGTGCTGCTCATGCTCGCAGTCGCGGGCTGGGCAGTGAGTCTTCTCGTGCCGCGGGCCAAGCGGGCCATGCCGGAGCTGCCGATCAATCCGAACATACTTGCGGAGACTTTCGGCATCATCCGCTATGCCCAGGAGCGCCGCGATCTCCGATTGTCGATCATGGGGATTTCATGGTTCTGGGCCATGGGCGCGCTCTTCATCGCGCAGTTCCCGGCTTACGCCAAGGACACGCTCGGCGCCGACGACACGGTCGTGCCGTTGTTCCTCGCGGCCTTCTCGGTCGGCATCGGGACGGGCTCGCTGCTCTGCGGGCGGCTCCTGCGCGGCGAGGTGAGCGCGCGGCTCGCGCCCTTGGGCGCGCTTGGCATGACGATCTTCACCTTCGATCTCTGTTGGGCGAGCGGAGGCGCTGCCGTCGGAGACGGAGCGCTGCTCGATCTCCGCGCGTTCCTCTCCCACCCCGCCAATTGGCGCCTCGTCGCGGATCTCTTTGCGCTCGCAGTCTGCGGCGGCCTCTTCATCGTGCCGCTCTATGCGATCCTCCAGGCGCGCAGCGAGGAGAGCCACCGCTCCCGCGTCGTCGCCGCCAACAACATCCTGAACGCGCTTTACATCACCGCGGCCGGTATCGTCAGCGCGATCTCGATCGCTCTCGGCGCGAGCACACCGCAGGTGTTTCTCGCCGTGGGCGTCGTCAATGCGATCGCCGCCGTCGCGGCGATCCTGCTGGTGCCCGGGGCGGTGCTGAAGGCGGCGGTGGCGGCGCTCTTCCGCCTCGTCTATCGCGTCGAGGTCCGCGGCATCGAGAACGTCGCCAAGGCCGGCGAGCGCATGGTCTATGTCGCGAATCACCTCTCCTTCCTCGACGGCGCGATCCTCGCGGCCTTCCTGCCGGGACGGCCCGCCTTCGCCGTCGCCGCCAACCGCGTCGCAACCTGGTGGCTGAAGCCTTTCCTCTCGCTCGTCGACGCCGTCCCCATCGACCCGCTTGCGCCGCTCGCGACGAAGACGCTGATCCGCGCCGCCGAGCGGGGCCGACCCATCGTGATCTTCCCGGAGGGACGTCTCACCGTGACCGGCGCGCTCATGAAGATCTACGAAGGCCCCGGCATGATCGCGGAAATGGCGAAGGCCAAGATCGTGCCGGTCCGGCTGGACGGGCTCCAGTACACGGTCTTCTCCAGGCTCCGCGGCAAGGTGCGGCTGCGCCGATTCCCACGCGTCACCATCACGATCCAGGAGCCGCGCTCCCTCGAGATCGCGCCGGAGATGAAGGGCCGCCAGCGCCGGCGCGAGATCGGCCGCCGCCTCTATGACATCATGTCCGGAATGATGTACGCGACCGCCGAGACCGGGAAGACGCTCTTCCAGGCCGTGCTCGATGCGCGGCGCATCCATGGCGGCGGCCGCGCGGTCCTCGAGGACATCGATCGCCGGCCGCTCTCCTACAACCGCCTCATCGCGGGGGCGCTGCTGCTGGGCCGCCGCTTTGCGGCACTCACGGAGCCGCTCGAGAACGTGGGGGTACTGCTTCCCAACGCCAACGCGACGGCCGCGACCGTCCTTGGCTTGCAGGCCTATCGGCGCGTGCCCGCGATGCTCAACTACTCCACTGGTGCGCACAACATGGCGCTTGCCTGCGGGATCGCGCAGCTCCGGGTCATCGTGACCTCGCGCCGTTTCGTCGAGCGGGGAAAGCTCGATGCGGCGTTGGCCCTTCTCGCGGAGGGCCGCCGCGTCCTCTATCTCGAGGATATTCGCGCCGGGATCGGTCCGCTCCGCCGCCTGGGCGGGCTCGTCGCGGGCTGGTTCGCGCGCGCGATCCATCGCCGGCACAAGGCGGCACCCGACGATCCCGCGGTGGTGCTCTTCACCTCGGGCTCCGAGGGCATGCCCAAGGGCGTGGTGCTGAGCCACCGCAACATCCTCTCGAATTGCCAGCAGATCGCCGCGCGCATCGACTTCAGTCCCAGCGACATCGTCTTCAACGCGCTGCCGATCTTCCATTCCTTCGGCATGACCGGCGCCCTGATCCTGCCGCTCGCCTTCGGAGTGAAGACCTTTCTCTACCCCTCGCCGCTCCATTACCGGATCGTGCCCGAGCTCGCCTACGACACGAACGCCACCATCCTCTTCGGCACCGATACCTTCCTCACGGGCTACGCGCGCGCCGGACACCCTTACGACTTCTACAGCGTCAGATACGTCTTCGCGGGCGCCGAGCGCGTGCGCGAGGAGACGCGGCGGCTCTGGATGGACCGCTTCGGGCTGCGAGTTCTGGAGGGCTACGGCACCACCGAGACCTCCCCGGTGCTCGCGATCAACACGCCCATGCATTTCAAGGCGGGGACGGTCGGGCGGCTGCTGCCCGGCATCAAGACGCGGCTCGAGCCCGTCGAGGGGATCGCCGAGGGCGGGCGCCTCATGGTCTCGGGGCCCAACGTGATGCTGGGCTATCTGCGCGCGAGCGCGCCGGGCGTGCTGGAGCCGCCGCCGCAGGGATGGTACGACACCGGCGACGTCGTCGCGATCGACCACGAGGACTTCGTGACGATCAAGGGCCGCGCGAAGCGCTTCGCCAAAGTCGCGGGCGAGATGATCTCGCTTGCGGCGGTCGAGCTGCAGGCGTCTTCGCTGTGGCCCGAGCACCGCCATGCCGCGCTCGCGCTCCCCGATGCGCGCAAGGGCGAGCAGGTGGTGTTGGTGACCGACAATCCCGGCGCCTCGGTCGCGGCGCTGCTCGCCAACGCCCGAGCGCACGGCATTGCGGAAGTGCTGGTCCCGCGCACCGTTCTCACGGTGCCGGCGGTGCCTGTCCTCGGCACCGGCAAGGTCGATTACGCAGCGGTACGCACGCTGGCGGAGGCGCAGCTAGCCGGGAGTCAATCGACGCCGATGATGAGCGAGGGCCAATAGGTCACCAAGAGCAGCACGACGAGCAGCACCGCGATGAAGGGCACGGCGCTGCGATAGATCGCGCTCAACGCCCGGTCGAAGCGATACGAGGCGAGGAAGAGGTTCATGCCCACCGGCGGCATGAGATAGCCGAGCTCGAGGTTCACCAGAAAAATCATCGCGAGATGCAGCGGGTGGATGCCGAAGGCGGCGCTGATGGGCTGCACCAGCGGCACCGCGATGATGATGGCGGAGAAGCCGTCGAGGCAGCCCACGACGAGGAGAAACAGATTTAGCGCCAGGAGAAATTCCAGGCGCATGCCGACATGCGCCTTGACCCAATTGGCGGCCTGGCTCGGGATTTCGGCGTCGACGAGAAAATTGGTGAGGCCCATGGCGACGCCAAGGATGATGAAGACACCGCCGACGAGCGTCCCAGACCGCACCAGCACCACCGCGAGATCGGCAATGCGCCGGAGATCCCGGTGGATCAAGCTCACCACGGCGAAGACGTAGATGACGGTGATTGCAGCCGCCTCGGTGAGCGTGCTGAAGCCGCCGAAGATCCCATAGAGCGCCACGACCGGCACCAGCAGCTCCCATTTGGCCTCCCATAGAGCGGCGGCGGCTTCGCGGGGATCGAAAGCGGAGCGCTCGACGTGGCCGACGATGCCGCGGTAGACGCCATAAACGCAGACTGCGCCCACCATCAGCAGGCCCGGGCCGATGCCGGCCTTGAAGAGATCGGGGATCGAGATGTGCGCGACCACGCCATAGAGGATCACGGCGAGGCTCGGCGGAAATAGCATTCCGATCGAGCCGGTCGACGTCACGAGGCCGAGCGCGAAGTCCTCGCTGTATCCGCTCTTAAGGAGAACGGGCAGCAGCAGCCCGCCGAGCGCCAGGATGGTCACGCCGGACGCGCCGGTGAAGGTGCTGAAGAACGCGCAGACCAGCGTCGCGGCGATCGCGGCGCCGCCCGGCAGCCAGCCGAACCACGCCCTGAAAAGACGCACCAGGCGCCGGCTTGCCCCGCCCTCGGCAAGGAGATAACCGGCAAGGGTGAAGAGCGGGATGGTCGCGATCGACGGCGAGGCGACGACGCGATAAGTCTCGACGGAGATCGCCGCCACCGGCACGCCGTCGGCGAAGAACAGCAGCAGAGCCATGCCGCCGATCGCAACGAAGATCGGCACACCCAGCAACGCCGCGAGGACCAGGATGGCGATGCCCGGCCAGAGCAGCAGTCCCGCCTGCGGCTCGAGAAAAAATCCGCCGGCGGCGGCGCCCGCAAGGCCGAGAAAGGCGGCAAGCCGCTCGGACCAAGTCTCGGCTCGCGCGACGAGATGCGCGGCAATCGCAGCGAAAGCGAGCGGCAGGATCGCTTCCGCGAGCGCCACCGGCAGCCAGCCGCCGATGCGCAGCGACACGCTGGTTTCCGCCTGCACGAACTGGAACGACGCCCAGAACAGCCCCGCGACGACCGCTGCCGAGAGAAACGCGACGACGACGGCCGCGGCGCGCCTCATCGCCGGCGGAAACCTGGAGGTTCCGGTTGAGAGATCGAGATGGCGGCCCTCGCGTGCGGCGATGACGGCGCCGAGATACGCCACCCAAAGCGTGAGATTCTCGACATAGCCGGAGGTACCGGGAATGCCGGTCCCGAAGAGCGCGCGCAGCACGACCTCGATCGCGGGCAGCAGCGCCATCAACGCGAGGCTGCCGGCCGCGGCGGCGTCCTCGACGACGCGCGCCGCAGCCGACAATCTCACCGCGCGCGACGGCATCGCGCTCTCACTTATGGCCCTTCTTGGCTCGGTATTCGTCCCGCAAGTGCTGGACTTCCGCGACGATCGGCGCGGGGACCGCTTTGCCCACGATCATCTTGTAGCCCGCGCGTGCGGTCGCCTCCCATTCCGCGAGCGCATCGGGGGGCACCGGATGAACGATCAGCCCGTGCGCCTTCATGGCGGCGATCGCCTCGTCCTCGAGCGGCCTGACCTTGCCCCGCCCTTTCAGCGCTGCTTCCTGAGCAGTCCGAAGCAGGGCGGGCTTCAAACTGTCCGGCAGAGACCGCCAGGCGGAATTCGAGATCACCAGCGCCCCCACCAACGGCGCCCATTTGACGTCGGTCATGTGATTGGCGAGGCCGAACCATTGATACGACAGCGCGGCGATGGGAGTGGTCGGGAATGCATTGATCAGCCCCGACTGCAGTCCGGTGTACATGTCGGTCGCGGCTAGGGCGACCGGCTGATAGCCCATCGACTTCATCGCCTCGAGATAGGTCGGATCGCCCTCCCAGGTGAAGATCTTCATCGGCTTCAGATCGGCGGGCCTGATCGCCGGCGTCTGCGTGAAGAAACGCACCCAGCCCGCATCCGCCCAATTGAGGATCTTGAAGCCGTTCTTCTCCGTGAGCGCCTCGAGCTTCGGTGCGATGCGGTCGCGGACGTAGTCGAGCTCCTCGTAGGATTCGAACATCATCGGCATCTGCAGCGCCTGGATGTCCGGCGTGATCTCCGACAAGCCCTGGCCCGAAAGCGCCGCCACCTGTATCTGTCCGACGCGCATCTTGCGGATGACGTCGCCTTCGTCGCCGGCGACGCCGCCGGCATAGATCCGGACCGAGAGCTTGCCGCCGGAATCGGCTTTCCAGCCCTCGGCGATGTCGACGATGATCTCGTGCCAGGGCGATCCTTCCGGCGCGAGGGTGGCGAGCTTCAAAGTCTGGCTCGGCGCCGATGTCGCTACCGAGACGGCGATGGCACCGGCAACGAGTCCGATGGGAATGCGCGGCATTGCGGCTACTCCGTCAGGCTGGCGCCGACGAACAGCTCGGGAATCCGATCCTCGAGCCAGCGCGCGCGGCGTATGGAGATGGTGTTGACGAGGCGAAGGTCCGGCACGCGATCGGGATCGACGGCGAGCGCCAGCCGCAGCAGGCTGCGAAACTCCTGTAGGTTCTGCTCGCGCTCGGAGACCGCTTCCGCCAGCGCAAGATGCACCGAGGCGCGCTCGCCCTTGGAGAGCTCGAGCGCTCGCTTGTAGTGCTCCCGCGCGACCGCTGCGCTGCCGCCGGGGCGGCTGCCTTCGTAGGTAATGAAGAACTCATGCGCCGAGCCCCCATCGTAGGTCTCGTCGACCTCGAGGATACGGGCAACGAGAGCAGCCGCGTTCGGGAGGTCAGCGATCATTTTGGGATCGCCCTTGCGCGAGCCGACGGCGCCCGCCCAGCCCGCCCCCGCCCAATAGAGGAACGCCGCATCCGCCTTCGTCGTCGTCGCGAGTGCCGCCTTGGGGTCGCGCGCGAAGCTGGCGCCGAAGCCGGGATGGGAAACTTCGAGACCGCGCATCGCGTAATCGCGTCCGCGCAAGAACAGCTTGCTGATGCGGCGACGCTCGGCTCGCGCATGCTTCGCGTCGGCGGATTCGTTCATCTCGAGATCTTGGCCCAGAAGGTAAGCGTAGCCCACGAAGCCGCCCGCAGCCGCGAGCAGCAGACCCTGGTGCTCCGGCGAGGTCGCGAGCAGGCTCTCGTAAGTCTTCAACCCGAACGGCGTGGCGTCGCGTATGAGCTCGGGATCGTCGTCTTGCGCATAGGCGCCGCCGCCGTCGGAAAGCGCATCGCCGACCATGTTCACGGCGGTGCGCTTGATCGAGCAGCCGGATAGGGCGATTGCAACGGCGACGATGAGGATGGCCGCTGGTCTGGTCATGGGGCAATCTCCATGCTCGGAGGCTACTTGGCGATCGGGGGAGACGGACTCACAGCGTCCGCCCCTGCAATGGCCGGGCTGGTACGATCCCGGTCCGTGGCGCGCTTCCGCTCCCGCCGGATCGCGATGATCACCAGGAGCACGATCCCCGACCAGGCGAATCTCGCCCGCACGATCCAATCGAGCGCGCTCGACATCTGCTCGCGGTTCACACGAAGCATGTATTCGCGGTCACCGACGATCTCCTGGTAGCGCGTAGTTACACACCCACCATAATAATCGACCGACATGAAGCCCGAGAGGGCGAGTGCGACGAGGCTCGCGGGAAGCAGCTTCTGCAGGGCGCGGTCCAGCCCACTTTGTCGAAGCCTCGCGAAGATCGCATCGGCGGGCCCACGCAGCCAGTAATAGGCCCCCAAGCCGAAGCAGGCGCAGAGCAGCCCCACGAGGCAGTAGGACAGCACGAGGAATTGCTCATTTCCCATGACGTGTTCCTCCGACCGCGACCAGCACGGTTATCATCCCCACGAAAACCAGCAAGACGATGAGCAGAGTGTCGAGGAGCCCGGAGATACGCGCAGTGACCGCCCAGACGACTTCCATCGGCTCGGCGATGGACTTCGCATCGAAATACAGGATCGCTTTGCTCAGACCCGTCGCGAGCAGGACTAGCGCAAGTGATCGCAGATAGAAGCTCGCGCCCTCCGGATATTCGATCACTTGGCACAGCAGCCGGCGCAGATCGCCTCTGAGGAGCAGGAAAACAAAGAGGACAATTCCGAGGCTGAGGAGTGTATTTGCCCCTCCGACCAACGGCGTCAAGTCCGGTCGAAACATTCCTGGGTCCATAGGTTCCTCCTTATCGAGGCGCGCGGTCGCATCCGCAGGCGGTTCCGGTAGCTATCGCCAGGGGGAGGCTTGGGCTCTCCCCAGCGAAACGGACAGACTCGACGACCGCACGGTCGGATCGATCAGCCACGCCCGCATGCCCTGCAGCGCGCCCGCGACGTCCTGGGCCACGAGGCCGGCGCCGTCGGCTGCGCAGTAGTCGGCGAGCGGACGGCAGGCCGATGGCTCCGGGATCGCCAGTTCCCAAGGCGGCAGCGGGGAGTTGCGATCCCAGGGGTGAGCCACGCGCCTGTCGCTCCAGGGCGACGACGGCGCGCTGACGAGGACGGCATCGAAAGGCGTACGGCCGGTGCGGGCCTCGACCGCGCGCCACCGCGCTGCCACTTCGACCGCAAAGCTATCGCCGGTCGCACATTTGCGGAGCAGGACGCGCGAGACCGACGCCTCCCAACGAAGCGACCCGCCAGTGGGCGTTTGTTGCGCATCCGCATCGAAGGCGAACCCCGTCAGGAGCGGCTTGAGCCTGTCGACGGCAATCGACCCCCGGAGCGCGGTGGTGCAGGGCTGCTGCTTCGGTCCGGCCAGCGCTTTGTCGATTTGATCGACGGCGATGATGACGCCCGCCACGATAAGGACGGCCAGCACCAGTTCGCCGCATCCAGGCCCGCCGCAGCCGCTAAAGGCGTTCCCGCCGCTCCATCCCGACCCGGGCGAGGACGAAAGCGGATGCGGTTTGGGCGGCGGGGGCTCGTCCTGCTCGCGGCTCAGATGCCAAGCGGCGCGACTGAAGGAGATGTCGGGAGCGACCGAGGCCGCGAGGCGCTCGCCGTCGGGCTGGGAGCCATAGGCGGTCGCGAGCTCGGGGATGAAGCCGCCGACGGTCGAAAAATTCCTCGCGGCTATCTCCGTGGCTTCGGAGGACTCGTCTTCGATCCGCGCCTGCGCCTCGCAGGCCCTCAGCGCCTTGTCCCCTGCGCAGGAAATGCGGAAGGTTCCGATATAGACAATCGAGCTCTGGGTCGGCACGACGAAGCGGAGGCCTTGGCCGGGAGCGCGGAGATCTGTGGCCGAGGTGTTCAAGCCGAGGTAGTAGCTTCCGGCCGGCAGTTCGAAATAGACCCACCCTGAATCCGCGAGTTCCGCCGAGGGCGCGGGGAAATGCAAATCGGCCGGCGAGCGGAACGTCGCCTCGGTGTCCAGGTTTTGAAATACCACCCGCGGACCCACCGAGCTGTCGATATCGGCGAGGGGATTGAATGGCTTGTCCGCGCCCTGTCCCGCAAACCGCATCAGCACGATGGAGTCGCCGCGCCCTGCCGCCTCCGTTTGCCGTGCTGCACTCATCGGTTCGACGCGCGCATTGCTGCAGGCGGTAAGTAGGGCCGCGAGGGCGGCGAGCGCCTTCCTCATGTGACTGCGGCTTCCGCGAGGCCTGCGAAGTCGGTTCATGCGGTACCCCCTGGCCCACGACAAACACGATGCAGCCTGACCCTGATACTCGCGGAAGGAAGCAATCGTCCCGAGAAATAACTAAACAAGGGACGAAAATTCGACGAAAATGGCTTTGGGCAGGGAGCCTGGACGCTTTCTAAGGTGGGCCTGATGTTCGTGCCCCCGTTAGCGGTTTATCGTTTCAGGGACTGTGTACTCGATCTCGGTCGTGGCTCTCTTCGCAACGGAGAGCGCGAGTTGCGCCTGCGCCCGAAATGCTTCGAGGTCCTGACCTACTTCGTGAAGAACCCCGGACGGCTTTTGCCCAAGGACGAGCTGATGGAGGCGGCCTGGCCGGGCGTGTTCGTCACGGAGGATTCCCTGGTGCAATGCGTCAAGGAAATCCGGCGAGCGATCGGAGACAACGCGCAAGATCTGATCAAGACGATCCCCGGTCGCGGCTACATTTTCGACCTGCAGGTCGTATCGGTGGAGCGCGCCAGCGAGCCGCCGGCCCGCACGCATCGTTGGACGAAGCGCCTGCAGGCCGTCGACTGGCGTCTGCTAGCCGCATTGATCCTCCTTTTCTCGCTGGGCTGCGGTGCCGTCGGGTGGTGGCTGCGCGCCCCTGCCGAGGCGCCGACATCGGCGGAGACGCCGCCTCCGCCCGCGCCGGCGCCCGCCGCGCCCCGTCTCTCGATCGCGGTGCTGCTCTTCGTCAATCTCGGCGGCGACCCCGCGGACGATTTCATTGCGGACGGAGTGACCGACGACCTCACCACGGGACTCTCCACGCATGTCTCCGAGGTGCAGGTGGCCGCCCGCGGCTCCGCCGCCGCGCGCAAGGGCAGATACGCGGACGGTGCGCAGGCGGGGCGTTCGCTCGGCGTTCGCTACGCGCTCGAGGGAAGCATACGGCGCGACGGCAATCGCATCGCCGTGAGCGTGCAGCTCCTCGACACGCAATCGGGCGCCCATTTTTGGTCCGACCGCTTCGAGGGGGAGCGCAGCGAGCTTTTCGCGCTCGAAGACCGAATTACCGGGCGCGTCGCCTACGCGCTAGGCAACGAGCTGGTTCAGCCGGCGGCGCGAGACGCCGCGTTCCGGGGCTCGGCGCCGGACGCCGACGATCTCGGCTTGCGCGGACCGGCGGTGCTCGCGCAACCGCGCGCCCTCGAAAACCTAAACCAGGCGGAGGCCCTGTTCCGCGATGCACTCGCCATGGACGATCGCGACGTCGGGGCGCTCGAGGGGTTGGCGACGGCGCTGATCGCGCGGCTCGTCAACTTCAGCCCGCAGCGCCAGGCCGACCGGGACGATCTCCTGCAGCAGGCGGACGACGCTGCCGAAAAGGCTCTCGCTCTGGCGCCCGAGCGGTCGACCGCGCACTACATCAAGGGCGTCTTGCTGCAGACACAGCGCAAGACCGTTGAGGCCTCGCAGGAGTTTCAGCTCGCCATTCTCCTCGACCCGAATTACGGGCCGGCCTATGACGGTCTCGGCGCCTCGATGCTCCATCTGGGTCAACCCGAGAAGGCCGTCCCCCTCATCGAGCAGTCTCTGCGGCTCGGATGGAGCGGCGACGTGAATGTGCTGTCGAAGTGGCACATGGCGATGGCTCACCTGTTCCTTCGGCACGACGAGTTCGCCCTCGAATGGCTTCGTCAGGCGAGGTCGGAGAGCCCAGACGATGGCTGGTGGCTGCTGCGAGAGCTGACCGCGGTCTGCGCGCTCAAAGGCGATGAAGAAGCCGCCAAGTCCTATCTCGCGGAATTGCTCAGAGCCTGGCCGCAGGTCTCGATCGCTGCGCTCAAAGCGAGGCGCGAATCCGACGATCCGGAATACCTGCGCCTGATGGAGGAGACGGTCTTCGCGGGCCTGCGCAAGGCGGGCCTGCCGGAACTATAGACGGCGACCTCCGCGAAATTTGTTTCTCGATGGGTAGCTCGGCGGCTGGTCGCGCCCCCTTGGATGGCGATTGCTTGACGAAGCCCCGGCGGGTGCCGTAAAAGTCCCAAATGCGAATGAGTTGCAATTGCGTTACAGCTGCCAACCTATCTACTATTTATCATATGCTGCTCACGTATTTCTATCAACCAGGAACGACACTAGGTCAAAAGGGGTCAGGAATGCAGATCAAAGGACCGGTCCGCTGGAGCCTACTCGTCGCGGGAGCCCTTGCAATTTTCGCGGCGGTACCGACCGCCAAGGCCGCCACGCTCGACGATGGCATCGCCAATTACACCGCCCGTGCGGTCGCGCAGATCGATCGCGCGCGCGACGCGGCGGCCCGCCTGCAGCAGCGCGTCGCCGCACACGACGTCGCGGGTGCGCGCGCGGCATGGCTCGAGTCGCACGTAGATTGGGAGCGCTCGGAGACCTTCACGGGGGAACTCTATGCCGATCTCGACGAGGCGATCGATGCCTGGCCCGATGCCAAGTCCGGATATCACCTGATCGAGGCGCGGCTCTTCGGCGGCGATCCCAGCGGGATCGAGCCGGCGGTCGCTGCGCTCGTAACCAGCCTCACGGAATTCTCGAAGCAGATCCGTGCAAAGGGGCTGACCGCGCAGGGGCTCCTCAACGGTACGGCCAAGCTCACCTTGGAGATCGGAGAGAACAAGGCCGCGGGCGGGGAATCCGCGGCGAGCGGCACCTCGCTCGCGGACATGCGGAACAACGTCCAGGGCATCGACGACGTCTTCACGATCGTCTTCGAGCCGGCACTGAAGGCCAAGAACCCGGAGCTCGCGGCAAATGCGCGGCGCGAGCTTACGATCATCGAGGCCGCGGTCGCCGTCCCCGACCTGAAATCCGTCGATCAGGGCACGCTCACCAAGGCGAGCGAGCGCCTGGCGCTCGCGCTCAAGGCGGCGGCGGGCGATCTCGGCCTCGAGGCCCCGAGCCTGGAGGATTGACGATGAAGACCTCGCTCGGCCACCGCGCCTGCGGCGCGGCAATTGCGCTCCTCATCGCGGGGCTCGCGTTCTCCGGCGATCTCGGAGCCGCGCCCGCGAGCGGCGCCGATCAGAGCGTGCTGCCGCCCGGCACCGATCTCGGTGAGGGCCAGACCCGGGCGCCGCGGGAGCAATTCCATTCGGAATTCTCGGGCGGGCAGAAACCCTATCTCGTGAAGCTCGGCAACCTCCTCTTCAGCTCGCCGCAGATCCTCGGTCCGGTCGCGCGGCAGGCCGGCATAAGCTGCGAGACCTGCCACGTCGGCGGCACGACCAATCCGCTGTTCTCCATTCCCGGGGCCTCCGAGAAGCCCGGCACCTTCGACACCACCAGCGCGCTATTCAACCCCAAGACCGACGACGGGCGGCTTGACGCGCTTCGCATCCCGAGCCTGCGCGGCCTTCGCTTCCTCGGTCCCTACGGTCACGACGGCCGCACCGCCTCGCTCCGCGACTTCGTGCGCGACGTCATCGTGAAGGAATTCGCGGGGCCCGAGCCCGAGCCGCGCGTCGTCGATGCGATCGTGGCCTATCTCCAGGACATCGATTTCCTCACCAATCCCCGCATCTCCGCCGAGGGGCGGCTCGCCGGCAACGCCAGCGCCGCGGAGCGCCGCGGCGAGGAGATTTTCGAGCGACCGTTTCCGCACAATCCCGGCGTGAGCTGCGCCTCCTGCCATCCCCCCTCCGCGGGCTTCACCGACCATCGCCAGCACGACGTGCATTCCGGCGGGCCCGAGCGGACGCCGACCCTGCTCAATGCCGACTTCAACGCGCCTTATTTCCACGACGGACGCTTCGACGGCTATGCCGGCGTGGTCGACCATTTCAACCGCGTCTTCGACCTCGGCCTCGACGCGAGCGCGCAGGGCGACCTCGTGGCTTATCTGACGGCGGTCGGCGACGGCTGGAACCCTTACGAGCCCGCGGGAATCGACGACACCATGGAGGAGCTCGAGGACTTCGAGAGCGTTCTCGAGACCGCCATCAACGAGCAAGACCGCACGGTGGTGGCGCTCGCGGTCGACGTCATCGGGAGCGAGCTCCGCGAGATGGTCGAGCGCTTCCCCGACCACAAGAGCACGGCCTTCCCCGAGGGCAAGGCGGCGCGCGCGAAGGCGCGGGGCGCGCTCAAAGGCCTGATCCTGAGACTCCGGGAGCTCGAGCTCCAGGCGAGCGGCATGCGCTTCGATATCGCGGGCAAGGCGCTCGAGGCCTATCGCGAGGAGCTCGAGGCGGCGATGCCGGCGCTGCATGGCGCCGAGCGCTACTCGCTCTATGATCCGGACTTCAGCCGCGCCTATCTCGCCGCGGTCAAGACCGCGCGCGGGGGCACCGGACAGTGACCGCCGGGCTCACTTCGGCGGCCGGTCTTCCTGGAGCGAGCCGATGATGTGATCCGCGAGAAGGAGGTCGGCGTCGCGGAGGTTCCGGTAGAAGAAGTGGTAGTAGATGGGGCCCGGCCGCTCCAGCAGCATGTCGCGCGACCAGCCGGAGCCGGTTTTGGTGACGACGGTCTTGGCGGGCATGCCGCCCACGGACTCGGGCTCGACCTCCTTGGCGCCAGCCGCGGGATGGAAGGCGGGATCGCCGCCGACATAGAGGCCGAGGATGGTGCGGTTCTTCACCACGAAATCGTAAAGGTGGAAATCCGCACGCCAGCGCGTTTCCGCCACCCTGGCGCCGTCGGGTATCTCGACCGAAAGCCCCGTCCCCGAGAGCGCCACCCGACTGAACCGATAATCGTCGATGTCGCCGCCGGAGCAGGCGGCGAGCAGGAGGAGGGGCAGCAACAGATTGAAGAAACGCAATCGACTGCTCTCAATTCGGTCTCTCAAAGTCCCTCCGGGCATCCGCCCATCAATCCCCAGGGAAGATCGTCGAGAAATCCCGGCGACCATGTAGAACGCGAACTATGCGACGGCTCGCGGGGTCGAATGCAATGACAAAGGGATACTCGATGGCGAAGCGCAGCGGAATCGACGCCTCAATATCGCTTCGTCGGTGACCGGGCACAAGCCCGGTTGCAATTGCTCGGAATTTGCATCAAGCCGACGTGCCATCCGGGCAGCGCCAGCGGCGCCACCGGATTGCATAGCCTCGCTCAGGATCGCTGCGACATCCTCTGCCGCCTCTCTTGACAGTTCGAACACGGCCGCCTCTCAGCGCGCGGCGGGTGTTCCCTTGGCTGAGCCCTTCCGGAGGATCTCCTTGACCATGCGGTCGTATTCGGGCTTCGACACGACGCGTCCAGCCTGAAGCGATGCAATACCTGCCTCAAGTTTTTCCGTGAGTGCGTGACGCTCGCTCGAAGATGTCTTACGCGTCGGTTTTTTTGCTGTCGCAACCATTTGAAAGGTTCCGCCCGTCATCCCCGGCTCTCGCTCAACACCATAGCTCAGCCGGATGCCTCCCTCAACACGCCGCCCCTTCTACCGCCTCCGCAAGCGCGGCCGCGAGGGCGGCCGTCAGGTCGACCTGGTTGAAGCTGTCGAGAAAATGTTGGCGAGGGTGAAGCAGCGCGTCCAGGAAGCTCGTATCGCCCGGCTCGCGTCCACCGCTGCCGTCACGGTGAATGTAGACCTGGAACCCCACGCGGTTGCGGAACGGCGCCTTGGGACCGACGCCGGGATCGAGGTCCTTGGCGAAATTGATGCCTTCGACCTCCTCGCCCGCAAGCCCGAGACGCCGGATAGAGCGGAGTGCATCGGCTGCATTCAGGGTGACGAAACCTGCGGATGCATCGCTGGCGCCCGCCTTCTGCAACGTCGCAATCTGAAGCTGCGCGGTGCCGCCAGCCTGGGATTGGCCGCCGATCAGGAGCGGGACTCCGAGCCGCCGTGCATCCTCGTACGCCATTCGAGCCGCGGCCTCCGCGTCCTCGAGCGCGGCCGTCGAGAAACCGAGCATCATGGCGGCGTTGGTGAGCACGTCCGTTGCAAGGCCGCCGGGATCGCGGAGCGCGATCGGCATGCGGAAGAGGCGGTTCGCGAGCAGCACGGCCGCGACCTCGCCGCGCTCGTCGAGGACACCGAATTCGATCCCGTAATAGCCGCGGCCGCGGTCGAAGGCGAGCTGCATCACCCGATATTTGCCGCGCAGGGCGACCATTGGCGTGGCGCCGGCCAACGAGAAGCTGGGCAGTCGAGCGAAGCCAGAGCGCGCATCGACGACGTCGCCGGCGCGCAGCGTGGGATTGAGCGCTGCGGCATCGAAAGTCCAGCCGACCAGGAACTTGATGTCGTCGAGGAGGTAGGCCCGGATCGGCGCCGGAAGCGTACGAAAGAAGCAAAGCCGCGGCGATGCCGCGGCATGAGCCGCGGCGCCGCTCAAGACAAGTGCCACTAGGGGGAGCAAACCCATGGTCGCGGAAAACCCGCGACCGCGCATCGGGGCCGCACCTTCCTCAGGCCGCCTCGGCCTCGGTCTCCTCGGCGGTCTCGACCGGGCCCGAATCGAGGCCCTTGGCCTCGGGGTCGCGGTCGACGAGCTCGATCACGGCCATTGCGGCCGCATCGCCATGGCGGAAGCCCGCCTTGATGACGCGGGTGTAGCCGCCGCGGCGCTCCTTGTAGCGCTCGGCGATCGTGGTGAAGAGCTTCTCCACGAGCTTCGTGTCCTGGAGATCCGCGAGCGCCTGGCGGCGCGCGTGGAGACCGCCGCGCTTACCGAGCGTGATCAGCTTCTCGACGATGCGCCGGAGGTCCTTCGCCTTCGGCAGGGTCGTGGTGATCTGCTCGTGCTTCAGGAGCGCATGAGCCATGTTGTCGAACATGGCCTTGCGGTGCGAGCTGGTGCGGCCGAGCTTGCGGCCTGCGTTGCGATGGCGCATGGGTGGACCCTCCCTCCCCTTCGGCTCAGTAGGGTTCCTCGAGGCGCTTGGCGAGCTCCTCGATGTTCTCCGGCGGCCAGTTCGTGATCTCCATGCCGAGATGGAGACCCATTTGCGCCAGCACTTCCTTGATCTCGTTGAGCGATTTGCGGCCGAAATTCGGCGTCCGCAGCATCTCCGCCTCGGTCTTCTGCACGAGATCGCCGATGTAGACGATGTTGTCGTTCTTGAGGCAGTTGGCCGAGCGCACGGAGAGCTCGAGCTCGTCGACCTTGCGCAGGAGATTCTTGTTGAAGGGAAGCTCGCTCGGCGCCGCCGCCTCGACCGCGGCCCTCGGCTCCTCGAAGTTGATGAAGAGCTGGAGCTGGTCCTGGAGGATGCGCGCCGCGAGCGCCACCGAATCCTCCGGCGTCACCGCCCCGTTGGTCTCGATCCGCATCGAGAGCTTGTCGTAGTCGGTGCGCTGGCCCACGCGGGTGTTCTCGACCTTGTAGCTCACCTTGCGCACGGGGCTGAAGAGCGCGTCCACGGGGATGAGCCCGATCGGCGCGTCCTCCGGCCGGTTCTCCGCGCCAGGGCGGTAGCCCTTGCCGATCTCGACCGTAAACTCGATCGCGATCTTGGCGTTGCGGTCGAGGGTGCAGATGAGCTGATCGGGATTCATGATCTCGATGTCGTGCCCGGTCTCGATCGCGGAGGCCCGCACCTCGGCGGGGCCCTGCGCCTTGACGCGCATGCGCTTCGGCCCCTCGCCGTGCATGCGCAGCGCAATGCTCTTCACGTTGAGCACGATGTCCGTCACGTCCTCGAGCACGCCCGGGATCGAGGAGAACTCGTGCAGCACGCCCTCGATCTGCATCGAGGTGATGGCCGCTCCCTGGAGCGAGGAGAGCAGTACGCGCCGGAGCGCGTTCCCGAGCGTGAGGCCGAAGCCGCGCTCCAAGGGGTCCGCGACCACGGTCGCGACGCGCTTGGGGTCGTCGCCCGGCTCCACCGCGAGCTGCTTCGGTTTGATGAGCGCTTGCCAATTTTTCTGAATCACCGGCTGATCCTCATGCCTTTTGCTGCGACCTTCGCCCGGCCCTTGCCGAAACCGCAACGGCGCCCGCCGGCCTCGCTGCCGGGCGTGCGCCCCTCCGACTGCGGCTCGCGCGGCGCCGGGCCGTCGCGATGAAACCCCGACTAAACCCGCCGCCGCTTGGGCGGCCGGCATCCATTGTGCGGGATCGCCGTCACGTCGCGGATCGACGTCACGGTGAAGCCCACGGTTTGCAGCGCGCGTAGCGCCGACTCCCGACCCGAGCCCGGCCCCTTCACCTCGATCTCGAGGGTGCGCATGCCGTGCTCCATCGCCTTGCGGCCGGCGTCCTCGGCGGCGACCTGCGCCGCGTAGGGCGTCGACTTGCGCGAGCCCTTGAAGCCCATATGGCCCGAGGACGACCAGGCGATCGTGTTGCCCTGCGCATCGGTGATGGTGATCATGGTGTTGTTGAAGGTCGCGTTCACGTGCGCGACCCCCGAGGTGATGTTCTTGCGCTCGCGGCGCCGCAGACGCGGCGCCGGTCCGGCGCCCGCAGCGGTTCCGGAGGCGGCAGGCTGGCTCGCGGCGGCGGCGGTTGCTTTGGTCGCCATATGAGAGGCCCTCGTCCCTTTCGCCTACTTCTTGGTGACGGGCTTCTTGCCCGCGATCGGACGGGCCGGCCCCTTGCGCGTGCGCGCGTTCGTATGCGTGCGCTGGCCCCGGACCGGCAGGCCCTTGCGGTGCCGGAGGCCGCGATAGCAGCCGAGATCCATGAGGCGCTTGATGTTCATGGCGACCGTGCGGCGCAGATCGCCCTCGACCTGATATTCCCGGTCGATCATCTCGCGGATGCGCAGCACCTCGTCGTCAGTGAGCTCGTGCACGCGGCGCTGGGTGTCGATCCCCAGCGACTTGCAGATCTTCTCGGCCGAGGTACGGCCAATGCCATGGATGTACATGAGCCCGATGGGCACACGCTTTTGGCTCGGAATGTTGACGCCGGCGATACGCGCCACGGTCGCTTCTCCTTAGAATCCCTGAGTTTTTTGGGCGGTGGCGGGAATCCCGCGCCTTGGGCCAAGGGCGCGCATTATAGAAACAAAGTTTCCGAAGTCAACCTCTGGCTTGACATCGGTAACCTGCTGATCCATCGGGGCTTTCTCAAGGCTCCGCGACGTTTTGCCGTACTGCCACGCACAGGACGCGGATCTCACCTCGCGCGCCCCAGCACCGCCTCGATCTGCCGAGTTACTTCGTCGATCTCGGCCATGCCGTCGACCTCCGCGAGGATGCCCTTGGCGCGGTAATAGGGGAGGATCGGGGCGGTCTGGCCGTTATAAGCGTCGAGGCGAGCTTTCACGGTCTCGGCCTTGTCGTCGGCGCGGCGGACGAACTCCCGGTTGCCGCAGACGTCGCAGACGCCCTCGACCCTGGGGCGCTTGAAGCGGTCGTGATAGCTGGCACCGCACTTGGCGCAGGAGAAGCGGCCGGTGATGCGCTCGATGAGGGCGGCCTCGTCGACGGACATGAGGATCACGCGGTCGAGCTTCAGGCCCTTGCGCGCGAGCATCGCGTCGAGCGCTTGCGCCTGCGGCACGGTGCGGGGGAAGCCGTCGAGGATGAAGCCCTTAGCGCAATCGGGGGCGCCGATCCGCTTCTCGATCATCGCGATCATGATGTCGTCGGAGACGAGGTTCCCCGCATCCATGATCGCCTGCACCCGGCGGCCGAGCTCGCTCCCGGAGGCGCGCTCCGCGCGGAGCATGTCGCCGGTCGAGAGCTGGACGAGACCGTGCGCTTCCTCGAGCCGCTTCGCCTGGGTTCCCTTCCCTGCGCCGGGCGGGCCCAGGAGGATGAGGTTCACCCGCGTCTCCCGCGCAGCTTCGCCTTCTTGATGAGGCCCTCGTACTGGTGCGCGAGCAGGTGCGAGTGAATCTGCGCCACCGTGTCCATGGTGACGCTGACGACGATGAGGAGGCTAGTGCCGCCGAAGTAGAAGGGCAGCGAGAACTCCGAGATGAGCCACTCCGGCAGCAGGCAGACCACCGCCAGATAGAGCGCGCCCACCGCGGTGAGGCGCGTCAACACCTCGTCGAGATAGTCGGCGGTCTGCTTGCCCGGGCGGATCCCCGGGATGAAGCCGCCGTATTTCCGAAGATTCTCCGCGGTCTCCGTCGGGTTGAAGACGATCGCGGTGTAGAAGAAGGCGAAGCCGATGATGAGGGCGGCGTAGAGCGCCATGTGGAACGGCGAGCCCGTGCGCAGATATGCCGCCGCCTGCGCGAGGAAGCTGTCCGGCGCGGTGTTGAAGCTCGCGAGCGTCGCCGGCAGCAGCAACAGCGAGGAGGCGAAGATCGGCGGGATGACGCCGGAGCTGTTGAGTTTGAGCGGCAGGTGCGAGGCCTCGCCGCCGTACATCTTGTTGCCGACCTGGCGCTTCGGATATTGGACCGGGATGCGGCGCTGCGCGCGCTCCATGAAGACAATGAAGGTGATGACCGCGACCGCGCCCAGCATGAAGAGGATGATGGTGAAGGCCGGGAGCGAGCCGGTGCGGCCGAGCTCGAAGAGCTGGACCAGCGCAGCCGGCATGCGCGCGACGATCCCCGTGAAGATGATGAGGGAGATGCCGTTGCCGACGCCGCGCGCGGTGATCTGCTCGCCGAGCCACATCAGGAAGACGGTGCCGCCCGTGAGCGTCACCACCGTCGTGAACTCGAAGAAGATGCCGGGAGCGAGCACCGGCGAGCCCGCGCTCCCGCGCGAGCTCTCGAGTCCAACCGCGATGCCGTAGGCCTGGACCGCCGCCAGGAACACCGTACCGTAGCGCGTGTATTGATTGAGCTTTTTCCGCCCGACCTCGCCCTCCTTTTTGAGCGCCTCGAGGGTCGGCGAGACCGCGGTCATGAGCTGCACGATGATCGATGCCGAGATGTACGGCATGATCGTGAGCGCGAAGATGGTCATCCGGCTGAGCGCGCCGCCGGAGAACATGTCGAAGACGTCGAGCAGACCGCCCTGGTTGCTCTGGAAGATCTGCGCGAGCGTGTTGGTGTCGATGCCCGGGAGCGGAATGTAGGCGCCGAGCCGGTAGACCACGAGGGCGCCGAGCGTGAACCAGATACGCTTCTTGAGCTCGGTCGCCTTGCCGAAGGCCGAGAGGTTGAGACTGGACGCCAATTGCTCGGCGGCTGAAGCCATCTGGTCCTTCCTTGGGCCCGAAGGTCCCTTACGCGATTACGCCTTGGCGGGGGCTTCCTTGGCGGGCTGGGCCTTCGCCGCCGCCTTCACCACCACCTTGCCGCCGAGCTTCTCCACCGCCTCGACCGCGGCCTTGGAGGCGCCCGCGACCTCGAGCGTGAGCGGCACCTTGAGCTCGCCCTTGGCGAGGAGCCGGATGCCGTCGCCCGCGCGCCGGAGCACGCCCGCCGCGACCAGCACCGTGCCATCGACGGGCTGATCGGCCTTGAGCTTGCCGGCCTCCAGCGCCTCCTGCAAGCGCCCGAGGTTCACGATTTTGTAGTCATTTTGGAAAGCGGTGCGGCGGAAGCCGCGCTTCGGCAACCGCCGATGGAGCGGCGTCTGGCCGCCTTCGAAGCCGTTGAGCGCGACGCCCGTGCGCGCGGTCTGGCCCTTGCCGCCGCGGGCGCTGGTCTTGCCCTTGCCGGAGCCGATGCCGCGGCCGACGCGCTTCGCGCGGTAATGCGCGCCCTTGTTGTCCCTGATGTCGTTGAGCTTCATGACAGTCACCGTCGTCTCGAAATTTCCAGCCTCGCGCGCGTCTCGTGCCTAGGGCTCGACCCGCAGGAGATGCCGTACGCGCTCGATCATGCCGCGGACCGCGGGCGTGTCCTCGAGCACGCGGCTCCGGTTCATCTTGTTGAGGCCGAGGCCCTTGAGCGTCGCGCGCTGATAGGCGTAGCGCCCAGCGGGGCTCCGGATCTGCGTCACCTTCACGGTCCTCTCGGGGACGCGCTTGGGCGCAGGCGCAGGCTTCGCGGCCTTGGGCTTCGGCTCGGCCGCCGGCTTCACCTCCGGAGCGGCCTGAGGAGCCGGAGCCTTCGCCTCGGCGGCGGGCTTCGCTTTCCTCGCGGGCGCCTTCGCGGTCTCAGCCTTCGGCGCGGCCTTCTTCTTGGGCTCGGCCTTCTTTTCCTTCTCGGCCATCACGATTACTCCCGCGCCTCGTTGTTCTCGCGACCGCGCACGATGTCGCCGACCTTCTTGCCGCGCCGCGCGGCCACGGCGCGCGGGCTCGCGGAGCTCTGGAGGGCCTCGAAGGTAGCCTTGATCATGTTGTGCGGGTTCGAGGTGCCGATCGACTTCGCGACCACGTCCTTGACGCCGAGCGCCTCGAAGATGTGGCGCATCGGGCCGCCCGCGATGATGCCGGTGCCCTGCGGCGCGGCCTTCAGTACGACCTTGCCGGCGCCGTAGCGGCCGACGATGTCGTGATGGAGCGTGCGGCCCTCGCGGAGCGGCACGCGCACCATGGCGCGCCGTGCCTGGTCGGTTGCCTTGCGGATCGCCTCGGGCACCTCGCGCGCCTTGCCCGAGCCGTAGCCGACACGGCCCTTGCTGTCGCCCACGACCACCACCGCCGCGAAGCCGAAGCGCCGGCCGCCCTTTACCACCTTTGCGACGCGGTTGATGCTCACGAGCTTCTCGACGAATTCGCTGTCCTCGCGGTCGCGATCCCGGTCGCGCTCGCGCGGCTGGCGCTCGCCGCCCCCTTCGCCGCGGCCGCGGCGCTGGCGCTGGCCGCCCTCGCGCGGCGGTCGTTGGCTGGTCTCCGGAGATGCCATGGAGGTGCTTTCCTAGAAGGTGAGGCCGCCCTCGCGGGCGGCGTCGGCCAAGGCCTTGACCCGGCCGTGAAAGATATAGCCGCGGCGGTCAAACACCACCGACTTGACGCCCGCCGCGAGCGCGCGCTCCGCGAGGAGCTTGCCCACCGCCTGCGCCGCCTCGCGATTGGCCCCGGTCTTGAGGCTGTCGCGCAGACCCTTGTCGACGGAGGAGGCGGCCGCAAGCGTCTTGCCGGAGACGTCGTCGATCACCTGGGCGTAGATGTGCTGGGACGAGCGGAAGACCGCAAGCCGGGGCCGCTCGCCCGCATGGGCGACGAGGCGGTGACGCACCCGCTGCTGCCGGCGCTCGAAGAGGCGCTTCGATTTCGTTTTCATCGCTCGGGCTCCCGTTACTTCTTCTTGCCTTCCTTGCGGCGGATGGTCTCGTCCACGTATTTGATCCCCTTGCCCTTGTAAGGCTCGGGCTTGCGGTAGGAGCGGAGCTTGGCCGCGAACTCGCCCACGCGCTGCCGGTCCGGCCCCGAGATCAGGATCGAGGTCGGCTTCTCGCAGACGATCCTGATGTCGTCGGGGATCGGAAAATTGACGTCGTGGCTGAAGCCGAGCTGAAGGTTGAGGGTCTTGCCCTGGACCGCCGCGCGGTAGCCGACGCCGTTGATCTCGAGCGCCACCGAGAAGCCCTTGGAGACACCGTTCACCATGTTGTTGATGTTGGCGCGCGCGCTTCCCCATTGCATGCGCGCGACGGGCGTCTCGCTCTTGGGCGTCACCACGACCTTGCCGTCCTTGACCGCGGCCTCGACCTCGTTGCCCACGACGAGCTTCAGAGTGCCGAGCTTGCCCTTGGCCGTGACGGTGCGTCC
>DATKNV010000205.1:0-26949 GCA_035541215.1 Allostellaceae bacterium | reverse complement strand
GAAGACCCAACTCGGCTCGATCGCGGGCGCGCTCCAGAAGCCGCCGCCGCCGACGGCCTTTGCGGTCGGCATCCAGAATTTCGGGATGATGATCATAAAGGCGACGGTGTTTCTCGTGCTGTTCGTCGTCCTCGTCAATCTCGTGTTCGAGCGCCCGATCCTCGAGTCCTTCCTGTTCGCGCTGGCGCTCGCTGTCGGACTCACGCCCGAGCTCCTGCCGATGATCGTCTCGGTCACCCTCTCGCACGGCGCGATCCGCATGGCGCGCGAGAACGTGATCGTGAAGCGCCAGTCCGCGATCGACGACCTCGGCAGCATGAACGTGTTTTGCAGCGACAAGACGGGAACGCTGACGGAGGCCCGGATCAAGCTGGTCCGGAAAGTCGACGTCCTTGGCCAGGAAAGCGGCGAGGTGATGCAGATGGCGCAGCTCAACGCCGCATTCGAGACCGGGCTCAAGAGCCCGCTCGACGAGGCGATCCTCGCCGCCGGCAGGATAGACCTCGCCGCTTGGCGCAAGATCGACGAGGTCCCCTTCGATTTCGAGCGGCGAAGGGTCTCGGTCCTGGTCGAAGGCGGAGGACGGCGTCTCCTCGTGGTGAAAGGCGCGCCCGAGGACATGCTCGCGCTTTCGGCTCGCTTCGAGCAGCGGGGATCGTCGCCGCGCCCGCTCGACGCCGCGGCGCGCGGCGCCGCCGAGGCGACGTTCAACGCGCTCGGCGCGGAGGGGTACCGCGTCCTGGCCGTCGCGTGGCGAGAGGTTGAGGTGGATCGCCAGCACGCGGGGGTCGCCGACGAGTCCGACCTGACCTTCGCGGGATTTCTTGCCTTCCTCGATCCGCCGAAGGCAGGCGCCCGCGAGGCGCTGGCCGCGCTTGCCGAGCTCGGCGTCGCCGTGAAGGTGGTGACCGGCGACAACGAGCAGGTGACGCGGCACGTCTGCGGCGATCTCGGTCTCAAGGTCGGAGGAACCTTGACCGGCTCCGAGCTCTCGGAGCTCACGGACGAGGCGCTGCTCGCGAGGCTCGACGATACGACCCTCTTCTGCCGGGCCACCCCGCCTCAGAAGTCGCGCGTCATCGCGGCATTGCGGCGCAAGGGCAATGTGGTGGGATATCTCGGCGACGGGGTCAACGACGCGCCGCCGCTTCACGCCGCGGATGTCGGCTTCTCGGTCGACACCGCCGTCGACGTCGCCAAGGAGGCAGCCGCCGTCATCCTTCTGCGCAAGGATCTGGGCGTGCTCGCACAGGGCGTGCGCGAAGGGCGTCGAACCTTCGCCAACATCTTCAAATACATGATGATGGGGACGAGCTCGAACTTCGGCAACATGTTCTCGATGGCGGGCGGCGTTCTGTTCCTTCCGTTCCTGCCGATGCTGCCGACCCAGATCCTGCTGAACAATCTGCTCTACGACCTCTCGGAGATGGCGATCCCGCTCGACGAGGTGAGCAAGGAGACGGTGGCTGAGCCGCGCCATTGGGACATCGCCACCATCCGCAGGTTCATGTTCGTGTTCGGTCCGTTGAGCTCGGTATTCGATTTCGTCACGTTCGGGCTGCTGCTCAGGGTCTTCCACGCGGACGAGGCGCTCTTTCATACCGGTTGGTTCGTCGAGTCCCTTTCGACGCAGATCCTGGTGATCTTCATCATCCGCACGGCGCGTCCTCTGGGGGACCGGCCGCACCCGGCGCTGGTGGCGAGCTCGCTCTGCGCTTTCGCTCTGGCCGTGGCGCTGCCCTATTCGCCGCTCGCGCCTTGGCTTGGATTCGTGCCGCTTTCCGCCCCCCTTCTGGGCGCGCTCGCACTCGTGACCGGCGTCTACCTCGCCTCGGTATACGGCATAAAGCGCTGGTTCTTCGCGCGCTATAAGCTCGTTTGAACCTGCAACCGCGGCGATCCAATAGTATTCGCGATTACGAGAGGCGACGCGTTTCGCCGAAAGCGACCCCGCCGAAGCCTCCGAAGCCCAAGTCAGAGTAACCGATCAGCTGCGCCCCACCGCTATCATCTTGGCGATGATGTCGGCCGCAACGGGTCGGGCCGCAGCGCGATCTACTCGACGACCGCCTGAATGCCGAACTTCACAGCGACGCGCGACTGCAGCCAGACAACGGCCTCGGGTCTCGCGCGGAAGACAGCAGTCTCCCAGCCCGTCTGGTCGACGAATACCTGCCATATCCGCGCGAGCGCGAAGGGCAGATCATCTTTCGCATAGATCGCGACGGCCGTTCCCTTGGGCATCTGTCGAGAGGCTTTGATCCCCATATCAGCGACATCGGGAAGTTCTGCGGTCGAGATGGCCACTTCCGTAACATCGTCAAAATCGAAAAACGCGTAGACCAATGGCGTCGCCCGTAGGTCACGGGAAAGAGCCTGCCTATTTATCTCAACTAGTTCGCTACCAGATAATCGGCCGGACGCGGTGAATGCCACGCGCCGTCCCTCATCTAGCAATTGGTATACCAGCGGCATCGGGACCCTCGGCGACCGAAATAAACTGCACTCGCAGCTTGCCCAAGCGCATGTCGCCTAAGGCAACGGTTGTCCTGCCACCATCATTTTGGCAACGAAGGCTGCAGCGGCTCGGCGTCGCCTAGCGTCATACCCTGCCGAAGCTCGTTGCCGTCGAAGCTGATCCAATAGTCGCCGCCGCTATTCAGCCCCAACCCACATAGCTATGCGGTGGGATGTCTGAGTTCAAATAGGGACTTCAAGCGAATGTCGATCTCGGCCAAGGCGAGCCGCCGCAACCATTCCTTTGCCGAACCGTAATCCCGATCCGATGCCGCCGCTCCCTCGTGAGCGGCGTTTTGCTATTCGGGCAGGCATCGTTTTTACTCCCGGGACGATCGAGCGAGTCTGCCGACGTCGCGAGAGCCTTGAGCGGGACTAGATCGCTGGTCTTTCCAATCGGCAGGAGCGATTGAAGATCCACACGATGTCGAAGTGAGCCACCGGGCTGGCCAGCGCGCTTTGCTTCGCAGTCGTCCGCCCGTGGTCGGTCAAATCCGCCCCATTCTCGTGGGTACCATCGTGGAATGTGCAACGGCCAAATCCGTTAAGCATTTGCTAAAGTGATATAATTTGCTCTGAAATCGCGGTTCCCTCTCCGCCAGTCTATAGAAGAATGGGCGGCAATTCGGGGACTTGAGTGCTCGTGCGTCCGTCTCGCTTCCAGCATCGGTAGAGCAAGCCGGTACAGCGAGGAGGTCTGCGGTGGCCTATTTCAAGATCGCGCATCTGTCTCGTTGCTCCCGATCACATCCGTTCCGATCGAGGGCCGGGGTTCATCGCCCTTGCGGTGCGCGAGCGGATCGTCGCCGCCGGCGCCGAGACTGCCTTCATCGAAAAGGCGAGCCCATGGAAGAACGGCCATATGGAAGGCTTCAACGGCAAGCTTCGCAACGAGTTGCCCAACGGCGAGATCTTCTATTCGTTCGCTGAGGCCAGGGTCATGATCGATGAGTGGCGCCGTCGCTACAACACCGCGAGGCCGCGCAGCGCGCTCGCTTATCGGCCGCCGGCACCAGCCGTCTTGCAGTGGCCGGCTGCCCCGGACCCGCCGCCGGTCGCGCCGCCTGCCACTGCACCCCTGGCGCCGAGCATGCCGTTACACCAACCTTGCAACCGGATCCGTCCTCGGGGACCGGTCGGTCACTGGCCTCCGCTCTCGAATGTGGAGACGGATACAGAGTGGTGCCCGGAAGGAAGGGCCTTCGGATGAAGACGGGGCGCCCGGGGGTATTGCGAATTCCCGGCGAGGAGTACGGTTAGTCGCCTACCCCGGGATTGGCCCGCGGGGGGAGGCTCGGACACACGCGCAGGTCACGTCTCGATATGAGCACGGCCGCGACAATACCGCGGTGGGAATGGCGATGCTTCGCACCGTCGCTGACGATCTCGCCGAAAACCCTGCTTATTCCGGCGGACGCCGCGCGACACGAAAGCGACGAGGTCTATATCCTCGATCTGACGGGGCGCATTTCGGACAACGTCAAGATCCGAGACGAGGTGCTCGACGTAAAACGTCTCCTCAAGACCGATGCCGACGGCCTCGAGCTGTGGGAGCCGATATTAAAGGCGCGTTTCCCGCTCGGACGAAAGGACGTCGCCGCAGTCTTCGCAGCCTGGATGCCGCCAGCCTCCGAGTTGACGCGCGACTCTTATGCGCTCGCGGAGCTCGTCGAGGACATTTTCGCGACGCGACCGGCTCTCCGGCTCGTCAGGGTTCACAAATCCCGTCGCGGATTCACGTTTTCCGGATGCCTCGCCGAGGTGGCGCAGATCAGAGCGGAGACCGTGAGCATGCAAACCCTCTCCTTGGAGCACGAGGATCCGAAGCGCTTGCTGGCCGCGCTATGCAGTCTCGGGCTCAATGCCCATGCCAATACCAACTATATCCTCGGCCTGAAGCGCGCTCTTGGGCTTGAACACACGGCCGGATAGTCGATAGTGGGCTAAGGATGGCTCTGGAGATCGAACGCAAATACCTCGTCGATACCTTGCTCTGGCGGCCTCATGGAGCTGGCGTGCTCTATCGGCAAGGCTATCTGTCGTCGGTCAAGGAGCGCGTGGTGCGCGTGCGCATCGCCGGCGATCGCGGCTCTCTCACCATCAAAGGCACCACGACGGGCCTTACCCGCCTCGAGTTCGAGTACGCGATCCCGCTGGAGGATGCATCCGTTCTTCTCGACCGGCTTTGCGAGCGACCGCTGATCGAAAAGACGCGATACCGCGAGAGCTTCGCCGGGCGGAGCTGGGAAATAGACGTATTCCACGGCGACAACGACGGCTTGGTGGTCGCGGAGATCGAATTGGCGAAGGCAACGGACGCCATTGTGCTTCCACCTTGGGCGGGAGCCGAGGTCTCGAACGACCCTCGATACTTCAACAGCAATCTCATCGCTCACCCGTACAAGCATTGGCGCGGCAATCGGGCAAGCCCGTCCTCATGATCCCAATGCGCGACCAATGCCAGGTCCGATCCGGAAAAAGCGGATCGGTCACCGATAGCGGCCGTCGCCGCTGGCCGCCGATCAGAAGCAATGGGTTGCCTGTGGACCGTTTATCGCTGACGATCCTACGAACGACAATCGGGCAGGCACCGACGGCGTTCACGGTTGCGGCTACCGGCCCGTCGACAGCCGAATCGAGCCGAGGCTCCTATCTTGAGAAGGAAAGTTGACGAGATGGTCGATAGCCGGCTGAAGAATGCGCAAAAGGCAATGACGGTTGCAGTTCGCGAGATGGAGGCGGCGCTGATCGCGAACCCGCTGCTGGCCGATCCGCTGATGGCCGCCGCGCAAGTGCTGGAGGACCTCGGTCAGATCATCGTTGGTGAGACCAGGGGGCCCAAGAAAGGGCGGAGAAAGCGGCCGAGAAAGGCGAGAGGCAAAGGAGGCAAAAAACGGGGGCGGTCCGCGATTTCATCGAGCAAGAAGAGCGCGGCGGCCAAGCGGGCGCCCCGACGCTAGAGGCTCGATGTCCCGCTTCCTCATCATTCTCGGGCTGCTGCTCGTCGCCGTTGGGGTGCTCTGGCCATTCATCGAAAGGATCGGAATCGCGCGATTGCCCGGTGACATCGTCATTGAGCGCGGGAATTTCCGTCTCTATGTTCCGCTCGCAACGTCGCTCCTCCTCAGCATCGTGCTAAGTCTTGTGCTTTGGGCTTTGCGACGCTGATCCCTTCGGCATCGCGCTTCCATGGCCGCGATGCGCTCGCGCCGCAGCCACCGGCTCGACCGTGACAGTGCCGATGCCCGATGGCATGCGCCGCAACGCAATGCTTGCAACACCGAATTCCTCAATGACCCAGGCATTGGTGTGGAGATGGTGCGTAAGCTCCTGGACCGAGAAGCGCGACGGCCCCCGGGCGAAACAGAGCGGTAGCAGCATCTGATCGCCGAGGTGCCGGTCGAGAGCCGCCCCCGACGCGTGGTGCCGCTGCAGCTCGCCAGCGGCTTCCTCGGCGACCTGCTCGGAGGGTTTCCCGATGTCGCCGATGGCGCAGAAGCCGCAATTCGAGTTGGCGTATTCCGAGGTGAGAAACAGGCCCGCGCCGGCACAGGCCGCGCGCACTTGTTCCCGTTCGATAGCGACGTCCGCGCCCAGCGGCATCAATAACGACCGCGCTCGATCGGCCATGCGCTGCGGGATATGGGAAGGCAAGTTGGCTGCAACGGCCCGGCCTCTGATGCGCAGAAGCGGACCTCTATCGTGGAGCTCAAGGGGCTCCAACACTGCGGCCTCACCGCCCCGGCCCCGGATCCGCGCGCGCACCAGCCCTTTCCCCACGGGAAACCAGCCCCAGGCCAAGAGCTCCACCGAGGCCTCGATGCGAAGCCGGGCGAGCAGCGGCAGCCACGCGTCGCGGACGTAATCGAAGGGCGGGCTCCACGCCATATGAGTGCCGCCGTGGAGCTCGACCACGCTATCGCCGGCCGCGAGCGCAAGGGGCAGCAGGACGGTCTGCAAGATCAACATGACCGCACCTGCGCTGCCGCCCTTGCGAGCGAGATCTATGTCGAAGGTGTAGCCGCCCGCAGCCACCGGCTGGCCGGGCGCGAATGTCAGCTCCATAGATCCGAGCGCGTCGCCGGCTACGCGCGCATCGCAAATCGCGGCGGCGGCGCGCACTGCCATCAGATGCTGAGCCGCCAGGCCCGAATTGCGTCGATTGGCCCTGATTCGCTCGAGCCGGATGGAGCGGCCGGTGATGGCCGACAGAGCAAGTGCGGTCCGCAGAATTTGGCCGCCGCCCTCCCCGTGAGCGCCGTCAATGAGCAGCGGATCTAATCGAGGGTCGGTCGCCAACGGCTGGGCGCTCTATTCCTTGCTCCTGCCGCGTCACCCTTCGAGGCGACGCTCGCGGCAAGTATGACGATCCTGGCTACTGGTCAAGAAATGATGCGCCGCTCGATCGGCCGCACCACGTCCCTGAAATGCGACCATTCCGTCGCGGCCCAAATCTCCGTTTGCGCGTGACCGGAGGTCCGTGTGATCGCGGAACCTTGCTTGCGTCGTCGAGATCGTTGGCTTTGAAGACGTCGGGATAATCGCAAGGGCCGAGCGCGGCATAGCTTCCAGGACATTCGACGCCGCTGCAGCTCTCGCGAATGTCCCGCATGACGGTATGCTCGAGCTCCTCGAGCGATTAGGGGATTGCACGGCGATCGGCGCCAACCGCCTGAGCATGATGAAGGTCGGCATGATCGTCTCCCTGGGTTGGCGAAAAAAACCTGGACCCGCCGGGCGCGACCGGAGATCCGCGGTCTGCCGGTATCCGCTCAGAACTTTTCATGCCACACGAGATGGTCGATTCCGCGCCGCGGCACGGCGTGCGGCGTCTCGTCGGAATAGCCGATCGGCAGCATCGCGACCGGACGCATGCCCCGGGGAGCGCCGAGAATCTCGCCGACCTTGTCTTCGTCGAACGCACCGACCCAACAGGAACCGAGCCCTTGAGCGGCCGCTGCGAGCTGGGCATAGGCCGCGGCGATCGTGGCATCCTGAACCGAATAAAGCGAAACCCCGCGGCCTCCATATCGAGAGGCGTTCCTGCGAGGGTTGGCGACGAATACCAGCACGACTGGAGCTGTCGCCACGGAGTCCTGCCGATGAGCGGCTTGCGCGAGGGCAGACCGCGTATCCTGCCGTTCGGCTACGACGATCTCATAGGCCTGGAGCCCGCCTGCGGAAGGCGCGCGGTTCGCCGCCTCGAGGATGGCCTCCAGGGCGGCCCGCGGCACGGGGTTGCGGCGATAGCGCCGCACGGACTTGCGCGCGCTCACCAACTCGTGGAATTCCATCTCTCTTCTCCTCTGCGCTCGTTCATTCGTTCCCGGATGCGAATTCGCCGCATTGAGGTATCTCAAGCTCCCAAGACGGTGTATTCGGCTCGTGCGACCGCAGCGGCGACGCAAGCCGCGCCGTACGCGAATTTGACCTGAATCAACGCGCGGCAGACCGCCCACGGTAGCCTTGGAGCCCTGGCTCAGGGACTCGCCGCGCCGATGGGACGGATAACATGCAGCTAATCCTCACGGGCTCCGACCTGGAGAAAATGCCGCCTCAGCTGCGGCGAGACCTGCTTCGCTTTCTTCTGATCGGCGCGATGCGGCCGGCCGAATTGCCGCCCTCCGAAGGCACGGCCGCCGAGCCAACCACGGCGGCTCGAGGCCTCGCCGTTCTGAGCCGGCGGCACGCGATCGATCTCGTGCGGGAGCTGAGTTTCCAGAGGGAGGGACGCACGTTGCTCGCCACCCTGAGGGCTCTCGTGCGTCACAAGGGCGAGAAGGATACCACGCGCGCGGAGATGGCAAAGGTGGTGGAGACGGCAAGCGCTCTCGAGCCCAATCTCGGAGCGCTCGAGCGCGTCCTGCACAAGGTGACCGGCGACAAGTCTTTGAAGCTATGGCGATCCGTGTCTGCCGGTCGGAAGTATCGCATCCACCCGACGACGCGAGGCGTGCTGCAAGACGTACTCGAGGAGCTCTCCCACGCCGGAGAGCACGAGGAGGCTCTCTGGGAGTGACCGCGTGGAGAGGCGGCAGAGATGTGGCTCACGGTGAACGGCCGGCGGCGAAGGATCGCAGGAGATCCGGGAACGCCTCTCCTTTGGATCCTGCGCGACCAGCTCGGCCTCAAAGGGACGAAGTACGGATGCGGCACCGGGGTCTGCGGCGCTTGCACGGTGCATCTCGACGGCAAGCCCATTCGATCCTGTGTGGTGCCGCTCAAAGACGTTGAGGAAAAGTCCGTCACTACGATCGAAGGCCTTGCAGCGGCTTCGCCGCATCGGCTCCTGGATGCCTGGATCGACGAGCAGGTGCCGCAATGCGGCTACTGCCAACCCGGCATGATCATGACCGCGGCGCCGCTCCTCTCCGGTAACGCAACTCCGACCGATGCCGAGATCACGGCCGCCCTCAACGGAGTGCTGTGCCGCTGCGGAACCTATCAACGTGTCCGCAAGGCGATCCACCGTGCGGCGGCTGGATCGACCCGCGAGCATCCTGAACTTGCCCATCCACGGGCGAGCCTCCGCCCGGATGAGGCAAGCGCCGCCAAAACCGTGTTTCAGCCGAGCCCTTGGGTCCGCATCGACGCCGACGGCGTCGTTACGGTGCTGATCGACCGGACGGAGATGGGGCAGGGCGTGGTCACCTCATTGGCGACCCTCGTTGCGGAGGAGCTCGAAGTCGACCTCGCGCAAGTGCGTACGGAATTCGCGCCCGCCGCGACCGTCTATGCGAACCCGTTCTTCGGCGTGCAGGTGACCGGCGGCAGCACCAGCGTCTCGGGCTCCTGGGGTCAGCTTCGCAAAGCGGGTGCGGTCGCGCGTGAAATGCTGATCGCAGCGGCGGCTGCCACTTGGGGCGTGCCGGCGGGCGAGTGCCGGGCCGAACACGGTACCGTCGTGCATCGAGCGAGCAATCGGCGCCTCGATTACGGCTCGCTTTCCGCAAGGGCGGCGACCCTGAAGCCGCCGCGGCGCGTCGCGCTCAAGGAGCCCGGATCCTTCCGCCTGATCGGCCATTCGCAGCCGCGCCTGGAAATCCCCGCGCATGTCGCCGGCGCCACGGTATTCGGAACGGACCTCGCGCTGCCGGACATGCTCGTCGCCGTCGTGAAGCGGCCTCCGAGATTCGAAGCTGCGGTCAAAGGAATTGACGCCGCTCGCGCCAAGGCGGTTCGGGGCGTGCGAGACATATTCCGCATCGAAGGCGGTGTTGCCATCGTCGCCGACGATGCCTGGGCGGCGTTTCAGGCGCACGACTTGCTCGATGTCTCCTGGACCGGACCCACGGGCAAAGCCCTCGACCAAGGCATGATCCGCGCGCAATTCCAGGCGGCGGCGCGGCGCAAGGGCCGTGTCGAGCTGGAAAGAGGCGACGTGGATGCTGCTTTGAAGCGCGCCCATACCCTGCTCGAGGTCGAGTACGAAATGCCATTTCTGGCTCACGCCGCGTTGGAGCCGGTCAATTGCACGGCGTACGTCCACTCCGGCGGCTGCGATGTCTGGGTACCGACCCAGGCGCAAACCGCAACACAGGAAGAGGCAGCACGGGCCACGGGTCTGCCGAAGAAGGCCGTACGAGTGCACACGACGTTCGTCGGCGGCGGCTTCGGCCGAAAGCTCGACACCGATTTCGTCGGCCAAGCCGTCGCGATTTCCAAGCGCCTGCGCAGGCCGGTCCAGCTGCTTTGGAGCCGCGAGGACGATGTCCGGCACGATCGCTATCGTCCCGCCCATTATGCGCGCATGCGCGGCGGACTCGACGCCGATGGCGGGTTGATCGGCTGGCATCAGCGGCTAGTGGGGCCGCCGCTCGCGCTCGACTGCATCGACGTCCCCTACGAGATCCGCAATTTCCGCGATGAGCGCATCCAAAAGGAATCCCGCGTGCCGACGGGCGCATGGCGCTCGGTCGGCGCGGGGCAGAACGCCTTCGTGATCGAATCCTTCGTCGACGAGCTCGCCCACGCCGCGGGCGCGGATCCCCTGCTGTTTCGTCTGGGCCTTTTGAAGCGCGCGCCGCGCCATCGCGGCGTGCTCGAGCTTGCGGCGGAAAAGGCGGGATGGGCGAAGCCGTTGGCAGACGATCGCTACCGAGGCGTTGCCGTTTATTTCTCCTTTGGCAGCTGGGTCGCGGAAATCGCGGAAATCTCGATCGACGAGAGCGGTGCCGTCAGGGCTCATCGCGTGGTTTGCGCGGTCGACTGCGGCATTGCGGTCAATCCCGATACGGTCGCGGCCCAGGTCGAAGGAGCCGTCGCCTTCGGCCTCACCGCCGCGTTGAAATCCGCCGTTACTGTCGAGGGAGGCGGCGTGCTGGAATCGGGATTCCGAGACTATCCTCTGCTCGCCTACTCGGAGATGCCCGAGGTCGAGGTCCACATCGTCAAGAGCGCCGAGGCGCCCGGAGGAATCGGCGAACCCGGCGTGCCGCCAATCGCGCCCGCGGTCGGAAATGCGGTGTTTGCGGCTACCGGTCGGCGAATTCGCAGGCTTCCCATCCGCGCCGACGATCTTCGATAACGCTCGGCCCCTGAGCAAAGACGGCTCGGGAGAGGCCTCGCGCTGCGGCCGCCGCACGGGTCGAGGTCAGCCGCGAAGGCGCAGCTCGCTCACGGCTGTCCTCAATGCATGTCTCACACCCGGGGCTCGAGCAGCTCGGGTGGGCCGTGCCTGTCATAGCGGGCGTCGACGATCTGCTGGGCTCTCACGAGCGATGCGCGCTGCCACGGAGGCGTCCGTACGCCCCTTCCGGGCGGGAAACGCGTAGCCACATCGAATGCCTTGGCGGCGATTGCACGCGCGCCGTCCTCGTCATGTGCGCGGACGATCGCGACGTCGCGGTGCGAGCTCGCCTCCCAATTGGTGTCGGTGAGGTCGAGAGGCGTAAGCTTCCAAATCTGCATGACGGCATCTCCTAGGGTGGGCCATTTCCGGGCTTAGCTCCGCCTCGAGCGTCCATGACGCAAGAGCAGGATGGACCAGACGATCAACAGCAGCGCGATCGGAACTGCGACCATCGGGAAATAGGCTGACAGAGCTGTCTTGATGACGAACCTAGCTGCGGCGTCGTCGATGACCTCCAGGCGAAGCCAATCCTGCGTTGCCAAAGCCTGACGAAGCAGGCTCAGCGAGAAAAGCAGGAGCCCAAGCGCGAGTGCTGCAAAAAGGCTACCACGCATCGATGCCTCCTCTGACGCCAACAGCATGCCGGAGCCCCGGGAGCTCTGCCTTGACCCAGCTCAACCCTTTCTTTTCGTCCCGGCGCGGCGTTGATGCATCTGGTAGTGTCTCACCTTAAATTGGGGTTAGAGGAAGATAAGGTGCGCGCTACTCCGTTTGCCGTAAGCGCGGGATTCGGTACCAACCCTGCCAAAACGAATTCCAACTGGGAGATTCCTCCATGCCCAACGAAACCGCGATCAGACGCGTTAATCCCCCCGCACTCGGCGCCCCGCCGGGCTATTCGCAGATCGTGGATGTACGGGCTGGCCGGATAATCTTTATCGCCGGTCAGACGGCTCTTGATCGCGATGGCAAGTTGGTCGGCGGAAACGACTTCGCGGCTCAGGCAGACCAAGTGTTCCGAAACTTGGAAACGGCATTGCGCGCGGTAGGCTGCAATCCGAGCAACCTGGTAAAGCTGACCGTCTTCCTTCGAGACATGAGCCATCTCCCGACCTATCGAGAAGCACGCAATCGTTTTTTTGCGACCATTACTCCGCCAGCAGCGCCCGCCATCACCTTGATCGAGGTCTCAAAGCTGTACGGCCCGGATTTCCTGATCGAGATCGAAGCCGTGGCCGCAATCTGAGGAGCAATGGCGTCCTGAGATTCCAAACTGAGACACCACCACGCATCTCAATGATGCCGGCGCGGAACGACTTAGAAGCTTGTTCTCCCGTGCGAAACGGGCTGTCAGGAAGGGAATAACGATGCTCGGGCCGGCCGAAGGCTATCCCGCCCGCTATTGGCACAAGCTCGACGATGGCCGCATCCAATGTGATCTGTGTCCGCGCTATTGCCGTCTGCACGACGGCCAGAAGGCGTTCTGTTTCGTCCGCGAGCGGGTGGGCGATCGCCTGGTTCTTTCTACCTACGGTCGCTCCAGCGGGTTCTGCGTCGACCCCATCGAGAAGAAGCCGCTGAACCATTTCCTGCCGGGAACGCCCGTGCTCTCCTTCGGGACCGCCGGCTGCAATCTCGGCTGCAAGTTCTGCCAGAACTGGGACATCAGCAAATCGCGAGAGTTCGACACGCTCGCGGAGGAAGCGACACCGGAAAAAATCGCCGAGGCCGCGGTCAGACTCGACTGCCGGAGCGTCGCGTTCACGTATAACGATCCCACGATCTTTCACGAGTACGCGGTGGACGTTGCCGATGCTTGCCATCGGCGAGGCGTCAAGAATGTCGCGGTCACGGCCGGATACGTCTGTCCGGAGCCGCGCGCGGAGTTCTATCGCCGCATGGATGCCGCCAATGTCGATCTCAAGGCGTTCACGGAAGACTTCTACCTGAAGATCTGCGGTGCCCACCTGCAGCCGGTTCTCGATACGCTCGTCTACCTCAAGCGCGAGACGAGCGTGTGGTTCGAGATCACGACCTTGTTGATCCCAGGCCTCAACGATTCCGATCGCGAGCTCGAGGCGATGACGCGGTGGGTGGTGAGCGCGCTCGGACGCGACGTGCCCATGCATTTCACCGCATTCTTCCCGCATTGGAAGATGACGGATCGGCCGCCCACGCCGCTGGCGACCCTGAAGCGCGCCCGAGAGATCGCGATGAGGAACGGCGTGCGCTACGCCTTTACCGGCAACGTCCACAATCCCGACGGCGATACGACTTATTGTCATGCCTGCGGCGAGACCTTGATCGCGCGGGACTGGTACGTTCTGCGGGCGTGGAATCTGGACGAGGATGGCCGCTGCCGCCGTTGCGGGACGAGGTGCGCGGGCGTATTCGAGGCGGCTCCGGGCACCTGGGGAGCAAAGCGCTTGCCGGTCTCGCTTGCGGAAGCCGGCGCCGGAGATGCTCGTGCGCTCGGCAAGTCGCAATAAGCCCGGGGCGGGCTCCGATCCAGGGCTCGTGAGCAGGAAAGGGGCAGGGCCTGGCGGGGTGCTTCGGTGACGGCGTTCGTCGAGGCGCAAGCCATAAACGGTCCCTTCGATGACCCGGGGCTCTACATCGACTTCCGCTTCGGGAGACGGGCGCTGCTCTTCGATCTCGGCGACTTGGCGGCGCTTCCCGCGCGAAAGCTCGTGCGCGTGAGCCATGTCTTCGTCTCTCACGCCCATATGGACCACTTCAGCGGTTTCGAGCGGCTGTTGCGCATGTGTCTCCGCCGTCCGGCTCCCCTCGAGTTGTTCGGACCCCCGGGCTTCATAGACCGGGTCGCGCACAAGCTCGCGGGCTACAGTTGGAACCTCACCGTCGAGAACGAGGCGGATTTCGTCATCGCGGTCACGGAGTTCGATGGCCGAGCTTCCGCCGCTTCCGCCGAGTTTCACAGTCGCGAGGCATTCCTGCGACGGAACACCGATGACCGTCCGATCGTGTCAGGCATCCTGCTCGACGAGACGGCTTTCTGCGTCCGGGCGGCCGTCCTCGATCACGGGATTCCGAGCCTCGCCTTCGCGTTCGAGGAGAAGAGCCGCATCAACATTTGGCGGGCCGGTCTGGACCGGATGGGCTTGTCGGTCGGCCCTTGGCTCGACGGTCTCAAGGAAGCGGTCCGCCGCGGCGATCCCGAGGAAACGTCGATCCCTGTGCTGCGCGCGGATGGCCAGCAATGCGCCCGGCCGCTCGGCGAGCTCAGAACCCAGTGCGTCCGCGTCGAGCCCGGCCGCAAATTCGCCTATGTCGTCGATGCGGCGTTTCATGCGGCAAACGCCGCGGCAATCGCGGATCTCGCGCGCGGCGCCGAGCGGCTATTCATCGAGACCATGTTCCTGTCGGAGGACGCGGAAATCGCCGCGCGCCATCGGCACCTGACGGCGGCACAAGCGGGCTCGCTCGCTCGGCTCGCCGGCGTGGGCCGCATCGTGCCGATTCACTTCTCGGCGCGCTACCTCGATCGCGAGGAGGAATTGAGGCGCGAAGCGGGGGCGGCGTTCCGAGGCGAGGCGGCCGTCCCCCTGGGATCGCCTATCTCGCAATCCAGAGGCGGGTGAGGACATGGGAACGCTGACGCTGAAGATCGAAGGCAGGAAAGCGCTCTCGTGGGTCGCAGACCGAGACTCGATCACGAAACTCGGACGCGAAGTGGAGGCCGCCGCGGCGCGCGCTGAAATGGCTCCCGAGGCCTTTGCGGCGATGGCGGCCGACGAATTGCTCCGAGGACGGGTAACGGCTGGGGCGGCCGAGCCGCGGAAGCGTCTCATGACCGTCGTGTATTTCATTCTTGCGCAGGGCACCGGGAGGGCGGACAGACCGGGGAAATTCAGGGACTATCTGCCCAGCTGGGATTTCGAGTTCGATCTCCGCCGCGCTGGAGACGGCATCGCGATCGACGTCACCGGGGGGTCATGGCTCTGACTGCCGGCGTTACGGGGATTCGGGCTGGTTATCGCGAAAAGCACCTGTGTCCCGATGAACGGCTCGAAGAGCAAATGGGCGGTTCGCTCGAGCGCCACTACGACATTGGTCGACAGGGGTTGATTCTCGGCCCGGGCTCACCATCTCGGGGTGGCTAGTCCCGGCGTATCCGCTCTGTCCGCGAGGATGGGAAGGCTGGCACCCAATTGGTGCCGGGCCCGCCTGCCGTATTCCGCCTCGGCCGCGCGCAAGCCGGAGCCGCGCCTTTCGGGGTCCCCTGGGCCTGAACGACAGCAGAATCAGGACTGGCGCGCGACGGCATTCGAGAAGGAGACGAGCAATCCATGGACGGTGTGTTTCCTGTCCGCGCGGAGGTGATCCGCGAAGTTGATCCGGCCGATACGACCGGTCCAGCCCTTGGAGCAGGGAGGGCTTCCGCCGGCGCGCGCTCCTATCCAGCTCCAAGGTCGCTTCAGCCGGCCGGTGCGGGCCGCGCCGCAGCCGGAAACGTCGAGGCCGACGCGGTCGGCCGGGACGCGGATCCCGTACGCCTCTATCTATCGGGATTGACGGCCGAGCTGCTCACACGCGAGGGCGAGGTCGCGCTGGCGCAGCGCATCGAGGGCGGCCGGGAAAAGATGACCCGCGCGCTCGCCTCCAGTCCGCTAGCGCTCGGTCAGATCGTGCAGTGGCATCGCGCGATCGCAGCGGGCTCGCTCAAATGGAGCGATATGCTCGACCTCTCCTCGGCGGCCGACGTCACGGACGAAGCCGCCTCAGAGGTGAAGGATGAGACCGTGGACGGCGGCGAGAGCGCGGATGGACCCGGCCCGGCGCTCGATGCCGAGGTGGAGAACGATCTGAAGCGGCTCGAAGCGCTGCGGAAGTCGTTGCTGCGCGCGCGTGCCAACCGCGATACGGCGGCGCGGAGCGGTATGAGGCAATCCCGCCGCTCCGGGAAGCGGTATGCCGAACTCAACCGCGAGGCCGCGGATGTTCTCGCGCGAATCCCGCTGCGCCGGACTCGGCTCGAGGAGCTCTGCCGGACGCTGGTCGCCCTCCACGAGCGTCTGGTGCGTCTCGACGGCAAGCTGCTGCGTCTCATGGAAGCCGCGGGGACCGACCGCGGCACATTTCTCGCGCATTACCGGGATCATGAACTCGGCTCCGATCTCGAGGCGCGGCTCCGCGCCCTTCTGGCTCGCAGCAGGAAGCGCCCGGAGCGGAGCGGTTCGGCCGGCGATTTCGACGCGATTCTCGGAGAGTTGAGGGCCCTTGCCGAAGAGGCGGGGATGCCGCTCCACGAGCTCCGTCGCGCCGCAAGCGACATGCGCGAAGGCGAGCGCGAGATGCGCCGCGCCAAGCGGGAGATGATCGAGGCGAATCTGCGCTTGGTGGTCTCGATCGCAAAGAAGTACGTCAACCGCGGTCTCGGCCTTTCCGATCTCATTCAGGAAGGCAATATCGGCCTCATGCACGCGATCGAGAAATACGACTGGCGGCGAGGCTTCAAGCTTTCGACGTACGCCACCTGGTGGATTCGTCAGGCGCTTGCGCGCGCGATCTCGGACCAGGGACGCACGATCCGCCTCCCCGCGCATGTGGGAGAGGCCAACGCGAAGATGAGGCGCGCTCAGCTTCGCCTGATCCAGTTGCTCGGCCGCGATCCCACGACGGAGGAGCTCGCGCAGGAGGTCGGCATGGCCGTCGACAAGGTCCGGCACATCCTGGAAATGGCGACGCAGCCCGCGAGCCTGGACGCCCCCATCGGCGAGGACGGCGATGCCAGCTTCGGCGATCTCATCGAGGACCAGAATGCCGTCAATCCGTTCGACGCCGTCACGCGGACGCGGCTCGCGGAAGCGACGCGACGCGTGCTCGCCACGCTGACGCCGCGCGAGGAGCGCGTCATGCGCATGCGCCTCGGCATCGGCTTGCCCACCGACCATACCCTCGAGGAGATCGGAAGGGAGCTCAACGTGACCCGCGAGCGCATCCGCCAAATCGAGGCCAAAGTGCTCCGTAAGCTCCAGCACGTATCGCGCTCTCGCGAGCTCAGGTCCTTTCTCGAGTAGTAATCGGGAGCGGCGCCTGAAAGAGGGCGCACAGGCAGAAATCTCACGCCCGGCGCGCGGCGCCCGCACTGAATCCGGACTCGAAATCGCCGGCAACCTCGAGCTTTACCGAGAGCAGGTCGATCAGATCCCGCAGCGAGATGACGCCGACGAGCCGCCCATCCTGCAGAACGAACAGGTGGTTGCGTCCCGCGCGGCGCATCTGCGTCAATGCCGCGAGCGCGGGCGCGTCGGGAGCGATCGTGTCGGTCGCGGTGCAAGACGCCTGTATTTCGAAGACCGGGGTATCCCGCCAGAGCGATCGATCGAGGGCTGCCGCTTGTTTCGTGCCGATGAGGCCGGCGAGCGCCCCATCGTGCGCGACCGGGAATTCCCGATGATGGTAGCGGTAGACGTAGTTCTCGATGAAATCCGAGATCGGGAGGTTCGGGGGCACGGCTATGGGATTCGCCGTCATCACCTGAGCCACGGACACTCCCGCCAGCATCCGCTGCGCCAGCGTTTGCTGGTAGCTCGCACCGGCGGCGCCGCGCAAGAACGTCCCGATCAGAAACTGCCACATGCCGCCTATGAAGTTGCCGACCAGGATTTGCAGCACGCCCGAGATGATGAGGAGAATGCCGAAGGCGTTGCCCGCGTTCGCCGCGATCCGCGTCGCCCAGGCAATGTCGCCGCGCCAGCCCCACAACGCCGCGCGCAGCATGCGCCCGCCATCGAGCGGGAAGGCCGGCACGAGATTGAAGATTCCGAGGCTGGCGTTCAGGAAGCCGAGATACCACAGGACCTCGGCCACTGCTTGCATCCCCTGCAGCGAGTTTGCAGCGGTATAGAGCGCAAACAGGAATCCCGCGAGAGCGATGCTGGCCATGGGGCCGGCGAGCGCCATGAGAAACTCGGCGCGCGCGCTCTTGGGCTCGTCCGGCATCTCCGCGACGCCGCCGAAGATGAACAGCGTGATGCCACGGATCTCGATGCCGTATAGGCGGGCGACGAGGGAATGCGCGGTCTCGTGCAGAACGATCGAGAGCAGCAGTCCAAGGGTGACCGCGATCGCCATCCACCAATAGGTGGCCGCGCTCAGCTCCGGCACGGCTTTTGGGAATACTCCGACGGCAAGCGACCAGGCGATCAAGGCGGCGAGCAGGAGCCACGAGACGTCGACCCATACCTGAAAGCCGAAGAGCGCGAAGAGCTTGATGCGACGGAAGAACATGTCTCACTCCAGCATTGCGGATCGCGGAACTCGGTAGGGAGGTATCAGCTCCGGCAGCCTATCACGCCGGCGGGGGTGCCTGAGCGTCGGCGTTCCTCGCTCCTTTCGGCGTTGCGGATGATGCGGGCGGCCTCCTCGACCTCTTCGGGGCGGTCGATCACGAAGCGCGTGAGCCTCCCGCGAAAAGGCCGCAGATGAAACGGCGAGCCAGCGAATCGCTCCGGGCTTCCCCGGACCGTGACCGCGAGGGATTGCGAGCGCGGCTGTATCGCGAAGTGCCAGGCATTGTCCGGCCGGTTGGCGAATTCGAGGCGCCTGCCCTTCCGAAGATCGCCCGCGCAGGTCGCGCGCAGGCGCGCGAGGAGGTGCTCGGCGGCCTCGCGCGGACGCCCCGCAAGGTGCTGCGCAGCGGCGTCGAGGAACTCGCGGTCGCCGGGGCCGAAAACAGCTGCGGCGCGCTGTTCGGCGGTATATCGCTCTCGTTGTGCGGCGACCGCACCACGTTCGCGCCGCACCCCGACGACGAGTGTGTCGAGAGAGGTGCCGATATTGAGCACGGTCACGTCGCTGCCGTCGAAGCGAAGCTCGTGCGAGGCGGGATCGAAATGCGGATTGGCGGCGATGATGACGCTCATCTCACCGGCGGCATTCCTGGCCTCGCCGAGATGCTGCACGTCGTTCGGACCAAGCCGGATCAGCCAAAGCTGGTCGCTCATCAGCTCTCTCGCACGCTCGACCAATATCTTCATCGCCATCGACATCTCCCCGAGAGGCGCTCCGGGCCGGCCGGCGCGTCGATCTGCTGGTGGAAATCGGGCTCCGCCGATGCCGGCGGTGTATCAAGGCGCCCAGCCGGACGCCCACGAGCCGGACCTTCCTGAGTAGCGGGACCCTTGCGAGACAGCGGCGAAGCGCGGTCTCGATGGCCTCGGCGTCGTCGGTCGGCGGCGCCATTTTCATCTGCCGGCGGACCGTCTCGAAATCCGCGAAGCGGATCGCCACTCCCGCCGTGCCTGCAAGGAAATGGCGCTCCTGCGCTTCCAGCACCGCGGACCGGCACAGCTCCCGGAGGGCGCGCAGGATCCGCCGGCGATCGGCGGTGTCTCGTTGAAACGTGACCTGCCTGCTGAAGGATCGCGGCTGCCAGCGGGTGATGATGGGGCTGTCGTCCCTACCGTGCGCGGCTTGGTGAAGATATCGACCGTGCGCCTCGCCGAGATACGCGACCGCGGTCGAGACCGGGAGCATCGCCAAGGCACCGATGGTCGTGACGCCGAGCCGCCGAAGCTGGGCGGCGGTCTTGGGTCCGACGCCCAGGAGCTTCTCGACGTCGAGCGGCCAGACGCGTGTCGGTATGTCGGCTTCGGTGAGAACGGTGAGGCCGTCGGGCTTGCCGAGATCCGTTGCGAGCTTGGCGAGGAGCTTGTTGGGGCCGATGCCGATGCTGCAGGTCAGTCCGGTCGCCGCCTTGATCCGCTCCTTGATCGCGCGGCCGATATCCCCGGGCTCTCCCGGCACATCCGAGATGTCGATGAAAGCCTCGTCGAGGCCCACGTCCTCGAGCGCGCGGGAGAAGCGACGCAATTCGCGCTTCACCCGCCGGGAGGCGCGCTCATAGAGGGCGAGGTCGACCGGGAGAAAGACCGCCTGCGGACACAGGCGAAGCGCCATCCGCAGCGGCATTGCCGATAGGACCCCATATTTCCGCGCCTCATAGGAGGCCGTCGAGACGACGCCGCGCTCGCGCGGGTTTCCGTGGCCGCCGACGATGACGGGCAGCCCGCGAAGGTCAGGGCGGCGCAGCAGCTCCACCGCCACGAAGAAGGCGTCCATGTCGACGTGAAGGATGCGTCTCATCGGCGTGTCGTTGCTGAGGAGGGCCGGCGGCGGGGCATCCCTCAATCCGGCTCGCGCTCGAGAACGCAGCAATGCGGCGCCTCCGCGGCCTCAGCGGCGCTGGTGAGCACCGCCCCGGTGATGGGGTTCGGTCGGAACGTCGTGCAGCCCTTGAGCCCCTTCTCATAGGCCAGCCTGTAAATCTCGCGAAAGTCCCCGAACGAGGAATCCGCGGGAACGTTGATCGTCTTGGATATCGAGTTATCCACGAAAGGCTGAAGGGCCGCCTGAACGTCCAGATGCGCGCTTACGGCAAGCTCGCGTGCCGTTACGAAGGCGGGCGGAAGCTCCGTCGCACGACCGAGCGCCAGACGCCACAGCTCGACCGCGTAGTCCGTCAAGGTGAACTCCTCCAGACTGCCGTCGGCGTTCAACATCTTTCTCTGATAGGACGCATCGAACACGGGCTCGAGGCCGCTGGAAACGTTGCCTGCGAGGAGGCTGATCGATCCCGTGGGGGCGATGGCGAGAAGATGACTGTTGCGAATGCCTCTCTGCCGGATGCCCGCACGGATGTCCTCGGGGAGGGCGCGGATGAAATGTCCCTCGAGGTATGCGTCTTCCTTCAGCTCGGGAAAGCGGCCCTTCTCGGACCCGAGAGCGATCGAGGCTCGATATGCCGCGTGGCAGATCGTGCGCATCGCGTCGGAGGCGAGCGCGAGCGAGCGCTCGCTGCCGTACTCCATGCCCAGCATGATGAGGGCGTCGCCGAGCCCCGTGATCCCCAAACCGATCCGCCGCGATGCCCGCGCCCTCGCCGCCTGCTGCGGGAGAGGGAAGCGTGAGGCGTCGATGACGTTGTCGAGGAGACGGACGGCAACTCCGGCGGTGGCGCCGAGATCCTGCAAATCGAGGCGCGCGTCGGGGCCGAACGGCTCGCGCACGAATTGGGTCAGATTGAGCGAGCCGAGGTCGCAGGCGCCGTAAGGAGGCAGCGGAATCTCGCCGCAGGGATTGGTCGCCCCGATACGCTCGCAGTACCAGAGATTATTGCGCCGGTTGATCCGATCGATGAAGAGAACCCCGGGCTCGGCATAGTCATAGGCCGCACGCAGCATGGCCTCCCAGAGATCCCGAGCGCGCCGGCGCTTCACGATACGGCAGGCGACGGGAGTCGCGCGCCCGGGCCACTCCCGGGTCGCCGTTTCGCCTTCGGTATCGATGGCGTCGGCGGGAAAGACGAGCGGCCACTCTCCGTCCCGCGCCACGGCGTCCATGAAATCGTACGTGACTTGAATGGAAAGATTGAAGTTGCGCAGCCGTCCCGGCTGCTGCTTGGCCGCGATGAACTCCGCGATATCGGGATGATCGCAGCGCAGCGTTGCCATCATGGCGCCGCGGCGGGCGCCGGTGGAAAGCATCGTGCCGCACATCGCGTCCCAGATCGCGAGGAACGAGACGGGGCCGGACGCGACGCTGCCGACCCCTTTCGCACGCGCGCCCCTGGGCCTCAGGGTCGAGAAGTCGTAACCGATGCCGCCGCCTTGCTGCATCGTGATCGCGCCCTCTTCGAGCGCCCGGAAGATGCTCGGGATCGAATCCTCGATCACCCCCATCACGAAGCAATTGAAGAGGGTGACCGTTCGTCCCGTGCCGGCGCCGGCCAGGATCCGTCCAGCCGGAAGGAACTTGAAGCCCTGGAGAATCTCGTAGAACCGCTCCTGCCAATGAGCGGCATTGCGCGGCTCCACGGCGGCGAGGCTGCGCGCGACGCGGAGCCAAGTGTCGTCGATGCTGCGGTCGTGAACGGCCGCGCCGTTCCGGTGGCGGTACTTGGTCTCCCAGATGTGCCGAGAAATGTCGGCGTCGGCAAGTCGTTCGACGTTCATCGGGGGGCGGCTCCGCATCGGCCGTCCTCAGCCCTCTCTATCGACGGCGTGATGAAACGGCGCAGCATCTCCCGATAAGCGCCTAAATCCCCGCTTTCATTGATGTGGGTCAAGTTCCCCGGCCGGTCGCGCCGCCGCCGCGCTTTGCGCCTCGAATTTCCTGAAGATACCGAGCTCGGGGAACCAGGCGGTCAAGTCGCCGGCGTCGGCTGGCAGACGCTCGCGGATGCCGATGACGAAAGCTCCACCCGCTCTGAGGATCGAGCAGGCGCGCCCCAGGAACTCGCGCCGCCGCGCGTCCGAGAAATACGTGAATACCGTGTTCCGGCAGAGAATGAGATCGAAAGGACCGGCCGGCACCGATTGCAGAAGATCGCGGCGCTCGAAGACGACGCCGCTACGGAACGCGTCGGTGATCCGATAAAGCTGCGCGGAGCGTTCGAAGGCCCTCTCACGCCAGGGCGCGGGCACTTCGCGAAGACTGCTGCCACGATAGAGGCCGGCCCTCGCGCGCTCGAGCTGATGCTCGTCCACATCGCTTGCGAGGACGTCCAAGGAAAGGGGCGCGAAGCGCGCGGAGACGCCGCAACGCCAGAGGATGCCGAGCGAATATGGTTCCTCGCCCGCGGCGCATCCGGCGCTCCAGCATCGAAGCGCTGGCGCGCGGTCGAGGAGCGCTTGCGCGGCAAGGGACGGGAACACGTCCCGCTCGAGACGATCGAAGACGGCGCGATCCCGGAAAAACCGGGAGATCGGGATCCGGCAGAATGAAGCGAAGGTATCCCATTCCGCGGGATTGCGTTCGAGAAAGACGCGGTAGCCCTCGCAGTCGGCGAGGCGAAGCTCGCGAAGGCGTTGTCCGATCCGCTTGCAGACCTGCCGGTGCACCCGGCGGAAACCGGGCCATGCGAGGCCAAGCTTCGGCAGCGCCCATTTGAGGAATTCGACACAACTCGTATCGCGCATTCCGACCTCGATCCAGTTCCGCCGAAAGCAGCGTCCGGGACCTTGCGGCTCGGGCCATTGACCCAAGTCATGGCGGCTCCAGGCGGGCTGGCGCTCTTTAGCTCCGATGATCCGGCCAGGCAGCTGCGATCGAGCTGAGGTGGCGATGAGCATCCATGTCGGCCCTTTGGCGGGTCCCGAGCAGGACGACCTCGCGGTGGAGGTGGTGGAGCGCAAAGGGATAGGGCATCCCGACTCGATCTGCGACGGTCTCGCCGAGTCCGTCAGCGTGGCCCTCAGCAAAGCCTATCACGATCGCTTTGGGTTCGTCCTGCACCACAACGTCGACAAGGTACTTCTTGCCGCGGGCTCGGCCGAGCCCGCCTTTCGCGGCGGGAGAGTCATCAATCCCATCCGGATCTACCTCGCGGGCCGCGCGAGTCACGGCGTCGAGGGCGAACGCCTGCCGATCGAGGAGATCGCAACCGATGCGTGCCGCGGATGGCTGCGGCGCCACCTTCATGCGCTCGATCCCGACAGGCACGTGCGGCTGCAGGTCTTGCTGCGGCCGGGGTCCAGGGATCTCACTGATTTGTTTCTCCGGCAGCAGAAAACCGGCACGGTTCTCGCCAACGACACCTCCTGCGGCGCCGGATATGCGCCGCTCAGCAAGCTCGAGCGCGCTGTCCTCGCGGTCGATCGCGCTCTCGGGCCCGGCGGGGCAAGAGCGTCTCATCCCGAGATCGGCGAGGATATCAAGGTCATGGGAGTGCGGCAGGGCGATGCGGTTCGGTTGACGCTGTCGGCCGCGCTCATCGGCCTTCACCTCGCGGATCCCTCCGATTATTGCGCCAAGAAGGAATGGGTCGCCGAGATCGCGCGTGCGGCTGCCGCGAAGGCAACGAAATCCCGCGTCGAGGCCCAGGTGAACGCGGCGGACGAGGTCCCGCACAGTCTCTACCTGACCGTGACTGGCACCTCTGCCGAGATGGGGGATGACGGCGAGGCCGGGCGGGGAAATCGCGCGAACGGCCTCATTACGCCCTATCGCCCGATGACGCTCGAATCGGTCGCCGGCAAGAATCCCGTGAGCCATGTCGGAAAGCTCTACAACATCGCAGCGGGGCTCATTGCCCAGCACTTGGTCGAGGGAATCGACGAGGTTCTTGCAGCGAATTGCGTGCTCGTAAGCAGGATCGGCGAGCCCATCAGCCGCCCGCAAATCGTGGATGTGCGTATGCTGCCGCGCGAGGGGATACCGGTGAAGGCCCTTGCATCGCGCGCCGAGGAGATCGTCCGCGCTCGCCTCGATCGCCTGGGAGACCTGTCCCGGGACCTCATCGAGGGGCGGGTCACGTTCGACACCTGGCCTCTCGATCGCTCTAGGCCGGCGATGCTGTCTTCCGGATGAATTGGCGGATGCGCGGCAGAATGTCGGACCGCCAAGCGCGCCCGTGGAACGTTCCGAAATGGCCGACGCTCTTCTGCAAGTGATGCTCCCGCAGAGCCGAGGGAATGCCCGAGCAGAGAGCGTGAGCAATGCGGGTCTGGCCGACGCCGGAGACATCGTCGAACTCGCCTTCCACCGTCATCAGCGCAGTTTGCCCGATGGCGCGCAGGTCGACTGGAGATCCGCGCCATGTCAGCGCCCCGCGGGGGAGCAGGTACTCGTGGAATACGGAACGCATGTTGTCCAGAAAGAATTCTGCGGCGAGATCCATCACGGAGAAGAAGAGCTCAATGAACGGGTGGCTCGCGCTGTCGGCGCCATCGTCATGGAACACCTTCCAGAACAGCTCGCCACCCGTCGCGAGATGGCGGGCGAGGTAGGAGAGGAGCGCCGTGCGCTGGATGGAGGCGGGATAGACGCGTCTCCCTTCTCCCGCGTGGGGCGGCGGTACCCTTGTAATTGCATGGCGTTCGAGCCAATCGATGGAGCGGTGAGCGGCGAGCCGGCCGATGCGGGTGGGATTGATGCGCGGATCGATCGCGCCGCTGATCAGGATCAGGCTCCGGGGCTGCGCGGGGTCCCCGGTCGCGGCGAGGAGCGCCGCTCCCGCGAGAACGGGAATGCAGGATTGGCAGAGGCCGAGCAGATGAACGTCGCCCCCGAGGCGCCGCACGAAGTCGATTACGTACGCGATGTTCTCCTCGAGCGCGAAACCGCCCTCAGCGACAGGAACATCTCTGGCATCCGTCCATTCCATCAGGAAGAGATCGTGATCCGGCAGCAGCGCCGCGAGCGTGTCGCGCATGAGCACTGCCTTGTGACCCGATAGAGGCGCCACAACGATGAGGCGGGGATCGCTCCGCCGCGCGTCGCGCTCGAAATGGAGCAGACGGCAAAACGGCATTTGAGAGACGACGCTCTGGCGAACCGCGATGCGCTGGCCATCGATCTCCGTCGCGTCGAGGTCGAGGCCGATTCGATGCTGCCGTGCGAGCGCATCAGCGAGCAATTGCGAATGCAGCGAGCTTCGGTCCGTACCCATTCCCATTCGTGCGCCATGCGTTGCCGGCGAATCCCGGAACCGAAGGCATTATGCGCGCCGGCGTGGTCTGGCCGTTGATACAGCTCAAATCCGATGCGGCCCGCGGCGTTTTGATCTGCCTCAATGCGGTGGGGGCCAGCGGGCCTTCATGGTGAGCGCAATTCTGCGGAGGCGATGAGCCCGTTCACATGCGTGGCATTCCTCTAACGAAATGGGGGAGTTGCAGGTATGACAGAGACCGGTCAGTCATCCTCGCTCGACCGCGTCTGCCGGATTTCGATCAACCCGGGGCGTAGTTCGTCGCTCTGGTGGGATTCCGCGCGAGCTCGTGTCGATGCTCCGGCCGCGCTGGGACCCATGCTGGAACTCCTGGGGCAGAGCGAGTTGCTCGTGACAGCGGCGGAAGCCAAGGCGATCCGGGAATGGGCGGGTACCGTGACGGGCTGGAACGATGCGGAGCCCCCGATCATTATCGAGAGCGCCGGCCGCTGACACGACGGCCGGCGCCTTTGGGCTGGCACTTCTTTCGGTCTCGATGGATCCATGCGCAAGCAAAGCGCCGGTTTGCTGCTGTACCGCATCCGAGGCGATGCCCTCGAGGTGTTTCTGGTGCATCCCGGCGGCCCGTTCTGGGCGAAGAAGGACATCGGTGCCTGGGGGATTCCGAAGGGGGAGGCGGAGCCGGACGAGGATCTGCTCGCCGTCGCAAGGCGAGAGTTCGAGGAAGAAACCGGCTGCGTTCCCGACGGGCATCTCCGCGCCCTAACTCCCGTCCGTCAGCCCAGCGGTAAAATCATTCATGCCTGGGCGGTCGAAGGCGACTGCGATCCGGATAGGATTGCCAGCAATACCTTCTCCTTGGAGTGGCCGCCCAAATCCGGACGAATGCGGGAATTCCCCGAGATCGATCGAGCGGGCTGGTTCGATTTGACGGCCGCTCGGCGCAAGATCATCAAGGGACAGCTCGGCTTGCTCGATCAATTGGAGCGCTCGCTCCGCGGCCGCGGGTGAGCCGCCCGCGGACCCGTAGCAGGTCTCGAAAAACGCACCGACCTGACTTCACGATTTCCTTCAGTGGACGATCGCGCCCGTCGGGCGAACTCTGGGCGGCGATTCGAACATCATGAGCTCCCAGCGCTGCGACGGCTCGTCGTGACGCAAGATGTAGATGGCCCCGTCCGCAGTTCGTACCTTGAAATAACGATGGTCTCGGGCGAGCCAACGATCGATCACGTCCGCGACCTCGAGCACGCGTCCGTCCAGCATCAGGCGAGAGGGGGTCTCCTCTCCGACTTCATTGGGACGGCATTCCACCTGGATTTCCATATTTGCTTTCCGGATGCGCGACGGCTCGGTCGAAATCGATCAAGGAATGAAGGGCGCATTCCGATCCGACAGTCACACAGGAAGCCCGTCGCCGCGCAAGTATCAAGTAGGCTCGATG
>DATKNV010000204.1:0-3252 GCA_035541215.1 Allostellaceae bacterium | reverse complement strand
TAGTTGGCGCCGTCGAACTTGAGCAGCGTCGAGTAGTGCGGCGCCACCGGATGCACGAAGGCGAAGGAGACGTTGGCGTGGCAGTCGTAGTTCCCGGGCTCGGACTCCACGGAGAACTCGAGGATGCCGCCGCGCTTGGGCTTGGGCTGCGGCTCCACGGCATGGGCGCCGATCGTCCAGGACGCCGCAAGCGCGGCGCCCGCGAGGAACAGGGTCGAGCGTACCAGCGGCATCATCGCGTCTTGCCCTCCTGCCAGCGCTTGAATTGACCGAAGAGATCCTCTTTCTGCTGCGCCGTCAGCGTGGCGCCGCTCGCGCGCGTGCGCTCGTCGAGGAACTTCGCGAAGATGTCGCGGAGCTGCTGGTCCGTCACCGTCGCAGGGGCGGCAGCGCCGCCGTTCCTGCGGATCCAGGCCTCCGCGGGAGCATAGCGCCGCCAATTCGGGAGCTCGGTCGCGAGGTTGACCTCGTTCCATTTGGGATGATGGCCGGGCTCCAAGAGCTTCGGGAACTGCGTGAAGAAGGCGTCGACGAAATTGGCGACGTTCCGGTTGCGCTCGGATTCAGGCGCGAGGTTCGCGGCGACCAGCACCGCGCCGACGGCGACCGTGTCGACCGGAGCGCTGCCGGAGACGAGGTCCGGATAGTCCTCGGCGGTGAAGCGCGCGGGGACGTAGCTCTGGGCCATCTCGGGCTTGAGCGGGATCGGCACGAGATGGAGCCCGTCCTGCGGCCGCACCAGCGCGAAGAGCGGCGCGGGCTTCGCCGCGACATAGGCAATCGCCGCGATCTCGCCGGATTTGAGCTTGTCGAATGCGACCGGCAGCGGATAGGAGGTGACCTGCGCCTTCACCTTGTTCGCCGCCAGGATCTTGGCGCCGGTGAAGGCGGTGCCGTCGCCGGGGACGCCGAGATTGACCTTCTTCCCCGCGAGGTCCGCGAGGGTCTTCACCTCCGGCCGCGCGAGGAGGTGGAATTCCTCGTTGTAGAGCTTCGCGATGTAGGTCACGTACTCGATGCCGGGCGGGCGCTTCTCGGCCCGCGCGTTCTCGAGCACGTCCCACTGCACGACGGCGACGTCGATGCCGCGGAGCACCTTGAGATCGAAGAGGTTCTGCTGCGAGCCCTTGCCGATCATCGCCACGATGCGGCGCGTGGCGCCGTCGTCGAGGAGGTCCGCGAGGTCCTCGACCATGCGGGCATCGGTGCCGAAGGTGCTGCCGGTGGCGATCTCGACGAGGCCGCGATTGGCGCGCTCGACGACCGTTTCCGCTCCGGCCGGAAGCGCCGCCAGCGTCAGCATCGCCGCGCCGAGCGAGATCCGGGAAATCCGCGCTGTCATGTTCTGCTCCGCTCTTGGGCGGGAGGCCGCCCGTTTGCCCGTAAAACCCCTGTTCCGCTCAGCCCGGCGGCTTTCCCTCCAATCGCCGGAGCCGGATTTCCGCTTGCCGGTCGCCGAGCGCGATCGCCTTGCGGTACCACTCTGCCGCCGCCCGGGCATCGCCGCGCACGCCGCGAACGCGCGCGACTTCCAGGAAGAGCGGGTCGTAGGTCTGTCCGACCGCGGTCGCGGCGGGTCCGCTGCCGAGCTCCGCCGCGCGCTGATAGAAGAGCCGCGCCGAGACCACGTCGCCGGTGCCCAGAAGCTCGTCCGCGCGCGCGACCAGCCCCGCGATCTCCTGCGGATCGGCCGGCGGCGGACTCGCCGCGGGCGACGGACTCGCCGCGGGCGGCGCCGGCTCGGGCGCAGCCGCGACGGCCGCGGTCTCAACGGGCGCCGGCGGCGCGGGCTGCGGAGGCGGAGCGGCAGCGGCCGCGGGCGTCGCCGGAGGCTCGGGAGCTGCGACGGCCGGCGGCGGCGAGGCCGGCATCGGCGCCTCGGCGCGCGGCTGCGGCAATACGGCTGCAACACTGGGCGCCGCCGCGGGCACCGTCGAAACCGCCCCGGGCGTGCCGGGCTCGAGCCGCGAGAGGACGAAGAGCCCCGTCGAGACCGCGAGCGCGAGACAGCCGAAGACCGCGACGAGATTGATGCGTCTTGCCCGCGGCGCGCTCGGCGCCGCGGCGGGCTGCGCTTCCTTGTCGAACGTCCACTGCGCGGGCCGGAAGGTCTCGGCGGTCGCAGCACCCTTGCTGTAGAGGACGGAGGCGGCTTCGGCGCGCCGCTCGTCGAAGCGAATCACCTCGGAGGGCCGCGGCGGCGCGACCGCCTCGCGCTTTGCCGGCGCGGCCTCGCCGCGCTGGGCGAGAAGACCCGATAACAGCTGTGCTCGCTTTTCGGCGCTCGACATCTCTCGCTCGCAAGACGCTGGCGGGCGGATTGCGCGCGCAATCCCGCCGCAACCGTGCATCTATCGCACGGAGAGCCGGATACCCCGAAGACAATTTATAGGGGAGTTTAGAGATAACCCTCGAAAATGCGCGCGAGCGGCTCAGCCCGCTTCGGCCTCGGCGGCGCGCTGCGCGCGCTTCCTCGCGTTGGGATCGAGCAGACGCTTCCTGAGCCGCACCGATTTCGGCGTCACCTCCACGAGCTCGTCGTCGGCGATGTAGGCGATCGCCTGCTCGAGCGTCATCTGAATGGGCGGCGTCAGCCGCACCGCCTCGTCCTTGGCGGTGGTGCGGATGTTCGTGAGCTGCTTCCCCTTGATGGGATTCACTTCGAGGTCGTTGTCGCGCGTGTGCTGGCCCACGATCATGCCCTCGTAGACCTGCGTCCCCGGCGTGATGAACATCGGGCCGCGATCCTCGAGGTTCCAGAGCGCATAGGCGACGGCTGCGCCGTCCGCGGTCGAGATCAGCACGCCCGTGCGGCGGCCCTCGACCGGGCCCTTGTAGGGCGCATAGCCGTGGAAGAGACGGCTCATGATTCCGGTGCCGCGCGTGTCGGTCAGGAACTCGCCCTGATAGCCGATGAGGCCGCGCGTGGGCGCGAGGAAGGCGAGCCGCACCTTGCCTCCGCCCGAAGGCCGCATGTCCCGAAGCTCGCCCTTGCGGCGCGAGATCTTGTCGACGACGACGCCGGAATACTCCTCGTCGACGTCGACGAGCACCTCCTCGATGGGCTCGAGGCGCTGGCCCGTCTCGGGATCGCTCTTGAAGAGGACGCGCGGGCGCGAGATCGAGAGCTCGAAACCCTCGCGCCGCATGGTCTCGATGAGGACGCCGAGCTGGAGCTCGCCGCGTCCGGCGACCTCGACCGCGTCCTTCTCCTCGCTCTCGCGCACGCGGATCGCGACATTGCCCTCGGCC
>DATKNV010000203.1:0-6588 GCA_035541215.1 Allostellaceae bacterium | reverse complement strand
CGGGCGCGACGCCGAACTTCTCCATCACCTCGGCGGCGCCGATGGGCTTGTTCTTGAGCGGATCCCACAGGCTGACGCCGGGGCCGACCAGTTGCATCAGGTCCTTGTCGGAGGACACCACCGTCACCTCGAACCCGGCCTCCACGCCCAGGCGGGCATAGGTGGCGATTAGATCGTCGGCCTCGAAGCCATCCTGTTCGATGCAGGCCACGTTCATGGCCCGCACCGCCTCGCGCACCAGCGGGAACTGCGGAATCAGGTCTTCCGGCGCGGGCGGGCGGTGGGCCTTGTAGGCCGGGTAAATCTCGTTGCGGAAGGTGTGCCGCCCGGCATCAAGGATCACCGCCACATGGGAGGCCTCGGTTTCATCGAGCAGGCGGGCTACCATTTGCACGAACCCGGCCACCGCGCCCGTGGGCACCCCGCCGCTGGTGGTGAGCGGCGGCAGGGCGTGATAGGCGCGGAAGATGAACCCCGAGCCGTCGATCAGATAGACGTGGCGCGGCTTCTTCAAGAGGCGCGCGCGGCCTTGGCCTCGCCGCGCTTGGAGACGTGGATGAAGAGGCGCGAGCAGTAGGGGCACTCGATCTTCCCCTCCGGCCCGAGGTTCAGATAAACCTTGGGATGACCGAGCGCGCCGCCGCCGCCGTTGCAGGCAACGGTATCGCTCTCCACATAGATGGTCTCGAATGGCTGCATCGCCTTGGGGTCCGCTCTTGAGAGGAGTGCGCGCGGATGATACCGATTGCGGCAGCACAATCAATGAGACGCTGGTGAACGACCCCCTCACGCGCTCTCCTCCAGCAGCGGCCGCGAGCGACGCCGTCGGCCCCGCGCTCGCGGTCGAGGTGAAAAGGCTCACGAAGATCTACCGCGGCAGCAACCGGCAGCCGGACAAGCTCGCGCTCGATAACGTCGACCTCGAGATCCCCCGCGGCGCGATCTTCGGGCTGCTCGGTCCCAATGGGGCGGGGAAGTCGACGCTCATCAACATCCTCGCGGGCCTCGTCATCAAGACCGCGGGCGATGTCCGCATCTGGGGCATCGACGCCGAGCGCGAGCCGCGCCAGGCGCGGGCGGCGATCGGGGTCGTGGCGCAGGAGCTCAACATCGACGCCTTCTTCACCCCGCGCGAGCTTCTGGACTTGCAAGCGGGCCTCTACGGCGTGCGCAAATCCGAGCGCCGCACCGAGGCGATCCTGGCGTCGCTCGCCTTGCTGCCGCAGGCGGACGCCTATTCGCGCACGCTCTCCGGCGGCATGAAGCGGCGCCTCATGATCGGCAAGGCGATGGTGCATGCGCCGCCGGTGCTGGTGCTCGACGAGCCGACCGCGGGGGTCGACGTGGAGCTCCGCCGCCAGCTCTGGGATCTCGTGCGCCAGCTCAACGCCGCCGGGACCACGATCCTCCTCACGACGCACTATCTCGAGGAGGCGGAGACACTCTGCGAGCGGATCGCGATCATCGACAAGGGCCGCGTCGTCGCCTGCGACACGACGGAGGCGCTGGTGGGCCGGATCGACGCGAAGACGCTGACCTTCCTGCTGGCGCAGCCGCTCGCGGCGCTCCCGCCGGCGCTCGCGGCGCTGGGTCTCTCGCTGGCGGCGCCGGACCGGCTGCTCCTCCATTACCGCCAGAGCGCGACGACGCTGGCGCCGGTTCTGGCGGCAATCCAGGCCGCGGGCCTCGCCGTCCGCGACATCAAGAGCGAGGAGACCGATCTCGAGGACATCTTCCTCCAGCTCACCGGGAGAGCGCGATGAAGCGGGCGCTCGGCCTCGCCGTGCTCGCCGCGGCGCTGCTGCTCGGCGCTTGCGCGGCGCCGCCGCTCTCCCCGCCGCCGGCGCCGCCGGGCTCGCTCGCACCGCGTCTGACCGCGACCGAGTTCGTCGCCGACGACGGCGCGGCGCTGCCGCTCAGGGCCTGGCGGCCCGAGGGCGAGACCAAGGCGGTCATTCTCGCGCTCCACGGCTTCAACGACTATTCGAGCGCCTTTGCGGAGCCGGCGGAGGATTGGACGAAGCTGGGGATCGCAACCTACGCCTACGACCAGCGCGGCTTCGGCGAGGCGCCGAACCGCGGCGGCTGGGTCGGCGCCCAGCGCCTCGCCCTCGATGTCCAGGAGGTCTCGGCGCTGCTGCGGCAGCGCTATCCCGGCCGCCCCCTCGTCATCCTCGGCGAGAGCATGGGCGGCGCGATCGCGATCGTCGCCGCGACCGGCGCCGAGGGCACGCCGCCCCCGGCCGCGGACGCGCTCGTGGTCGTGGCACCCGCGGTCTGGGGCCGCAGCAGCATGACGGCGCTCGAGCGCGCGGCGCTCTGGCTCGCCGACGGCGTCGTCCCCGGCATGACCCTCACGGGAGAGGGGCTCCACATCAAGCCCTCCGACAACACGGAGATGCTGCGCGCGCTCTCCCGCGATCCCCTCGTGATCAAGGCGACGCGGGTCGCCGCCATCAAGGGGCTCGTCGACCTCATGGACGACGCGGCGGCGGCGGCGCCCCACCTCCGCGCGCCGATGCTGTTCCTTTACGGCGATCGCGACGAGGTCATCCCGAAGGAGCCGACGCGCCGCTTCCTGGCGGCGCTGCCGGCGGACGAGCAGCGGCGGGTCGCCTTCTATCCCAACGGCTATCACATGCTGCTGCGCGACCTCGATGCCTCGCTCGTGCGCAAGGACGTGGCGGCCTGGCTCGCCGACCGCGACGGCCCCCTCCCCTCCGGCGCCGACCGCCATGCCCAGGAGACGCTGACGGCGACGCGGTAGCGGCGGGATTTGATCTAGATCAACGACCCAAGGGTTGCGGCGCTTCACCCTTCCGCGCATCGCGCAATGCTCGGAGGAAGCCGATGTCCAGCGGCGAACACGCCTATCTCATCGCGGCGATCGCGGCGGCGCTCTTGTTCATGGCGACGCTCGCCTGGGCCTCCTGGCGGAGCCCCTGAGGCTCAGCCCGATTTCACGATCCGCTGCATCAGCGCCGTGAACTCCCGCGCGAAGGCGCGCGGGTTCATGATCGGGCTGTCGACGAGGCGCGGCCGGAGCGTGCGGCGATATTCCGCAAGGCGCGGCAGATCGCTCGAGAGCTCGGCCGCGAGCTTGACGTAGCCCTCCTCGTCGGATGCCGCGAGCTCGGGGACGCCGGCATTGGCGAGGTGGGTGAGCGAATGCCGTCCCGCGAAGGTGCGGCCGGGCGTCGTCACCACCGGCACTCCCATCCACATCGCCTCGAGCGTGGTCAGGCCGCCGCTATAGGGCCGGCTGTCGAGGCCGATGTCGACGTCGTTGTAGCGGTTGAGCAGGGCCCAATGCGGCGTCGAGCCCTCGACGATGACGCGCTCGCGCGCGATGCCGGCCTCGTCGAAGCGCTTGCGCAGCCGCACCTCGACCACGGGGTCGTTGAGCTTCTTGTAGGTGAGGATCAGCTTCGAGCCCGGCACCGCGTGCAGCACCTTGGCCCAGGTCGAGACCGAGAGCGCGCCCGCCTTGCCGACGTTGTGGAAGCCGCCGAAGGTGACGTAGCCGTTGCGCTCCGCCGGGAGCGGCCCCACCGGCGGCGAATAGGGCGGCGGCTCGTAGCAGACGTAGTCGTGCTCCATGCGCAGCACGCGCTCGGTATAGAACCGCTCGAAATCCTCGGGGATCTGCCAGCGGTCGCCGATGATGTAGTCCATGGCGCCGATCCCGGTGGTGCCGACGTAGCCCGCCCATGTCACCTGCACCGGCGCCGCCCGCCGCGCGAAGACGCGGAGCCGGTTCCCCTTGGTGTGCCCCGCGAGGTCGAAGAGCACGTCCACCTGATCCGCGCGGATCGAGGTCAGGAGCTTGTCGTCGGAGAAGGCGCGCACGTCGCGCCAGAGCGCCGTGTGGCGCTTGATGTCCACGGAGAGGTCGTCGACGCGCGGCGTCGTCGAGTAGATCAAGGGCACGATCTCGCGCCGGTCGAGGAAGCGCAGCATGCCGCAGATGAAGTATCCGACGGGCGCGCGGCAGAGATCGGGCGAGACGAAGCCCACGCGGATGGGCTCGCCGGGATTGCGGGGGCGCGCCGGGAGCTGCGGCACGGGCTGCGGCGAATAGAGCTTGTCCCAGCCGATGCTGAGCTCCAGGAGCTTCTCCGGCGTCACCACCGGCCGGTACTGCTCGTTCATGAGCCGGTTGCAGTAGGCCTGGGAGTAGCCGCTATCGCGCCGGATCGCCTCCTCATACGCCTCGACGCTGGCGTCGGCGTCGCCCTGCTCGATCTGGATCGCGCCCATGTTGTTCCAGATCGCGGCGATGTTGGTGTTGCGCGCGAGCGCCGCCTGGAACTTCTCCTTCGCCTCCTCGAGCCGCTCGAGTTCGTAGTAGCAAACGCCGAGATTGGAGAGCGCGTCGACGTTCTCGGGATCGATCTCCAGCGCCTTCTTGAAGCTGTCGAGCGCGCGCTGGACCCGTCCGAGGCTCATCTGCGCGCGGCCCAAGGCGATCCAGGTATTGGGGCGGTTCTCCTGCATGCCGAGCGCGTGCCGGATCGTGCCGATCGCCTCCTCGTAGCGCCCGAGCGAGATCAGCACCACGCCCAGATGGTCGAAATATTCCGGAACGGTGCCGTTGCTCTGGATCGCGCGCTGGATGAGGGCGAAGGCCTCCTGGTGCCGTCCCCGCTGGTGCGCCGCCATCCCCAGCAGGTGCAGCGCATCGGGATGGGCGGGCATCCGCGCGAGGATGTACTTGTAAAGCGCCTCCGACTGGTCGAGCCGGCCGGCACGGTGATGCTCGAGCGCCGTGTTGAGCACTTCGGGGATCGTCGCCATGGCGCCTCTTATAGCGAATGAATCGAATGCCGCCAGACCGAATCTTCGATCGAGCGGCGCCAACGCGCCCCATTGCCAATCACCGCGCGGTCGCTTAGTTCTCCCGCACCCGAAGCGAGCGGCGGCCCATGAAAATTGCATTCATCGACCCCATTCCCTGGGACTACACGCCGCTCACGCCCCGGGAGCGGCCCTTGGGCGGCAGCCAATCCGCGCTCTGCTATCTCGCGACGAGCCTCGCGGAGCAGGGGCACGAGGTGGCATTGCTCAACAACACGGCCGCCCCCGGCGACTACGCGGGCGTCCGCTGTACGAGCTTCGCCGCCGGGATCGACCCGGCGCATCTCAGCAGCCGCGACGCCGTGGTGGTGCTGAACGGCGCCATGGGGAAGCAGCTCCGCGCGGCCGGGGTCAAATCTCGTCTCGTCCTCTGGTCGCAGCACGCGGCGGATCAATCCGCGATCGCCGCCCTCAAGGACGTGAACGAGCGTCTCGCCTGGGACGGATTCTTCCTCGTGAGCGAGTGGCAGGCACGCAGCTACGCGCAGGCCTTCGGCATCAGGCCCGAGCGCATCACCATCGTGCGGAATGCGGTCTCGCCGCCCTTCCAGCGGCTGGAGCGCCGGCGCGAGCCCTTCTTCCTGACGGGCGAGCCGCCGGTGCTCTTCTACACGAGCACGCCCTTCCGCGGCCTCTGGCTGCTGCTGTCGGCCTTCCCCGCGATCGCCAAGGCGATACCGGGCGCGCGGCTCCAGGTGTTCTCGAGCATGGGCGTCTATCAGGTCACCGGGGATGCGGACGAGTACGGCGTGCTCTACGACCTCGCCCGCGCGCTGCCGGGGGTCGAGTATGTGGGCTCGTTGCCGCAGGCGGAGCTCGCCGAGGCGCTCGGCGCCGCCGACATCCTCGCCTATCCCAACGTCTTCGCGGAGACCTCCTGCATCGCCGCGATGGAGGCGATGGCGGCGGGGGCGCTGCTGCTGACGACGAAGCTCGGCGCGCTGCCGGAGACCACGGCGGGCTTCGCCTTCACCATGGAGGTGTCGCAGGATTCGATGCGCATGGTGCGCGACTTCGCGCGGCTCACCATCGCCGTGGCGGAGACGGCGCGGCAGAAGCCGCAGGAATTCGAGTCGATCGTCGCTCGGGAGCGCGCCCATGCGCGCGCGGCCTATGACTGGACCGGGCGCGCGCGCGAGTGGGCGACCGCGCTCGAGCGGCTGCCGCGGCGGAGCTGAGCTCCGCTATTTCACGGCGACGATGACCTCGATCTCCACGGGGATGCCCGCCGGGAGCGAGCTCATGCCCACGGCGGAGCGCGCGTGGCGGCCGTGCTCGCCGAAGACCTCCACGAAGAGGTCGGAGCAGCCGTTGATCACCTTGGGGTGATCCTCGAAATCGGGCGCGGCGTTCACCATTCCCAGGACCTTGACGATGTCGGCGACCCGGTCGAGATCGCCGCCGAGCGCCTCCTTCATGGCGGCGATCAGCACGAGCCCCACCTGGCGCGCGTGGCGATAGCCCTCCTCGACGCTCATGCCCGCGCCGAGCTTCCCCTTGGGCATCTTGCCGTCGGGGTAAAGCGGCCCCTTGCCCGCGAGATAGAGGAGGTTGCCGACGCGCTTTGCATGGACGTAGCTCCCCATGGGCTTTCCCACCGGGGCGAGGGTGATTTTAAGCTCCTTGAGGCGTTGCTCGATGCTCATGGGGATTGCTCCTGGGCCAGGGATCGAGCCCCCAGCATAGTGGCTCCGCTCCCGCTTGCGCGAGCCCACCCCTCGCGCCTATCTT
>DATKNV010000202.1:0-24628 GCA_035541215.1 Allostellaceae bacterium | reverse complement strand
TAGCCGTCGCTCGCGGGGCAATAGGTCTCGAGCGCGAAGACCATGCCCTCCTTGAGCTCGAGCGGATGCTCGAGCGAGACGAGGCGGCTGATGATCGGGCGCTCGTGGAGCGCCATGCCGAGGCCGTGGCCGAATTGCAAGCCGAAAGCCTCCATCTCGTCGGTGAAGCCGAACTCCGTCGCCTTGGGCCAGAGCTTCGCGACCTTGTCCGTGGTGACGCCGGGCCGGATGGTGTGGATCGCGGCGTCGATCCATTCCCGCGCGCGCTTGTAGGCGTCCTTCTGCGAGTCCGTCGCGCGGCCCACGTTGAGCGTGCGGTAATAGCAGGTGCGATAGCCCATGAAGGCCTGGATGATGTCGAAGAAGGCCTGGTCGCCCGGCCGCAGCACGCGGTCCGTGAAGTTGTGGGGATGCGGGCTGCAGCGCTCGCCGGAGACGGCGTTGATCGCCTCGACGTCGTCGGATCCCAGCTCGTAGAGCCGCTTGTTCGCGAGCGCCACGATGTCGCTCTCGCGCACGCCGGGCTTCAGGTGCTCGGCGATGGTCTGGTAGGTGCCGTCGACCATGCTCGCGGCCATGTTGAGGAGCATGATCTCGTCGATGCTCTTGATCTCGCGCGCGTCCAGCATGACCTGCTGGCAGTCCCGCACCTCGATCCCCTGCCGCTGCAGCTCGAAGAGCACCGGCGGCTCCACGAGATCGACGCCCAAGGGCATGCCCGAGACGCCGTTCTCCTTGAGGAGCCCCTTGATCTCCTTGACGGCATTCTCGACGAGGCCGTGGTCGGGCGGCACCGTGCCGCGCAGGCCCAGCATCCCCGCGCGGCAGTGATCCTGCGGGAGCCAAGGCGCGTGGAGGCGATGGTGCTTCGCCGCCGAGCCGAAATCCCAGACATAGGGCTCGGTGTTGCCGCAGAGCAGCGCATAGCGCGTCATCTTGTCCCGCGACCACTCCCCGATCGCGGTGCTGGAAATGTAGCGGATGTTGTTGTTGTCGAAGCAGAGGAGGGCGCCGAGCCCGGAGCGCGCGAGCGCAGCCCGCGCCCGCGCGAGGCGATAGTCGTGCAGGCGGCGGAAATTCACGCGCTCCTCGAAGTCGACCGCGCCGTGGCCGGGAGCGGCCAGGGGGCGCTTCCAGTCATAGGTCGGCTTGATCATCTCGGCTTTGACGATCGTGGGCTCGCGGTCGTTCTTAGGCATGGTGGCTCCCGGTATTTTCTTGCGGGCGGGATCATGGTGTGGAAGCGGAGAGCGGTCAATCCGCCGCGCTTTGCTCGGGCCGCAGCGCTGCGCTAGGGTGCGCTCCGCTTCGATGGGCACGAGGAGTCATGGGCGCGGCAATCGGCATTTTCGGACTCGGCGTGATGGGACGCAGCCTTGCGCTGCAGCTCGCGGAGAAGGGCGTCGCCGTCGCCGCTTACGATCCCTGGACGGAAGCGCGGGCCGAGGCCGCGGCCGCGGGCGTCCCCGGCATCGCCGCGACGCCGGAAGCCTTCGCGGCGTCGCTCGAGAAGCCCGGCACCGTGCTCCTCATGGTCAAGGCTGGCGAGCCCGTCGACGACGCGATAGCGCGCCTCTCCGCCCTCTTGCCCGCGGGCGCGCTTCTCGCGGATGGCGGGAACTCGCATTTCCGCGACAGCGAGCGCCGTGCGGCGGCGCTCGCGGCGCGCGGGATCGGCTTCCTCGGGATCGGCATCTCCGGCGGCGAGACCGGCGCGCGGCACGGCGCCTCCATCATGACGGGCGGCGATGCCGCGGGCTTCGAGCGCATCTCGCCGCTGCTGCGGCAAGTGGCGGCGCTTGCGGGAGGGAAGCCCTGCCTCGCCCATTTCGGAAGTGCAGGCGCGGGGCATTTCGCGAAGATGGTGCACAACGCCATCGAGTATGCGGAGATGCAGCTCATCGCGGAGGCCGTGTTCCTGCTGCGGACGGCTACCGGCGCGGCATGGCCGGAGATCGCCGCGAGCGCCGCGCAATGGAACCGCGGCCTCGGCGCCTGCTATCTCCTGGAGATCACCGCCGAGATTCTCCGCGCGCGGGACCGCGGCACCGGCCTGCCGATCATGGAGATCGTGGTCGGCCGCGCGGAGCAGAAGGGAACCGGACGCTGGGCCGCGATCGAGGCGCTCGAGCTCGGGGTGCCCGTGCCGACCCTGATCGAGGCGGTGGAAGCGCGCTCGCTCTCGGCGCTTCGCGAGCCCTCCGCTCCCGGCGCGCTTGCCGCGGCCCCGGTCGCGGCGGCGCCGCCCGTGCCGCAGGAGCTGGGCGAGGCGCTGCTCGCCGCCCGGATCGCCGTCTACGACCAGGGCTTCGCCTTGCTGCGCGCAGCGGCAGAGCCGCATGGGATTACCGGCGATCTCGCGGAGCTCGCGGAGATCTGGCGCGCGGGCTGCATCATCCGCGGCGCGCTCCTCGATCCCATCGCGGCGGCCTTGCGCGCCGGTCCCTCCCGATTGCTGCTGGCGCCGGGCTTGCGAGAGGCGGTGACGCCCCGGCTGCAGGCGTGGCGCCGCACGGCCGCGAGTGCTACGAGCCTCGGCGTGCCGGTTCCCGCGCTCGCCTCCGCGCTCGCCTATTACGACGGATTGCGCGCGGAGCACTCCTCCGCGAGCCTTCTTCAGCTCCAGCGCGACACCTTCGGCGCACACGGCTTCGAGCGGGTCGACCGCAAGGGCCGCTTCCACATCGACCGCGCGGAATGACGGCGATCGTGGTGATGGGCGTTGCCGGCGCGGGCAAGACCACCGTCGGCGAGAGGCTGGCAGCGGCGCTCGGCGTCGAATTCATCGAGGGCGACCGCTTCCATGCGCCCGAGAGCGTCGAGAAGATGCGGCGCGGCGAGGCGCTCGGCGACGCCGATCGCTGGCCCTGGCTCGACCGGATCGCGGCGGAGCTCGCGCGCCTCGATCGCGAAGGTGAAGGCGCCGTCGTCGCCTGCTCCGCCTTGAAGCGCGCCTATCGCGACCGGCTCCGGCAGGGCTGTCCCGGAGTGCGCTTCGTCTTTCTCGCGGGCTCGGAGGCGCTCATCCGGAGCCGCCTCGAGCAGCGCCGCGGCCATTTCATGCCGCCCGCCTTGCTCTCGAGCCAATACGGGGCCCTCGAGCCTCCGGGCCCGGAGGAACGGGCGGTGACCGTCGAGGTCTCCGCGGCACCCTCGGAGATCGTGGCAAGGGCGGTCGCGGCCCTGGCATCGCCTTGATCCACCTCAACGAGCATTTGTGGGATTTTCGGCAGCATCTGCACGCGATGATTTCGATCCCGGATTGCATCATCCGCCTTCAGACGATCCTCGTGGCGATGGTCCTGGCCGCGCTCGGCGTCCTGCCCGCGCGCGCGGCCGATCTCGCCGCGGAGATCCGGGCCAAGCTCGAAGACCCCGCGCCCTTGGTCGTGGCGGGGCAGCAGCTCGATCGTGCGGGCCTCTGGTTCGGGTATCGCGAGCGCGGCTTTCAACCGATCTGGACGGGACAGCCGGCGCTCGCGAAGGCGCTGGCGAGCGCGCTCGCGGACGCCGCCGCCGACGGGATCGATCCCGAGAGCCTGCGGGCGGGATTGCTCGCGGCGGCGCTCGCCGATCCCGCGCGCTCCGCGGCCGAGCGCGAGCTGCTCTCGAGCGACCGCTTCCTCGCCTACGCCCGCGCCTTGGCGCAGGGACAGGTGGACCCGGCAACCATCGAGCAGGATTGGGCGCTGCCCCGCCCGAGCTTCGATGCAGGCGCGGTGCTCGGCCGCCTCGCTCAGTCTCGGGACATCGCGGGGATCGCGAGCAGCCTTCGACCCGGCGGGGACGATTATGCGCGCCTGCGGACGGCGCTCGCGCGCTATCGGGCGCTCGCCGAGGCCGGCGGCTGGAAGACGCTCGATGGCGGCAAGATCGAGCCCGGCGAGAACGGTCCGCGGGTCCGCGCCCTGCGCGCTCGCCTTGCGGCGGAAGGCGATCTGCCGGCGGCACTCGCGGAGGGCGACGATTTCGATGCGCCGGTGAAGGAGGCCGTGAAGCGCTTCCAGGCCCGGCACGGTCTCGACGTCGACGGCCGCGTCGGCGTCGCGACGCTCGCCGCGCTCGACGCGAGCGCCGCCGACCGCGTCGCGCGGATCCGCGTCGCGCTCGAGCGCTGGCGCGAGATGCCGAGGGATTGGCCCGCGACGCGGATCGTCGTCAACGCCGCCGCGGCGACGCTCACCTTCTATCGCAACGACAACCCCGAGATCGTGAGCCGCGTCATCGTGGGCGCGCCCATCCACCCGACGCCGGTCCTGAGGGCGCGGGCGGAATTCGTGCTGTTCAATCCGCCCTGGAAGGTGCCGACCTCGATCGTGCGCAAGGAGATCATGCCGAAGGTGCGGCGCGATCCCAACTATCTCGCGCACAACCACTATGTCGAGCTCGGCGGCGGACGGCTGCAGCAGGAGCCCGGTCCTTGGAACGCCCTCGGCCGCATCAAGCTCGAGCTGCCCAACCCCTTCGACGTCTATCTTCACGACACGCCCGGCCGCGCGCTCTTCGCGCGGTCCAAGCGGATGCTGAGCCACGGCTGCATCCGCGTCGAGGCGATAAAGCCGCTGGCGCTCGCGCTCCTCGGTGAAGGCTGGACCATCGCAGCCATTGACGAGGCGATCGCTGCGGGAACGACGCGCCGCGTCGATCTCCGCGAGACCGTGCCCGTCTACATCCTCTACCTGACGGCATTCGTTAACGCCGATGGGACCGTCCAATTCCGCGACGACGCCTACGGCCGCGACGAGCGTCTGATGGCGGCGCTATCGTCCATAGAGACAACGGGAACCGCCGCCAGCATCGCGGGTGAGAAGCTGGAAACCGGCTGTCCGGCCGGCTGAGCGCGCTGCTTCTCATTGCTTTTTTATCCGCGGCGATGATATCCGGGCTTTGCCAAGGAAACGGGCGACGAGGACGGAATCGTGGATAGGACGAAGCGCGGGCGCCGCCAGGTGATGCTGTTGGGAATTTCCGCGCTCGCCTCGGCGCTGGCGCGGCCTGCCATCGCGGTGCCGCGGAGCGACGATCGGCGGCGGCTCTCCTTCCACAATCTTCACACCGGCGAATCCCTCGACGCCGTCTATTGGGCCGGCGGCGATTACGTTCCGGACGCGCTGAAGCGCATCGATACGGTGCTGCGCGATTTCCGCACCGGCGACGTCCATCCGATCGACCGGCGCCTGCTCGATCTCCTGGTGCGGCTCCGGCAGAAGCTCGGCACGGGCGAGCCCGTGCAGGTCATCTCCGGCTACCGCTCGCCGCGCACCAACGCTATGCTGCACGCGCACTCCGAGGGCGTCGCGAGCCACAGCCTTCACATGGACGGGATGGCGATCGACATTCGCGTGCCCGGCCGCGCGCTCCGCGACGTCCGCGCGGCGGCGCTCGATCTCGCGGGCGGCGGGGTCGGCTATTATCCCGCTTCCGATTTCGTCCACGTCGACGTGGGCCGCGTCCGCCGCTGGAATTGAGCCCGCGGGCGGTCAGCCCGCGCCGACCGGCGCCAGTCGATAGCCGTTGTCTTTTTCCGCGGCCTGGGTAGCGAATCTGAAATCGGCCGGCAGCGCCGCGTGAATCCGATAGAGCGGCTCGCCGCGCTCGACGGCATCGCCGGACTTCTTGAGAAGGTCGATGCCGGCGCCCTTGTCGGTGGGCGCGCCCGCGAGACGCGCGATCCTGGCGATACGGTCGCAGCGGATTGCGGCGACGGTGCCGTCCGTCTCGGCGGGGATCTCGCGAACCAGGTGGCCGAGCCCCCCGTTTTCCGGCGCCGGCCCTTGCGCCGCGACGATCCGGTTGAGTTTCGCGAGTGCCGCACCGGAATCCAGAAGCTCCTGCGCGCGCGCCGCGCCCTTGCCGCCGCGCAGCGCGGGGTCGAATTCGAGGATGCGGCCCGCGAGCAGCAGGGCGCGCTCTCGGAGGTCGCGAGGCGCGTCCGGCGCGCGCTCCAGCACCTGCATCACGTCGCGCGCCTCGAGCATCGGTCCGACGCCGCGTCCGATGGGCTCGCCGCCATCCGCAATGACGACGTCGATCGTAAGCCCGATCTGGTCGCCCACGAACTCGAAGAGCTTCTTGAGATGCGCGGCCTCGACGGCGCTCCGCACCTTGGCGAAGCGCCCGACGGGGATCTCGAGCACGAGACGCGTCGAGCCCGCGGCGAGCTTCTTCGAGAGGATCGAGGCGACGAGCTGGCCGCTGGGATCGAGGTTGAGGGGCCGCTCCACCGCGATGAGGACGTCGTCCGCCGGCGAGAGGTTCACGTGGCCGCCCCAGACGAGGCAGCCGCTCTCCGCGGCCACCACCCTGCGCATCTCCTCGCCCGTGAGATCGACGCGCGCCAGCACCTCCATGGTGTCGGCCGTGCCCGCGGGCGAGGTGATCGCGCGCGAGGAGGTCTTGGGAATCGTGAGCCCGTGCGCCGCGACGATCGGCACGATGATCATCGAGGTGCGATTGCCGGGAATGCCGCCGATGCAATGCTTGTCGACGACGATCTCGTCCGCCCAGGTGAGGCGGTTGCCGACATTGGCCATGGCGCGCGTGAGCGCCAGTATCTCGGCGGTGGTGAGGAACGCCGCTGAGGAGACGAGGAAAGCCGCGATCTCCATCTTCGAGTATTTGAGCTCGGCGATGTCGCGGACGATGGCCTCGAGCTGCTCGGCCGCGAGCTCCCTTCCGTCGATCTTGGCGCGGACGGCATCGAGACTCTCGGGCGGCGTCGCCTGCTCGACGCTGACCTCGGTACCCTCGGGAAGGCCCAGCAGCGCGAAGGCGGCGTCGCTCAGGCCGATCTCGTCCGCCGCCAGCATCCCCTCGTGATCGACGACATTGAGGCTCGCGAGGATGTGCCGGCCGTTGGCCGTCACCTCGACCTTGCCGAGCGCTTGGAAATCCGCGGGGCGATAGACGCTCGACCGGCGCGGCAGGAACGCCACCGGCTCGCGGTAGGTGTCGATCGGAACGTGCCTCAGCCTGGGCATGGTGCCCGTCCCCGTCTCGGACGCTCGGGGATCAGTGCGACATCAGTACCGGAACGGTCATGTGGTGCAGCACCTCGCGCGTGGCGCCGCCGAGGATGAGCTCGCGCGTGCGCGAGTGCCCGTAGCAGCCCATGACGATGAGGTCGGCGCCGATGTCCGCGGCGCGCGAGAGCAGCACGGATCCCGCGTCGATGTCCTCGGCCACGGTGTAGGAGGCTTCGGCCTTGACGCCGTGCCGCGCGAGATGGAGCGCGATGTCGGCGCCGGGAAGGTCGCCCGCATCCTCGCCGCGCACGGGGTTGATGGAGAGCACGGTGACCTTCTCCGCCTTGGCAAGGAGCGGAATCGCGTCGTTGACCGCGCGAGTCGACTCCCGCATGCGGTTCCAGGCCACCAGCACGCGCTTGCCGATCGTCTCGAAGCTGCCGGCATAGGGCACGAAGAGGACGGGACGGCCGCTCGCGAGCGCGAGCTCCTCCGGCAGACGCGCGAAGCCGCCGCGCGGGGGATTCTCGGGATCGACCTGGCCCGTCACCACGAGATCGGCGTAGCGGGCGTTGAGCGTCGCCATCTCCGCGGCCTCGCCCTCGACGAGGCGCCACTCGTGGGAGATGCCAGCCCTGCCGCAGGCGTCGCGGAAGGCCTTCTCGTCCTGCTTCGCCGCCGCGGTCGCCGCCTCGCGGTGGCGCTCCTCGAGCGCCTGCATCGCGTCGACCGCGATGTAGCCGGAGACCGCCGGCGAGAAATAGCCGGAGAGGTCGAGCGGCTCGATGATGGAGACGCCGACCAGATGCGCGCCGTGCGCGCCGGCGAGCGACACGGCCGCCGCCAGGCGCCGCTCGCTCGCGGCTCCGGCCTCGAGGATGACAACGATGTCTTTCAGGCCCATGATGCTCTCCCTTGCGGTCGCGAATTGAAGCTATGTCGCCGAGGGCCGCACGGCCTTGATTTAACTCAATGGGCGGGGGGTCAGCCGCCGTCGCCGAGCTCCGCGAGCGCGGTGCGGTTCCTGAGCCGCACGCCGCCGCTTTTCGGCAGCTCGATCAATCCCTCCGTGCGGAACTGCGTGAAGGTCCGGCTCACCGTCTCCGTGGTGAGGCCGAGGTAATCGGCGATGTCGGCCCGGCTCATGGGGAGATCGAGCCGCTCCTCGGATCTGCCGAGCCGGCCCATCCGCCGCGAGAGCATGGTGAGGAAGGAGGCGAGCTTCTCGCGCGCGGTCTTGCGTCCCAGCAGCACCATCTGCTCCTGCGCCGCCGCGAGCTCGTTCGAGGCGATGGTGAGCAGGCGATGCTCCATCTTCGGGAACTCGCCCAGGAACTGCTCGAGCGCCTTGCGCCCGAAGCGGCAATAGCGGACGGGCGTCACCGCCTCGGCGCTGAAGGCATAGGTGTTCTCGGTCGCGAGGCCCAGGAAGTCGCCCTGGAAGAGGAAGCCCGTGATCTGCTGTCGCCCATCGGGCAGGAGGCGGTAGACCTTCACCACCCCTTCGGTGATGTTGAAGAGGTAATCGGCGGGATCGCCGGCATTGATGAAGGTGCGATGCGCCTCGACGCCCAGCGAGGTCGTGAGCGCCGCGAGCCGTCCCAGGTCCTTATTCTCGATGACGTTGCAGACCGAGAGCACGCGAGCGGTGCAGGCCGCGCAGGGGTCGGGCCCCGGCCTCGCGCCGCCGGGCTGCGGCTTGGCCGCAGGCAGCGGAGAGCCTGCATATTTCTGCTTCATGAACGGCTATCCTCGGTGCGTAGACCCGGAAGATCGGACGCGTCGAAATAGTACATGAGCCCCCGCACGTCCAGCAAATCCGCGCCCTCTGCACCGCCGCGGCCGGTCGAGGATCGCCCCCTCCTCGCGATCGGATTCGTGCTCGCCGCGCTCATGGTCTTCAGCGGCATGGACGCGATCTCGAAGCTCCTGGTGCGGGAGTATTCGCCCATCCTGATCACCTGGGGCCGCTACGCCGTGAACCTCGTGCTGCTGCTCCCCTTCGTGCTGCGCGCGGGGGTGGCTCCGGTCGGCGGGACGGATCTGGCGATGCAGGTGGGGCGCGGCATCGCCATGGTGGGATCGGCGGTGCTGTTCGTCTCCGGCCTCTCGAGCCTGCAGCTCGCCGACGCGATCGCGATCTCGTTCGTCTCGCCTTTGCTAGTGACCGCGCTCTCGATCCCGTTCCTCGGCGAGCGCGTGGGGGTCAGGCGATGGGCCGCGGTGGTGACAGGCTTCGCGGGCATCCTCATCATCATCCAGCCCGGCGGCTCGGCTTTCGATTTTGCCTCGCTCTTCCCGCTGGCCTCCTCGACCTGCTGGGCCGTCGGGCTCGTGCTGACGCGGCGCATCGGCTCCCACGCTCCGCCCATGACCACGCTCCTCTACACGACGGCGATCGCCTTCCTCGTCTTGAGCCTCTTCCTGCCATGGGTCTGGCAGCCCTTCGACCTGCGGGCCTTGGTGCTGGTGGCGACGATGGGCGTCCTCAGCATGGCCGGGCAGTATTTCCTGCTGATGGGCTACATGCGCGGGCCCGCCTCGCTGCTGGCGCCCTTCTCCTATGCGCAGATCATCTCCTCGACTTTCTGGGGCGTGGTCCTCTTCCAAGTCTGGCCGGAACCCTCGACCTGGATCGGCGCCGCCGTTGTCGTCGCGAGCGGCCTCTACGTTTTCCATCGCGAGCGGGTGACGCGGAAAAAGTGAGGATGCGGCCTTGTCGGTCGGGCGCGGTTTCGGCATGCTCGCGCTCCGCTCCAAGAGGGGACGACCGCGAATGCGCCGCTGCCGAACGAGCCGCCTTGCAGCGGCGATTGCGCTCTCGATGGTCCCCTGCCTAGCGCAAGCGGAGATGCGGTTCGAGGCTGCATTCCCGGATACGCCGATGAAGGGCGCCGCGGCCGCGGCGGGCGCCTTCGTCTGGAGCCACGGCGCCGGCGGCATATTTCTCACGGACAACTCCACCTTCGGCCCGCCTTACCTCGTCTATTTCATGCGGGACAGCGGCTGGGATGTTTACGCCTTCAAGCGCACCGCGATGGATCAGGAGTCGAACTCCGAGACCAAGGAATTGCTGCGCCAGGTGGCGCGGCTAAAGAGCGAGGGCTATCGCAAGATCGTGCTCGCGGGCCAATCCGATGGCGGGTGGATCTCGATTATGGCGGCGGGCAAGAGCCAGGACGTCTACGCGATCGTCGCGCTTGCGCCTGCGCATTACGGCACCGACCGTCCGCGCATGACGCTCAACGCGACCGCGCTCTTCGACTACCTCCAGGACATCCGCGGCATTAGGACGCTCATCGCCTATTTCCCGAACGACCCCTACGATCCCGGCGGCCGCGGCCCGCGAACCGAGGAAATTCTGGCGCAGCACGCGGTTCCGCATCTCCTGCTGGACCAGCCCACGGGTTTCTCGGGGCACAGTGCCGGTCAGTCCGGCCGCTTTCTCCGGCGATTCGGCAATTGTGTGCTCTCTCTCGTGGGCGACGGTCCGGTCACGCGGCAGCAGGAGTGCGAGACGAGCTGGGGCGACGCGCCCAGCGCGGCGATCCCGCTTCCCAAAGATCTGCAGATCGCACCCGCCTCCGGCGGGCCCGGCGCGGCGTTTCTCGGCAAATGGTGGGGCGTCTACGACGTCGGGCGCGAGGTCATGCTCGTCGTGACCAAGGCCGAGGGCGATCGGGTCGAGGCCGTCTACGCCGTGGGCGATCTCCCCGGAGGGAGCAACAGAGCGGGAAGCTACACCCAGCGCTCCGGACGCGCGGCCGGCGGCGAGCTCGTCTTCGAGGAGGCGAAGAAGACGACCCTGCGCTATCGGCTGCTGCCGGACGGAAGGCTCGACGGGTTGTGGATCGCGGCGGACGGCAAGTCCCAGCTCGCGGCCGTGCTGCGCCGCCTGCCGAATTAGCGACCCTCTGAGGCAATTGACGCCCTGGCGGGCGCCCCTGACACTCGCCGAGATGAGCCCAGCGGACAACGACAGCGCATGCCGACGCTCCCGGCCGCAGTAGACCTCCTCGTCGTCGGCGGCGGCATCAACGGCGCGGGGATCGCGCGCGATGCGGCCGGCCGCGGCCTCTCGGTCCTGCTGGTCGAGCAGGGCGATCTCGCGGGCGCCACCTCCTCCGCCTCGAGCAAGCTCATCCATGGCGGCCTACGCTATCTCGAGCTCGGGGAGTTCCGCCTCGTGCGCGAGGCGCTGGCGGAGCGGGAGGTGACGATGGCGATGGCGCCGCATCTCGTGCACCCGCTTTCCTTCGTCCTGCCGCACGACAGGAGCCTCAGGCCGAAATGGACGCTCCGGCTCGGCCTCTTTCTTTACGACCATCTCGGCGGCCGCACGCGCCTGCCGGCGAGCCGGCGCATCGATCCCCGCGTCGACCCCATGGGCGCGCCGCTTCGGCGCGACGTCGCGGCGGCCTTCGTCTATTCGGACTGCCAGGCCGATGACGCGCGGCTCGTGATCGCCAATGCCCGCGACGCCGCGCGGCGCGGCGCCACGATCCTGCCGCGGACGGAGCTGCTCTCGGCGGCGCGATCGGGCGCGGGCTGGCGAGCGGCGCTGCGCCTGAGGGACGGAGCGACCGCTAGCGTCGAGGCGCGCGCGCTCGTTAATGCCGGGGGGCCCTGGGCAATGTCCGTGGCGAAGCGCGCGGGCGGCCTGCACGGAAATGCTGCGCTACGCCTGGTGAAGGGGAGCCACTTCGTGGTGCCCCGGCTCTATGCCGGCGACCATGCTTACATCCTCCAGAACGACGACCGCCGCATCGTCTTCGTGCTGCCCTTCGAGCGGGATTTCACGCTGATCGGCACGACCGAGGAGCCCTTCGAGGGCGATCCCAGGACCGTCGCCTGCAGCGACGAGGAGGCGGACTATCTCTGCCGTGCCGTGAGCCGCTGGTTCGAAGAGCCGCTCGCGCCCGCGGCGGTCCTCTGGCGCTATGCGGGCGTGCGGCCGCTCTACGAGGATCACGCCAAGAACGCCTCGGCGGTGACGCGGGACTACGTCCTGCTGCTCGAGGGTGGGCCGGACCGGGCGCCGCTCCTCTCCGTGCTCGGGGGCAAGATCACGACCTTTCGCCGCCTGGCGGAGCACGCGATGGAGCGCTTGGCGCCGTTCTTTCCCGCGCTCCCTCCGGCCTGGACACGGGGCTCGATCCTGCCGGGCGGCGAGCCCGCGGAGCTCGACCGTCTCCGACGCGCCTATCCCTGGCTCGACCCCGAGACGGCCGAGCGGCTCCTGCGCCGATACGGGAGCGAGACCCCGGCCGTCCTCGGCGACGCGAAGAGCCCGGCCGATCTCGGCCAGGCCTTCGGCGCCGGACTCAGCGCCCGCGAGGTCGAGTGGATGCGGCGGGAGGAATGGGCGGAAAGCGCTGACGACGTGCTCTGGCGGCGGAGCAAGCTCGGCTTGCGCCTCGACGGGATGCAACGAGAGCGGCTTGCGGCCTATCTCGCCGATAGTTGATCGCGAGATCGCGGGATTGCAAAAAATGCGGATTGCGCGGCGCTGCGGAGTTACGCCTAATTGCGCCGCGGTCGAATCACGAGGAGGGGAGCGAGAATGAGCGACGGTCAGGACGCACTCAAGGTGCTGGGAATTTCGGGGAGCCTGCGCAAAGGCTCCTTCAACACCATGGCGCTTCGCGCGGCCCAAGGCCTCGCGCCCGCGGGCATGACGATCGAGACCGCGGAGATCGGCAATCTCCCGCTCTACAACGACGACATCCGTGCCGCCGGATATCCGCCGGTGGTGCAGGCCTTCCGCGACAAGATCGCGGCCGCCGACGCTCTCCTGTTCGTGACGCCGGAGTACAACTACTCGATCTCGGGCGTGCTCAAGAACGCGATCGACTGGGGCTCGCGCCCGCCCAGCCAGCCCTTCGACGGCAAGCCCGTCGCGATCATGGGCGCGAGCGGCGGCGTCCTCGGTACCGCGCGCGCGCAATATCACCTCCGGCAGATGTGCGTCTTCCTCAACATGCTCCCCGTGAACAAGCCGGAGGTGATGATCGGCCAGGCGCAGACGCGCTTCGACGCCGCGGGGAACCTCGCGGATGAGACCACGCGCGGCCTGGTGAAGCAGCTCCTGGAATCTCTCCGGGACTGGACGCTCGTGCTGAAGCGCGGCCGCGCGAAGTAGCGGCGGCGACTCAGGGCACGAGCACCGCCGCACCCTCGATCGCGCCGCGGCGCAGGCGCTCGACGGCATCGTTGGCGTCGGCGAGCGCGAAGCGCTCCGTGTGCGTCCGAATGGGGATTTTCGGGGCGAGCGCCAGCAAGGCCTCGCCGTCCGCGCGCGTGAGATTGGCGACGGAGCGCAGGACGCGCTCTTCCCAGAGCAGGCGATAGGGGAAGGCGGGTATGTCGCTCATGTGGATGCCGCCGCAGACGACGCTGCCGCCCTTCGCCGTCGCCGCCAGCGCCGCCGGAACGAGCGCGCCCACCGGCGCGAAGATCAACGCGGCATCGAGCGGCTCCGGCGGCCGCTCGTCGGAGCCCCCGGCCCAGAGAGCGCCGAGGCCGCGCGCGAACTCCTGTCCCGCGCGATCGCCCGGCCGCGTGAAGGCATAGAGCCGCCGCCCCTCGTGCACGATCACTTGCGCCACGATGTGCGCGGCGGCGCCGAAGCCGTAGATGCCGACGCGCTCGGCCGCTCCCGCGAGGCGCAGCGTGCGGAAGCCGATGAGGCCGGCGCAAAGCAGCGGCGCCGCCGCCACGTCGTCGAAGCCCTCGGGAATGCGGAAGCAATAACGGGCGTCGGCGACGGCGTATTCCGCGTATCCGCCGTCGATTTGATAGCCGGTGAAGCGCGCGGCATTGCAGAGATTCTCGCGGCCCGCGCGACAGGGCTTGCAGACGCCGCAGGTCCAGCCGAGCCAGGGTATCCCCACGCGCTCGCCGAGGCGAAGATCGCGCACCTCGGCGCCGAGCTCGGCGATGCGGCCGACGATCTCGTGGCCGGGCACGAGCGGAAGATGCGGCGCCGGGAGCTCGCCGTCGAGAATGTGCAGATCGGTGCGGCAGACGCCGCAGGCATTGACTTTCACCAGGACCTCGCGGGGTCCCGGGCGGGGCCGCGGCATCTCCCGAAGCTCCAGCCGCTTTCCCGGCTCCGTCATCGCCATCGCGCGCATGCGGTCATTCCCTCGTGCCGAGCCGCCTTCAACTGCTCCTGCATTTGATCCAGGTCAAGGCGCGGCGACCGTCGTTCGATGCTTAATTGTGCCATGCCGATCCACGAGGCAGGAAAGCCGCGCCGTTCCGTTGCCGTTCGTCCGCTCGATCGGAAGGAGATCGCCGCGGCATATCCTTTGGCGCGCATGCTGGCGCCCGCTCTCGATCTTGCGGCGTGGCAGCGCTTCGCCGGAGCGATCCTCGACGGTGCGCCGACGGAGGAGCGCGGGATCCTCGCGGCCGCAGGCGAGGGCGGGTATCTCTGCGGGCTCCTCATCTATCGCGTCGTGCACGATCTGCGCCACGGGCGCGTCCTGACGGCCGATCACGTGCTCGCCCTCGACATCGTCGATCGCAAGCCGGTGGCCGCCGCGCTCTTGTCGGCGCTCGAGGAGCTCAGCGAGGCGCTCGGCTGCGATGCGCTTCATACCGGTTTCGATACGCCGCAAGAGACCCTGAAAGCCCTGTGGGAAGGAGCCGGCCACCAGGTCGAGCGGACGCTCCTCTGCAAGACCCCGTCCGCTACCGCGCGCCGCTGAAGCCGCGCGCCTCGCTACAACCAGGAGAGTGGACCGCTCTACAGGGCATTCGGGAGCCGCCGCGCCTGTGGCTTGAGTACCTGCGGAGTCCGATCCTCAAATTCAGGTGAGTATCATTCTAATATGCAGCCTAAGCCCCAAGGCTTGGGCATACCGCAAATAATCACCCCACCATCGGGCGAGCAAGCCACCCTTTTTGGGTGCACCCAGACCAGAAATATTTGGCAGCGGACCATTGTTATTTGTGCACCCGAGGCTAGAATGCATCGGCCTACGACAGTAGGACTGGCTTACCTTTCGACGACCCCTCTGAGCCGTTCCGGCGCGTGCGCCGGATGAGTCCGGAGGGCCTTCAACGAGTTGGACCAACGGCGGCGGGCGACCTGCCGCCCCATCAGGTGCGAACTCCAATGATTCCTCGCAAGGAACACGCTCCCCACCCCATCGATGTCTATGTCGGCGGCCGCATGCGGCTGCGCCGCATTCAGCTCGGCCTCAGCCAAGGCGCGCTCGCGAGCAAGATCGGCGTCTCCTTCCAGGCCGTCCAGAAATACGAGTCCGGCGACATCCGCATCTCCGCGAGCCGGCTCTATGACGTGGCGCAGGTGCTGGAGGTGTCGCCGGCCTTTTTCTTCGAGGGCTATCCCGACGGCCTGGTCGCGAAGAACATCGCCTCCGAGGTCTCGCCGACCAACGAGACCTTCGACCGCCGCGAGGTCATGTCGCTGATCCGCGGCTATTACGGCATTCGCGATCCGCAGCTGCAGGCGGACGTCCTCCGCCTGATCTCGAAGCTCGGCCACCGCACGGACGAGGGAGCGGCGGCGGACTGAGCCTCGCGCCGAATTGAGCTCGAGCGAAACGGCGCCGCGATTGCTCGGGGCGCCGTTTCCGTTTCTGCGGCTGCCTAGGGCGTGCTGCCGCGAATCGAGGCGGGATGGCTCGGAAGCTTCAAGGTCCCGGCACGCATGAGCTTCGTTCCCTGGACCTTGAAGACCGTCAAGTCGGAATCGAGATAGTTCCCGACGTAGAAGTATTTCCCATCCGGACTGAATGCCCCGCCCTCTGCGAGCTGCCCGACCTCGACTTCTCCCACCTTGTGCACCTTCTTGCCGTCGATCTTGAGAACGGTGAGATAGGAGTGATCGTGGTGGTAGAACGCCTTCTTCGGGGAATTGCCGGAGCCATTGAGGATTATGGAGACGGCGATGTTGCCGGTCGGGCTCATCGCGAGGCCTTCCGGGCCGTCGCCGACGACGACGTAGTCGATGACGCGCGGCGGCGATTGCTCGAGGTCGATGATCGCGACGGTGTCGACGCCGCCGTCGGCCGTGCCGCCATTGCCATTGTTGTTGACGATCGCGATCTTGCCGCTCGGCGCGATCTGAACGTTGTAGGGGAAGACGCCGACGTTCATGTCGTATTTGTCGTAGGTGACTTTGCCTCCGGCGATCTTGAGCAGCGCGACTTTATTCGTCGCGGCCTTCACGACCAGGGCCTGCGTCCCGTCGGGCGTGATGGCGACGGCGGAGAGCTGCTCGTTCGGCGCGCCTTGGGCTGCAAGAGCGATCGTATCCGTTACCTTGACCTCCTTGCCCTTGATCGAGAGCACGCTCACGGTGTTGTCGGCCCGGTTGGCGACGAGGGCGAGATCGCCCGCGCGGTTGATCGCCATGCCCGAGGGCTGCTTGCCGGCCTCGAGCACGGCAATTTGCGCCGGCGGCGATGCCTTCATGTCGATCACGTAGACCTTGTTGTCGGGCTGCAGCTTCCAGCCGCCGCTGCCATCAGAGACCAGCTCCAGCGAATCCGCGATCAGCGCGAGACGCTCATCGGGCGTGATTGCGAGATTGACGGGCGGGCCCACGATCGTGTTCGGGACCGGCAGACTGGCGACGATCTTCGGCCTTGCCCGGTTGGAGATATCGATGATCGTCGCGGTGTCCTTGCCTGGCGCGGTGAACACCGCATTTGCGTCGTCGTCGTAACTCTGCTTCTGGTCGATCCCGACGATGAGGTATTGGGCTTGCGCTCCGCCCGTCGCTCCAAGCAGGGGTACTGTGAGCGCCGCCGCGGCGAGCGCCCGTCCAAGGCTGACCATGTTTGTTTCCTCCCTATCGTTCTTGCGGGCTAACGCGCTGGACGATGCGCCTGCCCGGTATTGGGGTAGGGAGTTTGCCACGAGGGCGATCCGCCACCAAGCGGATCGCGGATGCTTGCCAAATCCCGCGTCCGCCTGTCAGGATCGCCGCCCATGCCGCCCAAGAAGAACCCCCTCGGCCTCAACGCGCTGCAGCTGAAGACGCTCACTCTCCTGCAGGAGCTCGCGCGCTCGCCGCAGCATGCGGAGCCGCAGGCCGACGGCAGCATCCGCGTGAGCGGGTTGCCGCAGCCGCATGGCGATCATTTCCACGTCGGAAGCGCCGTCGTGCTCGCGCGCGACGCGACCGGGCTCGTGAATTCCGCCGCCTGGGCGGCGCTCGAGCGCAAGGGCCTCATCAAGTCGGAATTCCCCTACGCCGCGGTGCTGACGGAGGCGGGGATCGCCTACGACACCGGCCTCGCGGGCGCGATCCTGCATCGCGCCACTCACTAGAGCCTCGGCTCACCAGACCAGGTGTGCGATGGCGTAGCTCGGGCGCTGGCCGCTCGCGGCCACGGCGGCAGCGAGTCTTGCGGGGTCGGGGAGCGCGCCCTGCGCCACGCCCAATTCCTCGCCGTGGATGCCGCCCAGCACCAGCACGCTCGCGATCCCGACGGCGTTGGCGCCGGCGATGTCGGTGCGGAGACTGTCGCCGACGGCGAGAATGCGATTGCGGTCGGCGACGCCGAGGAGGCCGAAGCAGGTCTCGTAGATCGAGGGGAAGGGCTTGCCGTGCCAGCGCACGCCGCCGCCGATCTCCTCGTAGCGCTGCGCGAGCGCCCCCGCGCAGATGGCCCTTCTTCCCTGGTGAATCACCACGAGGTCGGGATTGGCGCAGACCATCGGAAGCTCGCGCGCCTGCGCCGCCCGCAGCAGCGGCTCGTATTGCTCGACCGTCGCCTCGTACTCGGAGGGCCCGGTGTTTAGGATGAAATCCGCCTCGGCAACCTCGTCCACGCGGCGCAAGCCGATGTCCGCGAGCACGTTGTCGTCGCGCTTGGGCCCGATGTGAAAGCAGCGGCTGCCGAGCGCGGCGTAGAAGGGATCGGTGCGCCGGCTCAAGTGCAGCCAGGTCTCCTCGCCGGAGCACATGAGGTTGTCGTAGAGCGTGCGGGGAATGCCGATCTCCGCGACCCGCGCCTCCACCAGCGCCGCGCGCCGCGGCGCGTTCGAGAGGATCGTCGTGCGCTTGCCCGCGGATTTGAGGCGCTCGAGACAGTCGAGCACTCCGGGCATCGGCGCGCGGCCGTCATGCAGCACGCCCCAGAGATCCAGGATAAAGCCGTCGTAGCCGCCGGCGATCTCGCGCAGACCCCTCAGGTAAGGAATGGCTGGGTCGGTCATCGTGCTCCAGAGGATTCAGGTTGACGACGAAACGCCGACGGCGCCGGCGACGGAGGCGTGACCGTCGCGCTCGAGCATGCTCGCGAGCTCGCGCTTGATCCGCTCGATCAAGCCGGGCCCTTGGTAGACGAGGGCCGTATAGAGCTGCACCAGGCTCGCGCCCGCGCGGATCTTGGCGTAGGCGTCGGCGGCGCTGGAGATGCCGCCGACGCCGATGATGGGCACGCGGCCGCCCGTGCGGCGATGCATGTCCGCAACGAGCGCGGTCGAGGCCGGGAAGAGCGGCGGCCCGCTGAGCCCGCCCGTCTCGCGCGCGAGCGGACTCCTGAGCGTTGCGGGCCGCGCGACAGTCGTGTTGGAGATGACGAGCCCGTCGATCCCGGTCTCGAGCGCGGCTTCCGCGATCTCCTGCCGCTCGTCCTCCGCGAGATCGGGCGCGATCTTCAGGAGGAGCGGCGGCGGGTCGGAAGGAACAGCCTTGGCGCGCGCTGCCTGCAGCGCCGAGATCAGCGCGAGCAGGGTCGCCTTGCGCTGGAGATCGCGCAGGCCAGGCGTGTTCGGCGAGGAGACGTTGACGACGAGGTAGTCCGCAAGCGGCGCCAGCGCCGCAACGCCCGCGACGTAATCGGCGGTCGCGTCCTCGCTCTCCTTGTTCTTGCCGATGTTGGCGCCGACGATGCCGCCGCGTCCGCGCCGGCGCGCGAGGCGCGCGCGGACGGCGTCGAGCCCCTCGTTGTTGAAGCCGAGGCGATTGATGAGGGCGCGGTCCTCGATGAGGCGGAAGAGGCGCGGCTTCGGATTGCCGGGCTGCGGCCGTGGCGTCACCGTGCCGGTCTCGACGAAGCCGAAGCCGTAGTGGAGCATCGCGTCGGGCACCTCGGCATTCTTGTCGAAGCCCGCGGCGAGCCCGACCGGATTGGGGAAGTCGCGGTTCCAGAGCCGAACGCGCAATCTCGTGGGCTCGGGCGCCGGAGCATGCGGCGTATTGCGAAATCCGAGCGCGCAAATCGTCGCGCGGTGCGCGGTCTCCGGCGGCAGCAGGCGAACGATGGGGAGCAGCGGATCGAGGAGCCCGCTCACCCCGCGCTCTCCCCGGCGAGCGCAGGGAAGACGTGCAGGCCATCGGCTCCCAAGGGAAGGTCGTCGACCCTGAGCACCGCCCCGACCGGCAGCGTGCCGTAGAGATGCGGGAAGAGCTGGCCGCCTCGCGACGGCTCCCATTTGAGCGCGGTGCCGAGCGCCCCGGCATCGACGGTGAGGAGCACCAGGCTCGTCTGGCCCGCGCGGTGCTTGCGGGCGCTCTCTCGGAGCTGGGCGGCCCCGGAGAAATGGATGAAGTCGTCGGACTTGTCCTGAGACGATCCGGCATAGGCGCCGGCCCGAAGGGCCGCCTCCCATTCCTCGCGCCGGCAAATGTGGTAAATCCGCGGTTGCGTCATCGCGGCCGCACGCTAACGCAGCCATGCCGCGACCGCCAGCCTGATGCGCACAGGAAGGCTTGGCTCGCTGCGGAGCGAGGGTCTATCCTGCGCCCGAGAAAAGCGTGGCACGCGAAGGACGATCACCCATGACCGCATACACCTATATCGACGGCACCTGGCACGAAGGCAATCCGCCGCTTCTCGGGCCGATGAGCCACGCGACCTGGCTCTCCTCGATCGTTTTCGACGGCGCACGGGCGTTCGAAGGCTGCACCCCCGACCTCGACCGGCATTGCGAGCGCGCGTGCAACTCCGCGCGCTCCATGGGTTTGCGCCCGATGCTGAGCCCCGGCGAGATCGAGGACATCGCCCGCGACGGCGTCGCACGTTTTCCAAAAGACGCGGAGCTCTATATCCGCCCGATGTTCTTCGCGGAGTCCGGCTGGATCTATCCCGATCCCGACAGCACGCGCTTTGCGCTCTCGGTCTACGACTCGCCGCTGCCGAAGCCCACGGGGTTCTCGGTCTGCCTCTCGCGCTTCCGCCGCCCGGCGCCGGACCAGGCGCCGACCGATGCGAAGGCGTCGTGCCTCTATCCGAATTCCGGCCGCGCGCTCAGGGATGCGCAGAGCCGCGGCTTCGGCAATTGCGTGGTGCTGGACCCGCTGGGGTTCGTCGCGGAGCTCGCGACCGCCAATCTCTTCATGGTGAAGGACGGCGTCGCGCACACGCCCGCCGCCAACGGCACCTTCCTCGCGGGCATCACGCGCCGCCGCGTGATCCAGCTCCTGCGCGATGCCGGCGTCCAAGTGCAGGAGCGCTCGATCGGCTACGACGAGCTGCTGCAGGCGGACGAGCTCTTCTCCGCCGGCAATCACGGCAAGGTCCAGCCGATCACGGGGATCGAGCAGCGGCATCTGCAGCCCGGCCCGGTTTACAGCCGCGCGCGCGAGCTCTATTGGGAATTCGCTCATAGCTCCTGACAGCGGCCTGCCGTCGGCACCGGCGCAACGGCCGGCGGCGCCGGCGCTTGCGGTCGGATACGCGCGGGCGGCCTGGCTCACGCCCGAGGGCGAGATCGAGCGTCTCGATCCCGTCGAGGCCGCGCGCCGCGCGCGCAAGACGCCGCCGATCCTCTGTCACGCCCGCGCCGTCGCGCGCCGTCTCGGCGTCGAGCCCTTCGAGGCGCTCGACATGCTCGAGCTCTTCGCCTTCGTGCGGCCCGCGCGTCCGCTGGTGCCGACGCCCAGAGGCGTCGCCGCGGCGCTGAGCCTGCCGCCGCCGAAGTCGCTCGAGGACGACGCGCTGACGCTGGTGCGTGCGGCCGAGGCGCTGCTTGCGGAGCTGACGGCGACGGGCGACGGAGAGGCCAAGGCCGTGGCGCAGCAGATGGCGGCGGGCGGCTGGGGATGGGGGCAAGCCGTGCTGGCGGCGCTCGTTGCGGTTCCCTTGGGCGAAGCGACGGGGCTCGCGGTCTGGCGGCGCATCGGGGAATGGGCGGAGCACGCGCCGGAACCGCCGCCTGGACACGAGCCCGTCGAGGAGAGCGAGGCGCGTCAGCGGCTCGCCGAGCTATTGGGGCGCGAGGCGGAGCCGCGACCGCAGCAAGCGGACTACGCGGCCGCGGTGAGCGGCGCCTTTCGCCCGCGCGAGCATCCCGACGAGCCGATGGCGGTGCTCGCCGAAGCCGGCACTGGCGTCGGCAAGACCTTGGGCTACATCGCGCCCGCGAGCCTCTGGGCCGAGAAGAACGAGGGCGCAGTCTGGATCTCGACCTTCACGCGCAATCTTCAGCACCAGATCGACGCGGAGCTCGACCGGCTCTATCCCGAGGCCGAGGAGAAGCGGCGGCGGATGGTGCTGCGCAAGGGCCGGGAGAATTATCTCTGCCTCCTCAATTTCGAGGAGGCGGTGGCGGCGCTGCCGGCCCGGCCCGCTATGGCAGTCGGCGTGGGCTTGATGGCGCGCTGGATCGCCGCGAGCCGCGACGGCAGCATGGTCGGCGGCGATTTTCCGGGCTGGCTCCCGGACCTCATCGGACGCGGCCGCACGCTCGGGCTCGCGGATCGCCGCGGCGAGTGCATCCACTCCGCCTGCCCGCATTATCACAAATGCTTCATCGAGAAGAGCGTGCGCCGCGCAAGGCGCGCGCGGCTCGTGGTCGCAAACCACGCGCTCGTGATGGTGCAGGCGGCCTGGGGCGGTCTCGACGACGGCAACGTGCCCACGCGCTACGTCTTCGACGAGGGCCATCACGTCTTCGACGCCGCGGACAGCGCCTTCTCGTTGGCGCTCACGGGGCGCGAGGCGGTGGAGCTGCGGCGCTGGGTGCTCGGCGTCGAGGGCGGAGCCGGCCGCGCGCGCGGGCTGCGCCGGCGGCTCGAGGATCTCGTGCTCGGCGATGCCGCGGCCGAGCGTGCGCTCGCGGAGGCGCAAGCGGCGGCACGCGTGCTGCCCGGGGAGCATTGGCTCCAGCGCTTGCAGCAAGGCGGGCCCTATGGCGAGGCCGAGACATTTCTCGCGCATGCGCGCCGCCAAGTGCTCGCACGCGCGGAATCGAGCGAGACCGCCTATTCGCTGGAGACCGAGACGCGGCCGCCGGTCGAAGGCCTGCTCAATGCCGCCGGTGCGCTCGGGCTTGCGCTCCGCCGCCTCGCGGAGCCGCTCGACACCCTCGCCAGGCGCCTCGCAAAGCGTCTCGACGACGAGGCGGAGGAGCTCGATCCCGGCACGCGGCAGCGCATCGATGCTGCCGTGCGGAGCCTTCGGCGCCGCCTCGACGGCGAGCTCGCGGGCTGGCTCGCCATGCTCAAGGATTTGGGGCAAGAGCCCGCGGAGGCGCTCGTGGACTGGCTCGCGGTCGACCGCTACGAGGGGCACGAGATCGACGTGGGCATGCACCGGCACTGGATCGATCCGACGCGTCCCTTCATCGAGCACGTCGCGAAGCCCGCGCAGGGTTTTCTCGTGACCTCCGCGACGCTCACCGACGGCACCGGCGATCCCGAGGCGGATTGGGCGGCGGCGGAGATGCTGACGGGCGCGCGGCATCTGCCGCATCCGGCGCTCCGCGCGCGCGTGCCCTCGCCCTTCGACTATGGCGCGCAGACCCGCGTCTTCGTCGTGACGGACGTGAAGCGCGACGACGTCGAGCAGGTGGCGGCGGCCTATCGCACGCTCTTCCTCGCCGCGGGCGGCGGCGCGCTCGGCCTCTTCACGGCGATCCAGCGTCTGCGCGCGGTCTATGCGCGGATCGCAGCGCCGCTCGAGGAGGCGGGGCTGCCGCTCCTCGCGCAGCACGTCGATGCCATGGATACCTCGACGCTCGTCGACATCTTCCGCGCCGAAGAGGATGCGTGCCTTCTCGGGACCGATGCCGTCCGCGACGGCGTCGACGTGCCGGGACGCTCGCTCCGCCTCATCGTCTTCGACCGCGTGCCCTGGCCGCGGCCGGACATCCTGCACAAGGCGCGGCGGCGGGAATTCGGCGGCGCGCGCTACGACGACCGGATCACGCGGCTGCGCTTGCGCCAGGCCTTCGGGCGTCTCGTGCGCCGCGCCGGCGATACCGGCGTCTTCGTGCTCTTGGACTCGCGCCTGCCCTCGCGCCTCCTCGGCGCCTTTCCCGAGGGCGTCGCGGCCGAGCGCATCGGCCTCGCGGAGACCCTGGAGAAGACCCGAACCTTTCTCTCGCCGCCGGCTTGACCGTGGGGAAATCCCGCATTGACAAGCACGCGCGCGGGCGGCCTTCTACCGCGCCGGCCAACGGCAAGCGAGGCGGGAGTACGCTCATGCTCGATCATCATTCGGCGCTGATCTACACGATGGTGCTGGCTTCGGCGGCGGACACCGGCATGGGCGATGCCGAAGTTCACGTCATCGGCGACGCCGTGAAGCACCTGCCCATCTTCTCCGGCTACGACGACGCCAAGCTCACCAAGACGCTCGCGGCCTGCGCCGACCTCGTCCAGAAGGACGACGGGCTCGATTTGGCGATCAAGGAGATCAAGGCGGCCTTGCCGCCGCGGCTGCGCGAGACGGCCTATGCGCTCGCCTGCGACGTGATCGCGAGCGACGGCGAGGCCTCGCAGGAAGAGCTCCGCCTCCTGGAGATGCTGCGCGACCGCCTCTCGATCGACAGGCTGGTCGCCGCCGCGATCGAGCGCGCGGCCCGCGCGCGCTTCATGACGATCTGAAAAAAAGGAGCCGCGGCGAACCGCGGCTCCCTTACTTCGTCGCCTCTGCGGCTGGATCAGAAATCCATGCCGCCGTGGTCGTGTCCGCCGGGCATCGGCGGCGCCTTCTTCTCGGGCTTCTCCGCCACCATCGCCTCGGTGGTGACGAGGAGACCCGCGACCGAGGCCGCATCCTGGAGCGCCAGGCGCACGACCTTGGTCGGGTCGATGATGCCGGCCTTCAGCATGTTCACGTACTCGCCGCTCTGCGCATCGAAGCCGTGGTTCGCGTCGCTGCTCTCCAGGAGCTTGCCGATCACGACCGAGCCGTCGCTGCCGGCGTTCTCGGCGATCTGCCGCGCCGGCATCTGGATCGCGCGCCGCACGATGTCGACGCCGACCTGCTGGTCGTGATTGTGGGGCTTGAGCTTGGCGAGGGCCTTGACCGCATAGAGAAGAGCCGAGCCGCCGCCGGCGACGACGCCTTCCTCGACCGCGGCGCGGGTCGCGTGCATCGCGTCGTCAACCCGGTCCTTGCGCTCCTTCACCTCGACCTCGGTGGCACCACCGACCCGGATCACCGCGACGCCGCCCGCGAGCTTCGCCAGCCGCTCCTGCAGCTTCTCGCGGTCGTAGTCGGAGGTGGTCTCCTCGATCTGCGCCTTGATCTGGCCGATCCGGCCCTCGATGTCCTTCTTCTTGCCGGCGCCGTCGATGATCGTCGTGTTCTCCTTGTCGATCCGGACGCGGCGCGCCTTGCCGAGCATGTCGAGCGTGACGTTCTCGAGCTTGATCCCCAAATCCTCGGAGATGAGCTGGCCGCCCGTCAGCACCGCGATGTCCTCGAGCATCGCCTTGCGGCGAT
>DATKNV010000201.1:0-5845 GCA_035541215.1 Allostellaceae bacterium | reverse complement strand
GCTCGAGGGGATGGGGTCCCCCGAAACCGCCCGCGAGGGCTGATGACTCCTACCGCGCGAAGCGAGGCGGTGGGAGCTGTTGACAGGCCAACCCGCCGCGAGGCGGGTTTTTTGTTGCCTCCTTTGCGCGAGCGGGAAGTCGCCGGCTCGGAAGAAGGAGGATGCGGTGGACAATATTTGGCTCGCTTCGGCCCTGTGGATCGGCTTGGCGCTGGCGGCGTCGGTCGCGCAGGCGTGGGTCGCGGTCTCGATCGCGTTGCTCGAGATCATCGTGGGCGCGATCGCCGGAAACCTGGTGCAGATGAGCCTCACGCCATGGGTGAACTACATGGCGGGCTTCGGCGCGATCCTGCTCACCTTCCTCGCGGGCGCCGAGATCGACGTGCAGGTCATCCGCCGGAACTTCTGGTCGAGCATGAGCATCGGCGTCGTCGGCTTCTTCGCGCCTTATCTCGGCGTGCTCGCCTGGGCGTACTTCGTCTCGGGCTGGCCCTGGCCGCAGGCGCAGATCGCGGGGATCGCGCTCTCGACCACCTCGGTCGCGGTCGTCTACGCGGTCATGGTCGAGACCGGATTCAACGACACCGAGCTCGGCAAGATCATCCTCGCGGCCTGTTTCGTGAACGATCTCGGCACCGTCCTCGCCCTCGGCATCGTCTTTGCCAACTACGACGCCTGGCTCATTCTGTTCGGCGTCGTGACGATCGCGGTACTGCTGGCCTTGCCGAGATTCGCCCCCTGGTTCTTCCGGAGGATCGGCCATCGCGTCAGCGAGCCGCAGATAAAATTCGTGCTTCTCGTCCTGTTCGGCCTCGGCGGCCTCGCCAGCAGCGCGCGCAGCGAGGCCGTGCTGCCCGCTTACCTCATCGGGATGGTGCTGGCGCCTGTCTTCCTCAAGGATAGAGAGCTCACGCATCGCGTCCGCGTCATTGCCTTCTCGATCCTCACCCCGTTCTATTTTCTGAAGGCCGGCTCCCTCGTGCGCGCCGACGTCATCGTCGCCTCCGCCGGATTGATCCTCGTCTATCTCGGGGTGAAGATGATCACGAAGTTCGTGGGTATCCTGCCGCTCACCCGCCTATTCCGGTTCGAGCCGAAGGAAGGCATGTACACGACGCTCCTGATGTCCACGGGCCTCACCTTCGGCTCGATCTCGGCGCTCTTCGGCTTGACCAACCACATCATCGACGAGCGGCAATACACGATTCTTCTGACGGCCGTGATCGGCAGCGCCGTCGTGCCCACGCTGATCGCGCAACGCTGGTTCCAGCCGGAGTTCAAGCTCTTCGAGCGGACGGTCCCGCCCCGGCCCGAGCCGGCAGCGGCGGCGGAAGGAGCTCGGCGTGTATAAGAGGATCCTGATCGCGAGCGACGGCTCGCCCGGAGCAGCGCACGCGCTCGAAACCGCGCTCTCTCTCGCCAAGCTCCACGGTGCCGAGCTTCACATGATAACGGTCGAGGAGCTGCCGCGTTTTGCGGCGAGCATCGACGAGGTCGCCGAGGAGAAGGACGAGGCGGATCTCCGCCTGGCGCCGATGATCGCGGCGGCCCGCGCGCGCGCCGGTGAGGCGGGCGTCGAGCTCGAGACCCACGTTGCCGCCGGCCACGTGGCGCAGGCGGTCGTGGATTTCGTGCGCGGCCATGGGATCGATCTGCTCGTGGTGGGCTTCATGGGCCATTCCCAGCTCTACGAGCGGATCATCGGAAGCACGACGGATCGCTTGGTGCGGCTTGCGCCCTGCGCCGTTCTCGTCGTCAAGTAGGGGAGCTATGTTGGCCCCCTCGAGGGCAGCGAAATCGCGTGTGGAATTCCTCTCCCCACCGGGGAGAGGCGAGGCGAGGGGGCTGCGGCCGGCAGGCCGGAAAAATCTCTCGCCGGCGCGGCGAGAGCCCCTTCACCCCAGCCCTCTCCCCGGAGGGGAGAGGGGGAACTGCGCGATGTGCGATGGGCCTGGCTCGAGGGGGAAGGGCGAGCGAGGCCGTCCACTCGGTCTCGGCTGGATTTGAGCCAGGCAGTCGTGTTCGGGAGGTATCGATCGCAAATGGGGCATCTTGGGGAGGACGCCAATGCAAGTCCCACGCAATGCGATGCTGCTCCGCATCTTCATCGGCCAGGACGACCGCTGCGGACGCAGTCCGCTCTATGAGGCGATCGTGCTGAAGGCCCGCGAGCATCACCTGGCGGGTGCGACGGTCCTGCGGGGGCCGATGGGCTTCGGCCATTCCAGCAGGATTCACACCACGAAAATCCTGCGCCTCTCCGAGGATCTTCCCATCGTGATCGAGATCGTCGACAGCGAGGAAAAGATCGGCTCCTTCCTGTCGATTCTCGACGGCATGATGTCGAAAGGGCTGGTGACCACCGAGAGGGTGCAGGTGCTCCAGTACGGCGAGACCAAGGTAACCCCGGAACCGGCGCCCCACGGAGGGTGAGCGGGCCCGGGCGCCATCGTCTCACGCCACGCGTCTCTCGCGCTGCGTGGCGCGGCGGCGCTCGTAGCGCCAGACGGAGGCGGGAGGGAGGTTCTTCCAGACGCGGGCGGCGACGCGTCCCGTGACGCCGAGCCGCTCGCGGTCGATCGGCGAGAGGGGCCCGTAGGTGAACTGGATGAGCGGCCGCCCGTCGCCGAGGAGCGCGAAGCACTCCGCGAGAATGCGCGTGCGCGTCACCTTCGGGATCGAGATCAGCGGCAGGCTCGAGACCACCGCCGCCGCCTCGCGGATGCCGAGCGGCGCGAGCAGGCGCCGCAGCTCGCGGGCGTCGCCTTTCAAGATCGTGAGCTCCGGGAAGTGCTGCTTCAGGAGCCGGTAGAGATCGGGGTCGCGCTCGACGACGACGAGACGCTCGCGCGGGATCCCGGCCTCGACGAGGGCGCGCGTCACGCTGCCGGTCCCGGCGCCGAGCTCGACGATGACGCCCGCGCCCACGCCCTGGACCTCGCGCGCCATCGCGCGCGCGAGATGGCGGCTCGAGGGCACGACCGCGCCGATCCGCGTCGGCGATTTGAGCCACATCGCGAAAAACTTCATCGCCTCCTTGTCCTGCTCGTCGAGCAGGACGAGACGCCGAGGCTTTTTGCGGTTGCTCTCGGGCCTTGTCATGGGCTTGTCCTCGGGCGGCGGTAGGGTTAGGGATCGGGAGCCGGCCGCGGCGCGGCCGCTCCCGGCGAATTGGGGGGACGAGAATATTAACCTAAAGCTTTGCCGGACGCGGGGGAAGCCCCTTCGGGTGGTAGGGGGATCGAAACCCCTGCCGTGATTGGATAAAATGCCATTCGGCCGGTAACGGGAGAGAGCACGCCATGCCGCTGCGCGCGGAAGACCAGAAGCAGGAGCGTATCGCGGGCATCTTGGGCCGGGTGGGCGAGCGCTTTCCGCCCCCGCGCGCCTCCGCGATCCAGCGCTTCGTCCGCCAGTTCTACGGCCACGTCCCGCCGGAGGACGTGGTGCCCCGCGGCGCCGACGATCTCTACGGCGCCGCGCTCTCGCTCTGGAACTTCGCGCAGGAGCGGAAAGCGGGGCAGGCGAAGCTCCGCGCCTTCAATCCGCGCGCGGATACCGACGGCTGGCACGCGGGGCGGACCGTCATCGAGATCGTCAACGACGACATGCCGTTCCTCGTGGATTCGGTCGCGGCCGCGCTCAACGGGCTCGGCCTCACCGTCCACCTCGTGATCCACCCGATCCTCCGCGTGCGCCGCGACGAGAAGGGGAGGCTCCTGGAGCTCCTGGAGAGCGACGGCGGCGACGGCGAGGAGGCCGTCCGCGAGTCGCTCATGCACGTCGAGGCGAGCGAGCAGAGCGATCCCGCGCGCCTCGCGGAGATCGCCTCGACGCTCGAGCGCGTGCTCGCGGACGTCCGCGTCGCGGTCGGGGATTGGGCGCGCATGCGCGGCATGCTCGCGGAAGTGCGCGGGGCGATGGTCGAGGGGCCGCGCCCGGCGGTGCCGCCGGAGGAGCTCCGCGAGGCCGACGAGTTCCTGCGCTGGCTCGGCGACGACAACTTCACTTTCCTCGGCTACCGCCGCTATCGCTTCGCGAAGCAGGGGAACGGGCTCGATATCGGCATCTCCGACGGGCTCGGCATCCTCCGCGACGAGAGCTACGCGGTCTTCGACGGGCTCCGGCATTTCGAGACGCTGCCGCCGGAGGTGCAGGAGTTCCTGCGCGAGGCGCGGCTCCTCGCGATCGCCAAGACCAACAGGCGCGCGACCGTGCATCGCCCGGTGCAGATGGACGCGATCGCCGTCCGCATCTTCGCGCCCACCGGCGAGGTGCTGGGCGAGCATCTCTTCGTGGGCCTCTTCACCTCGACGGCTTACGCGAGCAGCGCGCGCGCGACGCCGCTCCTCAGGCGCAAGGTCGAGCACGTGCTCCAGCGCGCGGGCTTCCCGCCGCAGAGCCACGACGCCAAGGCGCTCGTCCACATCCTCGACGGGCTCCCGCGCGACGAGCTCTTCCAGGCGAGCGAGCAGGAGCTCTTCGACACCGCGCTCGGCGTCCTCAATCTGCAGGAGCGGCAGCGGATCGCGCTCTTCGTGCGGCGCGACAATTTCGGCCGCTTCGTCTCCTGCCTCGTCTATTGCCCGCGCGAGCGCTACAACACCGAGCTCCGGAAGCGCTTCCAGGCGATCCTCGAGGCAGCCTATCGCGGCACGGTCGGGCATTTCGACACGCAGTTCGGAGAGTCCGTGCTGGCGCGCGTCCATCTGATCGTCGCGACCCCCGACCGCGCCGCGCGCGAGGTCGAGGTGGCCGAGGTCGAGCGCCGCCTCGCCGAGGCCGGGCGGAGCTGGGAGGACGGGCTCTCCGAGGCCTTGAGCGACGGCCACGGCGAGGCCGAGGGGAACGCGCTCTTCCGCCGCTACGGCGCCGCCTTCCCGACCTCCTACCGCGAGCGCTACTCCGCCGCGACCGCGCTCTACGACATCGAGCGCATCGAGGAGGTGCGCGCGGGAACGCCCCTGGCGCTCACGCTCTACAAGCCCGTCGAGGCCGGGGAACGCGAGCTCGGCTTCAAGATCTACCGGAAGAAGGAGCCGGTCGCGCTCTCGGACGTGCTGCCGGTGCTGGAGCATCTGGGCCTCCGCGTCGTCTCGGAGGAGCCCTACCGCATCCAGCCCGCGGGCGATGCCGAGGGTGTGGCGATGCAGGACTTCGCGCTCGCGGTCCATGCGGAATGCGACGTCGCGCGCGACCGCCAGCGCTTCGAGGAGGCGTTCCGGCGCATCTGGGCCGGCGACATGGAGAGCGACGGCTTCAACCGCCTCGTCCTCGCCGCGCGCCTCGACTGGCGCGAGGTCGTGGTGCTGCGGCTCTACGCGAAGGTGCTGCGCCAAGCGGGCTTCCCCTTCAGCCAGGCCTATCTCGAGGATACGCTCGGAGCATATCCCGCGCTCGCTGCGAAGCTCGCCGCGCTCTTCCGCGCGCGCTTCGATCCCGCGGCATCCGAGCACGCGAGCGAGACCGAGCGGCGCACGAAGGAGATCGAGGCCGATCTCGACGCCGTCACCAATCTCGACGAGGACCGCATCCTCCGCGCCTACCTCACGCTGATCCGCGGGAGCCTCCGCACCAATTTCTTCCAGCGCGACGCCAAGGGCGGGCCCAAGCCTTATCTCTCCGTGAAGCTCGCGAGCCACGCGATCGAGCTCTTCCCGCTGCCCCGCCCGCTCTACGAGATCTACGTCTTGAGCCCGCGCATGGAGGGCGTCCATCTCCGCGGCGGCAAGGTCGCGCGCGGCGGCATCCGCTGGTCCGACCGCAAGGAGGATTTCCGCACGGAGATCCTGGGCCTCATGAAGGCGCAGATGGTGAAGAACGCCGTGATCGTGCCCGTGGGCTC
>DATKNV010000200.1:0-10670 GCA_035541215.1 Allostellaceae bacterium | reverse complement strand
GATCATGACCGAAACCACCAACGCAGGCGCGCTCGCCGACATCAAGGTGATCGATCTCACGCGCGTGCTCGGCGGCCCCTATTGCACGCAGATGCTTGGCGACCACGGCGCCGAGGTTATCAAGATAGAACCGCCGCAGGGCGACGAGACCCGGACCTGGGGGCCGCCCTTCCAGGGTGATGCCGCCTCCTATTTCATCGGCGTCAACCGCAACAAGCGCGGCGTGGCGCTCGATCTCGCGCGGCCCGAGGGGCGCACGGTGCTGTTCCGCTTGCTCGAGAGCGCGGACGTACTGATCGAGAATTTCAAGACCGGCACGCTCGAGCGCTGGGGCATGGGCTACGAGGCCGTGCTGAAGGATCGTTTTCCTCGCCTCATCCACTGCCGCGTCTCTGGCTTCGGCGCGGACGGGCCGCTCGGGGGATATCCCGGCTACGACGCGGTGGTTCAGGGCATGGCGGGGCTCATGAGCCTCAACGGCGAGCCCGAGGGCGCGCCCGTGCGTGTGGGCGTGCCGGTGGTCGATCTCGCGACAGGGATGAACGCCTCGATCGCGATCCTGCTCGCGCTCCAGGAGCGTCAGCGCTCCGGCCGCGGCCAATTCGTGGAGGTGACGCTCTTCGACAGCGCGGTGGCGCTCCTCCATCCCTACACCGCGAACTGGTTCCTGTCGGGGAAGCCGCCGGCGCGCACGGGCAACCAGCACCCGAACGTCAGCCCCTACGACCAGTACCGCACCAAGACCAAGCGCATCTTCGTCGCCGTCGGCAACGACCGCCAGTTCCAGCGCTTCTGCGCAGAGATCGGCCGGCCCGAGCTGGTGAGCGATCCGCGTTTCCGCAGCAATGCCGACCGCGTCGCCAACCGCGCGCAGCTCCGCGAGGAACTCGAGACCATCCTCGCCTCGATCGACGGCGAGCAACTCGCGATGACGCTCCTGGAGAAAGGCGTGCCGGCGGGGCCGGTCCTCGACGTCCCCGACGTCGTCAATCACCCGCACACGCGCCACCGCGGCATGGTGGTGGAGCGCGGCGCCTATCGCGGTGTCGGCAATCCCGTGAAGCTCTCGCGCACGCCCATGAGCCTGCGCGAGACCCCGCCCGCGTTCGGCTCCGCGACCCGCGACGTGCTGACGGAGGCGGGCTTCACCGAGGCCGAGATCGACTCGCTCTTTGCCACGGGCGTAGCGATGGAGACGCCGCGCAAGGCCGCGGCAGAGTGATGGCCGAGACCCCGGAGCGGGCGCTCTCGCCCCCGACGGAGCGCGCGTCCTATTCGATCTGGACCTTCGACAAGCTCCGCTACGGCGACACCGACCGCCAGGGTCACGTCAACAACGCGGTGTTCGCGACCTTCTTAGAGACCGGGCGCGTGAGCTTCCTCTACGACGACGAGCTCAATCTCCGGGGTCCCGGCGCCAATTTCGTGGTGGTGCGGCTCGAGATCGATTTTCGCTCAGAGCTCTTCTATCCCGGCCAGATCGACATCGGCACCCGCGTGCTCGGCATTGGCCGCACGTCCTTCCGCGTGGGCCAAGCCATCTTCATGGGAGAGACCTGCGCGGCAACCGCGGAGACCGTGCTGGTCCTGATGGACGACGCCACGCGCAAGGCGAAGCCGCTGACGCCGCAGCTCCGCGCCTGGCTCGAGGTGCGCCTCGCGCGCTAGACGGCGTAGCCCTTGCTCTTCCGTGCGAGGCCGTCGAAGAGGTCGAGCATGCGCTCGCGCCAGGCATGGACGGGGTCGCTGGGGTCCAGCAGCTTGAAGTCGCTGATGTTGCGCGCCCACTGGAAGCCGCCGAAGACGATGTAGTCGCCGTAGAGGGGCTTCTCGCCGCCGACGAAGGGCTGCGCATCGAGCATGCTGCGGAGCGGCTGCAGGCTCTGCCGGAACGCCGCGAGCCGCTCTTCCCGTCCGGCCTGCACGGCTTCGAGGCTCATCCCGAAGCGCTCCTCGCGCGACTTCCGGAAATAGGCCTTGTCCCTCTCGTCGACCTGCTTCCAGATGTCGAGCATCACGAAGCGTGCGATCCCCGGATGGAGGATCGTGTCGCCCCAGCCCTGGATGAAGCGCGCTGCCGCGCGCCCGGCGACGCCGCCGAAGAGCGAGGGCCGGTCCCCATAGGCGCTCTCGAGGTAATCCGCGATCGCCCAGGAATCGTTGATCCACTTGCCGCCGTCGACGATAACGGGCACGCGGCCCTGCTTCGTGGGCGCGAGTGCCTCCTTCTCGCTGAAGCGCCACGGCACCGTCTCGACCGCGAGCCCCTTGTGCGCGAGCGCCATGCGCGTTCGCCAGCAGAACGGGCTGAAGCGGCGGTCCGCCTCCGCGCCCGCGAGATCGTAAAGCGTGATGGTCATGCCTCTCTCCTCATCGCGATTTCGTCGCCAGTTATCGCGCAGGGCGGAGAGGGGCTCAAGTCACGCTATGGCGAGATGTCCTCGGCGAGCCGCTCGCTCGCCCCCCAGAGCCGCCGCGCTGCCTCGTCGTCGCGCGCGGCGGAGGACGGCGTCGCCGGCCGCAGGTCGTAGAAGTATTCGCCGCTGCTCTCCCGGACCTCCGGCGCGCTCGCGAGATGGACCACGGTCTCCGCGCCCTTCTCCGGCGTGCGCGCGGAGAAGCGCTTGGCGATGCCGATGCCCCAGCGGAAGAGACCGCGGTTGTTGTCGCCGAAGCGGCTCGCGACGAAACCGGGATGGAGGCAATTCGCGGTGATGCCGGTACCGGCGAGACGCCGCGCCAATTCGCGCGTGAAGAGGATGTTCGCGAGCTTGGAGCGCTGATAGGCCTTCCAGCCGGTGTAGCCGCGCTCGAGGTTGAGATCGTCGAAATCGAGCACTGCGCCCTGGTGCGCGCGCGAGGCGACGTTGACCACGCGCGCGCCCGGCGCGACGACGAGGCGGTCCTGGAGCTCCCGCGTCAAAACGAAATAAGCCATGTGGTTGAGCGCGAAGGTTCGCTCGATCCCGTCCTCGGTCAGCGAGCGGCGCTGAAACAAGGCGCCGGCGTTGTTGACGAGCACGTCGATCGCGGGATAAGCGGCCGCGAGCTCCCGCCCGAGCCGGCGCACCTCCGCGAGCCTCGCGAGGTCTGCCAAGTGCACCGCGGCGCGGGTACCGGGAACGCGGGCACGCAGCCGCGCGAGCGCTGCCTCCGTGCGCGCGGCGTCCCGTCCGACGAGGGCGAGCCTCGCGCCCTGCCGAGCCAGCGCCTCGGCAGCCGCAAGTCCGATCCCCGAGCTTGCGCCCGTGATCACGCAGAGCTTGTCCTGCATCGGCCCGCTCCGCCTCCGCGCGGCGGCGCGGTCTCAGCCGGCGATGCGCGAGCGGATGCTCTGCAGCAGCGAGGCCGTGGGCTGGCCGTCCACCGGGAGGCCCGCGTCCTGCTGATACTGGCGAATCGCCGCCTCGGTCTTGGCGCCGTACTGACCGTCGGCGGGGCCGGGATCGTAGCCGAGGCGCTGCAGGCCCGCTTGAATATCGCGCACGGTGGCGCCGTCGTAGCCGCCGCCGGGCTGCGCGCTCGCGGTCTGTCCGCTGCTCGAGCCCGAGCTGCTGCGCCATACGGGCTTGCCGAGATTTACCTGACTCGAGTCCGTCAGGACTCCCGCGGTGCCGCCGACGGCGCCGCCGATGAGCGCGCCGCCGACGGGACCGATGCCCGTGACGGCACCAACCACCGCGCCGCCAGCCGCGCCAATTCCGGCACCGCTGAGCGCGCGATCCTCGGTCGTGTCTCCGCATGCGGCGAGCGCCAGGGGCATGCCGACCGCGAGAACCAGCAACTGAATTTTCCTGCTCATGTCCGTCCTCACGCAAAGGATCATGCGCGCCATCTTATACGAAAAATCGCGCGCGTGAATCCCGTGCCTTTCGCCTAAAAAATGACACGGAGTCGCCGCATTCCCGCCATCGCGAGTCGCGGCGCTCAGCCGCCGCGGCGCCGGACGAAGCTCATCCAGTTGTCTTTGGGTGCGGTGCAGGTCTCGCCGTCTCCTTCCGCGGTCGAGCGAATCGCGACGCCGCCGAAGTTCCAGAGCTTGCGCCAGCGCACGAGGTCCTCGAGCACCTGCTCGCGCACGCGCCGCTCGATGCGCCGGCGCAGCAGAGCCTTGGCGACGGTGAGATAGAGCAGCACGCTCGCTCCCGCCGCGGCGAGGCCGATCTTGTAACCGAACCAGTACCAGACCCCAGCCGTCACGACCAAAAGGCCGTAGACCCACTGATTGCTCTCGGCCTCGAAGGCGACGGGGCTGTCGATGTGCATGAGCCGCTTGAGATCGAGATCGATCGCAGCCCTTCCCTCCGCGTTCAAGCGGCGGAGCGCCGCGAAGAGCTCCTCCGCCGTCTCGCCGGCCTCCGGCGGAATCTCCACCGTCAGCACGGGCTTCGGCGGCGGCGACTTCGGCGCGGGCGGCGCGATCACGTTCGGCATCGTCATCGAGGGCTGGATCGTCGCCGCGGGCCTCAGAAAGCTCCCGAGCTCGTGCGCAGGGCGCACGCGCTGATCGGTCTTGGAAGCGTCGGCAGGATTCTTCTCGCTCATCGCAGCTTCGATCATGGGGCGGCAGCAGTGCGGCGGAGGCTATAGCACACTTTGCGGCAGGGCGAGATAGACCCGCCCCTCAGAGCAGCCCTGCGCCGCCGAGCACGCCCGCGAGCGCCAGGACCCAGAGCGCGTTGATGCGCGTCGCGAGCGAGACCGCAGCGGTCGCAGCCGTCACGGCATAGGCGCGCCAGCTCTGGTCCGCCGCGCCCGTGAGCACGTAGGCGCTCGCGAGGACGAGCCCCACGGTCACCGGCGCCAAGCCCGCCTCGACGTCGCGTCGCCATCGCTTGTGGCGGTAACGGTCCCAGAGGTGGGAGACCGCATAGGCGAGAAGGCAGGAGGGAATGCACATCGCCGCCGTCGCGACGAGCGCGCCCCAGAGCCCGGCCGCCTCCCAGCCGATCAGCGTCGAGATCAGCATGTTGGGCCCGGGCGCCGCGCGCACGATCGCGTAGAGGTTCGCGAATTCGCCATCGCTCATCCAGCCGCCGACCTCGACGGCCTGGCGATGCATTTCCGGTACGACGGTATTGGCGCCGCCCACCGCGACCAGCGAGAGCGAGGCGAAGAGCAGCATGAGCTCCCAGAGCGAGGCCGTCTTCATCCCCGCCTCCAGGCCGCGGCGATGCTGAGCGGCGCCAGCACCGCGATCACCGGGAGGATCGGCCAGCGCATGAGGCCCGTCGCGAGCGCGGCCAAGAGCGCGAAGGCGACGGCGCGCGGAATGCGAGCGAAGGTGCCGGCCATCTGCAGCCCCATCGCCCAGACGAGGCCCGCCGCCGCCGCTGAGATGCCGCCGAGGATACGGTCGATCTCGGGCAAGCGGCCGTAACGCGCATAGAGCGCCCCCAAAGCCAGCACGATCAGGAACGGCGCGACGACCAATCCCGCAAAGGCGGTGAGCGCGCCTGCGGCACCGCGGAACCGCCGCCCCACGACGATCGAGAGATTGACGACGTTGGGGCCCGGAAGGAACTGGCAAAGGCTGAGCGCGTCCACGAACTCGCGCTCGCTGAGCCAGCGCCGCTCGTCCACGAGAGTGCGCCGCGCCCAAGGCAAGGTGCCGCCGAAACCGGAGAGAGTGATGCGGAGGAAAGCCGAGAAGAGCGCGCCCAGCGAGACTCGCCCGGTGCCCGCCGCCGCCGCTCGCTCCGACATTGCCGATGAATCCCGCTCGACCCCGTGACGCGCTCGCGTGCCTTAGCACGCCGCAAATCGAAGCTCAACTCGTGGCGGAGCCAGAAGCCGGTTTCGTGCTGCAAGCAAATGCAATAACGTTCCCCGTGAGACTGGGTCTTTCGCGGCGCCCGACACGGAAAGAGAATCATGCGATTGCGCGGACTTGCCCTGGCCGCGGTCATCTGGGTCTCGGCGGCGCCCACCGCGCTCGCCGACGAGGTCTGGGATACATTTACGAAATTGGGCTTGCCCGGGCGCTGGGCAAGCGATTGCAGTCAACCGCCGAGCCCGCAAGATCCGTATCTCACCTATTACCTCGATGCCGACAAGACGCTCCGCCGGATCGATATCGGCAATCCGGCCGAGCACCCCATTACTCGGATCGAAGCGGTCATGATAAGTCAGGACGGATTGCTCACGGTTCGCGAGCGCCTATGGACCGGGTGGGGGCAATACGACGGCACCGTACTCGAGCTCGTAATCGCCTACGAGGGTCGTCGCCATCGTACGCTTAGCTCGAAGGGCAGCGACGGCAAGGTCCATATCAAAGATGGCGTCGTACAGTCTACCGGCAAGGCATCGCCCTGGCTTTACAGATGCGAGGCAGGACCGGGTTCCTAGTTTTCGCCGGTGAATTCGGCGGCGCCGACGGGGTGACGGTTGCGCCTGCCGCGGGAGGCGCGCAATACTTTCGCCGTGAAAGCACGAAACCCTGAGAAGGTCTAATGCCCGTGAACTACGAATATTTGAACGAGGGGCGCGGTGTCGTCTACACGGCTTCCGGCCGGTTGACCGGAGCTGAAATGGTCGCGGCCCATGCGCGGGTGAACACGCCCGCGCTCGCCGAAAGGCCCGTATTCTACGCCTTTCTGGACCTCGACAACATTACGTCAGCCGACATCTCCGTGAACGAGCTTCGCGACATCGCCGACCAAGCCATCAGGACATCGCGCTACACGTCGGTCAAGCGCGTGATCGCAATCTATGCCAAGGACGATCTACCCTTCGCACTCGGGCGCATGTGGCAGGTATTCGTCGGGCAAACCGGATACGAGTGCGGCGTGTTTCGGGAGCGATTGGAAGCCGTGAGGTGGGTCCGGCAGCGTGTGGCCGAGCGGTTCGGCATCGATGTGCCGCTCGAATAGATCCGGCGACATGCCCTCCATCCCCGACCCGCCGCGGCGCGTCGCCGTCACGGAGTTCCGCGGGGCCCACCGGCTCTTCTCGAACATGTTTCGGGCTCCGGTCGCCTGGGGCGACGGCGTGACCGCGCCGCGACTCTGGGCCTGCAACGAGCTTCCCTATGTGCTTGCGAAGACGCTCTCCGCGGCGGAGCGTGCCGCGGGCCTCGCGGTCTTCGATCGTGCGGAGGCGAAGGAGCCGGACGAGGCGGGTATGGTCGTGAGGCGCTGGGGCAGGCGCCTGGTGCTGCGCTCCGATTGGGACACGGCGAAGCGCGAGGTGATGCTGGCGCTCATCCGTGACAAGTTCGGGCGCAACCCCGCGCTCGGCGATGCGCTCATCGCGACCGGCGACGGACTCATCGAGGAAGGCAATACCTGGGGCGACGTCTACTGGGGGATCGCGCGCCGCGCCGTTCCCGAGCGCGGCATCCGCGCGGGCGACGGCGAGAACCACCTCGGCAAGATCCTCATGCAGGTTCGCGAGGAGCTCGGCCGAGGCGAGCTCCATCTGGCACTGCCGCTCTGACGAGATCGAAACCCGGGAGGACCCCGCCATGCCCGCCACCGTCTATTACCATCGCGGCTACATCGTCCGCGGCTTCGGCTACGGCCTGAGCTTCGGCAACGCGCTCGCCATCGCGATCGGCTGGTCGCAGACGCACAGCGTACTCTGGACCATCATCGACGGTATCCTGAGCTGGCTCTATGTGATCTATTATCTCCTATTCCTGTCCTGAACCGCGCGAGGACCCGTCCCATGCTGATTCCGCTCCAAGGCCGCCGCATCTATTACGATCTGACCGGACCGGAGACCGGCCCCGTCGTCTGCTTCACGCATTCGCTCGCCTCCGACGGCGGCATGTGGGCGGAGCAGATGCCGTCGCTCCTCGCGGCGGGATTCCGCGTCTTGCGGCTGGACATGCGCGGCCACGGCGGGAGCGATCCCGTGAGCGGCCCCTACACGATGAGCCAGCTCGCGGGCGACGTCGCGACCGCGATCGACGCTCTCGGCCTCGACCGCGTCCACTACATCGGCCTCTCCATCGGCGGCATGATCGGCCAGGCCTTCGCGATCGAGCACGCCGCCAAGGCGAAATCGATCATGCTCTGCGACACGCTCCCCGGCACCCTCCCCGACGCCAAGGCCGCCTGGGCGCCGCGCATCGAGGCCGTGACCAAGGCGAACTCGCTGGAGCCCATCGCGAACGCGACCATGGAGCGCTGGTTCACCGACGCCTTCAAGCCGCGCCGCCCCGCGCGCTGGAAGGAGATCCGCGAGACCGTCGCGGCGACGACGCCCGCGGGCTTCCTCGGCTGCGCCGCGGCGATCCTCGATTTCAATTTCGTGCCGAAGCTCCCGGCGCTCAAAGTGCCGAGCCTCGTCGTCTGCGGCGCCGCCGATCCCGGCACGCCGCCCAGCGAGAACAAGCGCATCGCCGGCCTGATCCCCGGTGCGCGCTACGAGGAGATCGCGAACGCCCGCCATTTCCCGAACGTCGAGCAGGCGGACGACTTCAACCGGATCATGATGGGCTGGCTCGCCTCGCAGCGCTGACGACCGTGGCGATGGCCGCCGCACGCTCGACGCAGTGTGCGATCGCGGGCGGCGGCCCCGCCGGGATCATGCTGGGCCTGCTGCTCGCGCGCGCCGGCATCGCCGTGACCGTGCTCGAGAAGCACGCGGATTTCTTCCGCGATTTCCGCGGCGACACCATCCATCCCTCGACGCTCGAGGTCGTGCACGAGCTGGGCATGCTCGAGGATTTTCTGCGCTTGCCCCACGAGCGCGTGTCGCGGCTCGGCGCCCAGTTCGGCACAAGGCGATTGACCGTCGCCGATTTCTCCCGCCTGCCCGCGCGCTGCAAGTTCATCGCGATGATGCCGCAGTGGGATTTCCTCAATTTTCTGAGCTCGCGCGCGGCCGCCTATCCGACCTTTCGGCTCATGATGGAGACGGAAGTGACGGACCTCGTGGAGCGAGATGGCGGGATCGCGGGATTGCGAGCGAGAGCGCCCGAGGGGCCGATCGAGCTCGACGCCGAGCTCGTCGTCGGCGCGGACGGCCGAGGTTCCGTCGTCCGCGAGCGGGCCGGTCTCTCCGTCCTCGACCTCGGCGCCCCCATGGACGTCCTCTGGTTCAGACTGTCGCGGGCCGCCGCTGACCCCTCCGAATCCATGGGCCGCTTCGATGCCGGCCGCATCTTCATCGCGATCAAACGCGACGATTACTGGCAATGCGGCTACGTCATTCCCAAGGACTCGATCGAGGCGGTGCGGGCACGCGGCCTCCCGGCTTTTCGCGCGAGCATCGCGGAGGCCGCACCCTTTGCCCAGGACCGCACCGGCGAGATCGCGGACTGGAACGATGTGAAGCTCCTGACGGTACGCGTCGATCGCCTTCGGAAATGGTGGCGCGACGGCCTGCTGTGCATCGGCGATGCCGCCCATGCGATGTCCCCGATCGGCGGGGTCGGCATCAACCTCGCGATCCAGGATGCGGTTGCCGCGGCAAACCTGTTGACCGAGCCGCTCCGCGCCGGCCGCGTCGAGGCCCGCGATCTCCGCCGCGTGCAGCGCCGCCGAGAGTTCCCGACCCGGCTCACCCAGGCCTTGCAACTCTTCCTTCAGAAGCGGCTGGTGCGGCGCGCACTGGAGGAATCCGCAGCCTTTGAGGCGCCGCTGGCACTTCGCCTCGCCGCCGGCACCCCTGGGCTCTCGCGCCTCCCTGCCCGGCTCATCGGCCTCGGCGTTCGCCCCGAGCACGTCGGAGGGAGGTGACGCACTTGCCGGAGCCGCATCACGCCGCCGCCATCAGGCGTAGCGCCGCCCAGCAATCGTTGTAGAGCTCGTCGCCGAGGCTCAGCGGCGTCGGCGGCGCGAGGACGATCTCGCCCTCGACCTGATCGCCGAGGAAGCGCAGCGCCGGGAGTGCCTTGCTTACGATCCGCCGCATGCGATCGTTCTCGGTGAGGCACACGACGTAGATGCGGCGAATGCCGCGGTTGCGCGCGATCACGAGCAGGCGCCGGAAGAGCTCGGTGCCGATGCCGTGGCCATCGAAGCGCCGCTCGACCGAGAGGGCGAGCTCCGCCGCGGGCGGCCACCTCCCCTCGAGCACCTTGAGCTCGCCCGCGCCCCGCATCGTTCCCGCGATCCAGGCGGAGAGCACGACGGTGCCGAGCCAATCCGTGCTCTTGCAGTAATCGGCGATCCGCTCGTCGCTCACGGCATGGCCGAAGCGGTAAATGCGCTCCTCGGGATCGAGGCGGGTCAGATGGCCTCTGAGGAGATCGCTCTCCGCAGGCCAGAGCTTGCGGAAGATCGGCCTCGATGCAACGGCCGGCGCGGTGTCATTGGCCGCCGTCGCCGGCTCTACGTAGGTCCTGAGCATTCTCTGCACCTCCTGAGCTAGAAGCGCTTCCACCCGCCGCCGCGCGATGGGCCGCGGCGACGGGTGAGAGCTTGGCACTCCACGCCGCAGGGGCAAGCTCGAAGGGGCGTTCGCGCGGGCTTCGACCGGTTGTTGCGCGCTCGGGCCGCGATTTGAAAGAGTGGATCGTAGGTGCCCTTGGCACCGCAATGAACGATCCGCGGCGAACATCGCCTCTCAGGGACCGCGTGACTTGCGTCCCGCCGGAATCGTACCTACGGCAATCCCCGCGAGGACGAGGGCGGTGCCGAGCGCGAACCAGAAGCCCAGCGGCTCCGCGAAGAGTGCCGCCGAGGCGGCCACTCCCACCAGCGGCTGCAGGTATTGGA
>DATKNV010000199.1:0-15758 GCA_035541215.1 Allostellaceae bacterium | reverse complement strand
GAACCTCGCGGCGAAGCTCGAGAAGCACAACAAGGAAGCCGGCACCCGCGCCCTCACCACCGCCGAGACCTGGCGCCGCGCCGTGGCCCAAGGCTGCGCGCCGGAGCCGCAGCGTGCGATTAGGTTGCGATGTGCGGTGGCGGGATTGAGCGAGCCGGTCGATCTGGCGGTGCTGGCCTAAGGCTCTTCACCATCGCGTCCACTGCGCAACCTCCGCGCCCTCTGCGCGAAAAGAATCGCGCTGGGGACGCAGTGGTTGCGCGGAGGGCGCTGAGGATTGATTGCGGCTTTGCCGCTAGCGGTAAGGATCCGCCGCGTCCCGGAGCCCATCGCCGAGGAAGTTGAAGGCGAGGACGACGACGATGACAGGGATGACGGGGATCATGAGCCAGGGATAGAGTGCCACCACGTTGATGTTCTGCGCCTCGTTCAAGAGCACGCCCCAGCTCGTGATCGGCGGGCGGAGGCCCAGGCCCAGGAAGGAGAGCGCGGTCTCGCCGAGGATCATCGAGGGGATCGAGAGTGTGGCCGAGGCGATCAAGTGGCTCATGAAGCTCGGCAGCAGGTGGCGCACGATGATGCGCCGGGGCGAGGCGCCCATGAGCATGGCGGCGGTCGCGAAGTCCTCCTCGCGCAAGGCCAGGAGCTTCGAGCGCACGGCGCGGCCGAGGCCCGTCCAGTCGATCATGCCGAGGATGATGGTGATCCCGAAATAGACCCAGAGCGGGCTCCAGGTCACGGGCAGGATCGCCGAGAGCGCCATCCAGAGCGGCAGCTCCGGGAAGGAGCGGATGATCTCGATCAAGCGCTGCACCAGGCTGTCGATCCAGCCGCCGTAATAGCCCGCGAGCCCTCCGAGCGTGAGGCCGATCCAGAAGCTGATGGTGATGCCGACGATCCCGATGGTGAGGGAGATGCGCGCGCCATAGAGCACGCGCGAGAGCATGTCGCGGCCGAGCCGGTCGGTGCCGAGGAAGAAGAAGGTCCCGTTCTCCGCCGGGCAGACGAGGTGCAGGTCGCCCTGGACGAGGCCCCAGAACCAATACTCGTCGCCGTGACAGAGGAAGCGCAGCGGCTCGACCTTGCTGGGATTGACGGTGTAGACGCGCTGCAGCGTCTTCATGTCGAGCTTGTAGTCGTAGCCGTAGGCGAAGGGGCCGACGAAATGCCCCTCGTGGAAGAGATGGATGCCCTGCGGCGGCGCATAGATGAAATCGTTGTGCCGGCTGTTGAGCGCGTAGGGCGCCAGGAACTCGCTCACGAGGATCGAGGCGTAGAGCACGATCAGCACGGCGCCGGAGATCACCGCGAGGCGGTGGCGGCGGAGCTTCCACCACATCATCCGCCATTGCGAGGCGAGGTAATAGCGCTCCTGCTCCGGCGACATCGCCTCGAAGGCGTAGGGATCGAAGGGCTCGCGCGAGACGAAATGCGGGAGCCGCTCGGCGGCGGCGCGGGGAGTGTCGTTGCTCATCGCGTGACCCCTCCCTCGAGCCGTATCCGCGGATCGAGCCAGGCAAGCGCGAGGTCGGAGAGGAAGACGCCGATCACCGTCAGAAACGCCATGAACATCAGGAAGGAGCCCGCGAGATACATGTCCTGGCTCCGGAGCGCCGAGAGCAGCATCGGCCCCGTCGTCGGCAGCGAGAGCACCACCGAGACCACCGCGGCGCCGGAGATCACGTGCGGCAGCAGCGCGCCGATGTCCGCGATGAAGGGATTGAGCGACATGCGCAGCGGATATTTCACGAGCGCGCGGAAGGGCGGGAGCCCCTTCGCCCGCGCGGTCACGACGTATTGCTTCTGGAGCTCGTCCAGGAGATTGGCGCGGAGGCGGCGGATCATGCCGGCGGTGCCGGAAGCGCCGATCACGAGGACGGGGATCCAGAGATGCGAGAGCACGGACATGGCCTTCGCCCAGCTCCAGGGCTGGTCGAGGTATTGCGGCTCCATGAGCCCGCCGATCGAGAGCCCGAAATAGACGTTGGCGAAATAGAGCAGCACCAGCGCCAGGAGGAAATTCGGCGTCGCAAGCCCGAGGAAGCCCAGGAAGGTCAGCGAATAGTCCGACCAGCTGTACTGATGCGTCGCGGAGTAGACGCCGATCGGGAAGGAGACGATCCAGGTGAAGAGAATGGTCGCGACCGAGACGATGAAGGTCAGCATGAGCCGGTCGCCCACGACCTCCGAGACCGGCCGCTCGTACTCGAAGGAGAAGCCGAGATCGCCGTGGATGAGCCCCTTCACCCAGTAGGCGTATTGCATCCAGGCGGGATCGTCGAAGTGATACTGCTCGCGCAGGAATGCGATCTTCTGCAGGTCCGCCTGCTCGCCCGAGGCGCGCAGCGTCTCGATGTAGGTCGTGAAGAAGTCGCCGGGCGGCAGCTTGATGATCGAGAAGATCACCGCGCTGATGACGATCAGCGTGGGGATCATGATCAGGATCCGCCGGATGATGTACTGGAACATTGCCCTCGCCCGCTCCCCTGTGCCGTTCCCTACCGCAGTGCCTTCATTAGCCCGTCATGGCCGGGCTTGTGCCGGCCATCCACGTGCTCCTTCGCGCGCGTGGACGGCCGGGACAAGCCCGGCCATGACGCGAGAAGAATATTTTCTGGTCATGTCGGACTCGCGTCACTTCTGGACCGAAGCCTGCTTCGCGCCTTCGGGCGCGAGCCAGAAGGTGTCCATGTGGTAGACGCCGAAGAAGGCGCCGGGGTCCCAGTTGTAGACACCCTCCATCGGCACGTTGTGCAGGCGATTGCTCACGACGACCGGCTGCAGCACGCCCGCGACGATGCCGATGGTGAAGAGCTGATCGGCGTTCACCTGGAGCATCTTCTTCCAGATCGCCGTGCGGCTCTCGAGGTCCTTCGCCTCGAACCATTTGCGATAGAGCGTCTCGAGCTCCTCCGCCTCGGGCACGTCGATCTTCTCGCCGGCCTTGCCCTTGGTCTCGAGGTACTGGCCCCATTTCGGCCATTCGACCTGGCCCTGCGTCGTCGGCGCGAACTCCGAGGGCGCGAGCTCCGCGGTCACGAGGCCGTTCTCGACGCCCTTGTCGATCGACATCATGGTCTCGCCGGAATAGACGCGGCGGCGCCAGATCTCGCGCTGCGAGGGCTTGGAGAAGAGCTTGATGCCGGCCTCGGCCCAGGTGTCGCGGACGAGCTCCAGCACGTCCGACTGCTCCGTCGACTCGCCGGCGTTCTCGACCACGATCTGCAGCGGGCGCCCGTCCGGCAGGAGGCGGACGCCACCGTCGCGGCCGGTGAGGCCGATCTCGTCGAGGAGCTTGTTCGCGGCCTTGATGTCGAACTGGCTCCACTCCTTCCGGATCGCGGGATCGTAGAGCGGCGAGCCCGGCAGCACCGTGTTCTGTCCCTCGATTGCGAGGCCGTAATAGATCGCCTGGTTGATCTCGTGCCGGTCGATCGCGAGCGAGAGCGCGCGGCGGAAGCGCACGTCGCGCATGAGCTTCTGCCAGGCGGGATCGTTGACGTTGAGGTTCGGATAGAGCGCGAGCTGCGCGCCCGGCGCGGTCTTCCAGAGCCGCACCGTATAGTTCTCGCGCTCCTCGGCCTCCTTGAGGAAGGTGTAGTTGTCGAAGCGGAGGTAGCGCGCCTGCAAGTCGCTCTCGCCGGCCCCGGTCTTGGCGGGGATGATCTTCGAATCCGCGATGACGAGGGCGACGCCGTCGATGTAGGGAAGCTGATGCCCGGCGGTGTCGATGCGGTGGAAATAGGGATTGCGCTCGAAGACGAAGCGCTCCGCGGGCGGCCGCGTCTTTACCATCCAGGGATCGAGCACCGGCAGGTCCGGATTGTCCGCCTGGTAGGGATGGAAGAGCCTGGTGTGGAGCGCCGCCCAATTGCGCACGCGCTGCGCCTTCACCTGCTCCTCGATGAATTTGGGATCGCCGTATTTCGTGTGGAACTTCTTCATGTAGTGCGCGGGCGCGTAGATGTAGAGCGGGTCGGGCCCCGCGAGCGCCGGCAGGAAGAGCGGATTGCGCTTCGCCCAGCTGTAGCGCACGGTCTCTGGATCGATCACCTCGAACTTCGGGCCCTTGCCCTCCGCGAGCATCGCCTCGGGAAGCCCGCTGCGGAAGAGCTCCTTGTTCCCCGCCATGTCCTCGAACCAGTAGCGGAAGTCCTCGGCGGTGAAGGGCTGGCCGTCCGACCATTTGTGGCCGGGTCGGAGGTGGAGGGTGAAGACGCGCCCGTCCTCGACGTCGAGGGATTGCAGGATGTCCGGCACGAGCTTGTAGTCCGGCGTATAGGCGACGAGCCGGGCATAGCCGAAGACCACCATCATCTTCGTGTCCTTCGGGGAGGACATCAGCATGTTGAGCGAGCCGCCGGGCTTTCCGACCTCGAGCGGCGCGATCACCAGCGGCGTCTGCGGGAGGCGCTCGGCGACCGGCGGCAGCTTCCCCGCCTTGACGGCGGCTTCGAGCGAGGGCGTCTCCTGCGGCGTCGCGTCCTCCGCGAGCGCGGGGCCCGCGAGGAGGAGGGCGAGCGCCAGCGGCGCGAGGAGGCGGGCGAGCGCCAGCGGCGCGAGGAGGCGGCGGAGCAAGGTCGGCTTCATTGCGCGGCCTCCTGGATTGCGGCTGCGGACTGGACGTAATGGCCGCCGCCGAGCGGCACCAGCTCCGGCCGGTGCCGGTCGTCGAGGCGGAAGGGCTCGGGCCAGGCCGCCGGATCGGACGCCTTCTCCTCCATCAGCCCCTTGAAATCGAGGCGATGGTCGAGATCGGGCGCGGGCACCGCGGCGAGAAGCGCGCGCGTATAGGGATGGACGGGATTGCGGAAGAGCGTCTCGCGCGGCGCGATCTCGACGATGCGGCCCCGGCACATCACGGCGATGCGGTCGGCGATGTAGTCGACCACCGCGAGGTTGTGCGAGATGAAGAGGTAGGTGAGGCCGAGCTGCGCCTTGAGGTCCCTCAGCAGATTGAGGATCTGCGCCTGGATCGAGACGTCGAGCGCGGAGACGGGCTCGTCGCAGATCAGCAGCTCCGGCCGGAGCGCCAGCGCGCGGGCGATGCCGATCCTCTGGCGCTGGCCGCCGGAGAAGCTGTGCGGGTAGCGCTTCAGGTGCCGCACGTCGAGCCCGACGAGCGTCACGAGCTCCTTCACCATCTCGCGCCGGCTCTCGGCGTCGCCGATGCCGTGGATCACCAGCGGCTCGCTGATGATGTCGTAGATGGTCATGCGGGGATTGAGCGAGCCGAAGGGATCCTGGAAGACGAACTGCACCTTGCGGCGGAAGGCCGTGCGGGTGTCGCCCCTGAGCGCCAGCACGTCGACCGGCCCCGTGTCCTCGTGGAAGGTGACGCTGCCGCCGTCCGGCGAGAGCGCCCCCAGCAGCATCTTGCTGAGCGTGGTCTTGCCGCAGCCGCTCTCGCCGACGAGGCCCAGGCACTCGCCGCGCTCGACGGTGAGGCTCACGTCGTCGACCGCGCGATGGGCGCCGGCGGTCTGCTTCCCGAAGAAGGAGCGCCTGCGGATCTGGAAGCTCTTCTTGAGGTTCTTGATCTCGACGAGCGGGCCCACGGCCTCCGAGCGCTTGCGCTCCGCCATGAGGTAGCGCGCCTCGGCGGGCGGGATCTCGCGGATCGGCACCAGGCGCTCGCCGGGCCTCATGTCGAAGCGCGGCACCGCGCGCAGGAGCGCCTTCAGATAGGGATGCTCGGGCGCGCGGAAGATGTCCTCGATGGTGCCGCTCTCGACCACGGCGCCGCGATACATGACGACGACCTCCTCCGCGACGTTCGCGACCACGCCGAGGTCGTGCGTGATCAGCAGCACGGCCATGTCGAGCTCTTTCTGGAGGTCGTGGATGAGCTTCAGGATCTGGGCCTGGATCGTGACGTCGAGCGCGGTCGTGGGCTCGTCCGCGATGAGGAGGGCCGGGCGGCAGACCAGCGCCATCGCGATCATCGCGCGCTGGCGAAGGCCGCCGGAGAGCTCGAAGGGATAGGTCTTGAGCGCCTTCGCGGGATCGGGGAAGCCCACGAGGCGCAGCATGTCGCTGGTGAGCTCCTCGGCCTCCTGCCGCGAGACCTCGCGGTGGAGCTCCAGCGCCTCGGTCACCTGGTTCCCCACCGTGTGCAGCGGCGAGAGCGAGGTCATCGGCTCCTGGAAGATGATGGAGATGCGCCCGCCGCGCAGACGCCGCATCTCCTTGCAGTCCGTGTGCAGCGTCGCGATGTCCTCGGGCTTGTCGGGAACGCGGGGATCGACGAAGAGGATCTCGCCCCTCGTGATGCGCGCGGGCCGCGGCAGGATGCGCATGATCGCCTGGCTCACCACGGTCTTGCCGGAGCCGGATTCGCCGACGATCGCCATGGTGGTCGCGGGCCTGACGCGGAAGGAGGCGCCGCGCACCGCCTGCACCACGCCCTCGGGCGCGTGGAACTCGACGTGGAGGTCGCGCACGGTCAAGAGGTCGGTCATGCCTATTCTCCGGCCCCGGGCGCCAGGCGAATGCCGAGCGCCGCGAAATTGGTGGTGGTGGTGGGATTGAGCGAAAGGTGCCGCCGCTCCGCCGCCTCTGCCGCCTGCCGCGCGATGCGATCGAAGCCCTCGATGCGGCTGTCGAGCATGACCCGCCTTCCCTCGCCCGCGAGGCGGAGCTCCATCCAGCCCTTGGCGCCGTCGCGCCGCGTCGCGAAATAGCGGAGGCTCACGCTCTCGAGCGCCGCCCAGGCGAGCCGCGCGGGGAAGGGCCCGACGAGCGCGATCCCGTCCTCGCCGAGCTCGATGCGGCGGAGATGCCGGAGCGCCGTCAGCGCACCGAAGACGCCGAAGAGCGCCGTGAGCCCGCCCAACAACGCCGCGACATAGACGTTGAGCGGCGTCAGCACGAGCGGCAGCCCCGTGAGCGTCATCCCGGCCCCCGCGCGAACGTAGTCGCCGATGAGCGCGTCCGTGGGATAGCGATGCTCGCTCATGCCGCCGCTCGCGAGAAAGAAAACACCTCGAACCGCCAAGACGCCAAGACGCCAAGTAGGAAGGTGCCACGGAGGCACGGAGTGTTCTTTCTCGCGGCGAAGCCGCAAGCCCTCTTCTCCGTGCCCTCCGTAGCTCCGTGGTGATTAATCGCGGCTTCGCCGCGTGACAGGAACTTGGCGCCTTGGCGTCTTGGCGGTTCAGATTTCTTTCCGACGCGCGTGACACCGAGCCCGCTCATGACGACGGCACCAGTTCCCCGAGGTCGAGGAGCCGTGCGCCGCGGTGCTCGCGCGCGAGCGAGAGAAGGCGCCGCAGGAAGGCGTCGGTCGGCGCATCCTGCACGAGGTGATGCGTGAGGATTCCCGTGGGCTCCGCCGCGTCGGCGAGGCCGAGGCGCCGCGCGCGGAGGTGATCGACCGCGAGAGCGAGCGCCGCGCTCTCGCCGATGAAGCCGCGGCTGCCGCTCCAGTCCACGAGGTCGACATGGGTGTTGATCGCCGCGAGCCCCGGCGCCGCGAGCGCGGCACGGCGCGGCCTGTAGGTCGAGAGCGCGCGGAACCCCAGCGACGGCAGCATCGCCACGAGATCCTCGCCGATCCGGTTCCAGGGCGGCACGAGCATCGGCAGCACGCGTGCGCCGAACATCGCCCCGAGCCGGTCGCGTCCCTCCGCGAGCTCGTGGAGACGCAGAGGAAGCGCGCGCTCCGGACCGAGCTCGCTCTTCGCGATGCCGCCGTGATTGCGATGCCGCCAGCCGTGCTGCACGACGCGCACGGTGTCGCGTCCGGAGAGTGCCGCGGCGAGGCCCGGCTCGGCGTTACCGGGAACGACCGCGAGCGCGAGCGGCACTCCCTCCGCGAGCTGCAGCAGCCGCGCGAGCGCCAGCGTCGCCGCCACGGCATCGTCGTCGCGCCACCAGAATGCCGCTTGCCGTCCGGCTCCGCTCCAGCGGTCGAGCTCGGCCTCGAGATCGCTCCAGTCGGTTTCGCTCGAAGACGACGGCAGCGGACGGGTCATTGGCGCAGTATAGCCACGGCCCCTTGCGACTCCCAAGAGTTCGGGCGACACCGTTCGCGGGTGGTTCCTTAATTGGGCGCCTCCCACTAATGGGTACTCCCGTTTATCGCGAGCCGCGCGATCTCGCGCGCGGTACGGCGGCCGCCGTCGAGGGCGAGGGCGCCGATCTCCGGCGGCGGCGCGGCAAGCGCGCGCTCCATCGCCGCCGCCAAGGCGAGGGCCCCGCCCGGCTCCGCGAGGTCGCGCGCGTCCACGCATTGGATGAGTCCGCGCTCCGCCAAGATCCGCGCCCTCAGCGCCTGCTCCGTCTCGCCGCCCTCCGCGAAGGGCACCACGACTGCGCGGGCACGCGCCTGCAGCAAATCGAGGATCGTATTGTAGCCGGCCTGGCTTAAAGACAGATGACAGCGGCTGAGGAGCGCCGGGAAATCCCGGCGGAAGCGCTCGATCGTGACGCCGGGCCCCGCCGCCCGCCGCAGTGCCGAATACTCCGCCTCCGGAAGATTGGGTCCCGCGATGAGCCGCCAGGGCCGGTCCGCGGCCGGGCCGAGCGGCCGCGCCGCGAGCGCCGCGCGCAGGAGCGGCGCTCCGACGGCGCCGCCGCCCGCGGAGACGATCACCTCGCCGCGCCCGGCATCGCCGCCGGCATCGGACGGCGGCTCCGCGACATAGCCAGTGTAGATCACTTTCGAGGCGATTTCCCCGGCGGCGGGAAAGCTTGCCTCGAGCGGCACCAGGCTCGGGTCGCCATGCACGAGCACGCCGTCGATGTCGCGCTTCACCCGCTCGACGATTTCCGCGATGCGCCGGGGATCGCGCTTGGCCACGAGGATGTCGCGGATCGAGACCAGCACGGGAATGCCGCGCTCGCGCGCCGTCGCGATGAGCGCGTCGAGCTCGGTCCGGAAGGCGCGGCGGCCGAAGGGATAGCTCTCCACCAGGAGCGCCTGCGGCGCGGTCCGCGCGAGCGCCGCCAGCACCTGCTCGCGCCGGCGCGCGTGGAACGCGGCGTCGAGCGGACGATCCGCCTCGTCCACGATGTGCTGGAAGCCGGTATCGAGCGCGCGCGCCCAGGGGAGTTGCACGATCTCCGCCCCGCCCCAGTCGAGCTCCACCGGCTCGCCGCCGGAGAGCACGGTCACCGCGAGCCCTTCGCGTCCCATCGCCCGCGCCAACATCGCGCCTCGCTTCGCATGACCGATCCCCAGCAGATGTTGGACGTGGAGGAGCACGCGAAGGTTCATGCGGCCACCAGCGAGAGATTGAGCCGCAGGACCCGCGGCCGTCCCGCGACGTCGAGCTCGAAGAGATGGAGCGCGTCCCAGCGGAGCCGCGCGGGCGCCTTCCCGCGCATGTCCCATCCGGTGGCGAGCGCGAGCACCGCGCGGATCACGCCTTTATGGGTGACGCCGCCCACCGGCGCTCCCTGGGCGCCGAGCTCCGACAGCAGCGGCAAGAGGCGGCGTTGCACGGCGCGCGGGCTCTCGCCACCGGGCGGCTCGAGGTCGAGACCGCGCGCCTCTTCGACGGCGAAGCCCGACTCCCTCGCGCGCAACTCCTCGGGCTGCTGCCCCTCCCAGGCGCCCCAATCCATCTCGATGAGACGCGGCTCCGGAATCGCCGCGAGGCGCAACAGCGCCGCGGTCTCGACCGCCCGCGCGAGCGGGCTCGTGAGCCAGCGCCGCGTCGCGAATTCCGGCGGCAGGCGCCATCCCGCGACGGCCGTGCGTCCCACCTCGTCGAGGCCGGGGTCGGCGCGTCCCTGCAGCCGGTGCTCGCGGCTCCAGGCGGTGGGGCCGTGCCGCAGCAGCGCGAGCGACGTCACGCCCGCACCAGTGCGCCGAGCACGCCGTCGAGGCGGCGCGCGGCGGCCGCGAGATCGTGCTCCGCCGCGACCTTGCGGAGCGCCGCCGCGCCGAGCGCCCGGCAGCGCGCGGGATCGTCGAGGAGCGACTGCGCCGCGATCGCGAAGGCATCGAGATCGCCCTCGGGCGTGAGCACGCCGGTGACACCCTCCGCGACGATGTCGCCGACGCCGCCCACCTGTCCCGCCAGCACCGGCAGCCCCGCCGCCTGCGCCTCCAGGATCGCGAGCCCATAGGCTTCGCCAAGCGCGGGCCAAACGTAGAGATCGGAGGCCGCGAGCAGCACCGGCACCTCTTCCTCCGCGAGCGCGCCGAGAAAGACGACACGACGGCCGAGCGGCGCCAGCGCGCTCTCCACCTCCGCGCGCGCGGGCCCGTCTCCGGCGACCAGCAGATGAAAGTGCCGGTCCCCCGCGCGCGCGAGCGCCGCGCCGAGGAGGCGATAGGACAGCAGCTTCACATCGGCCCGCATCATCGCGACCGCGACGAGCCAGGGCCGCGCGGGGTCGAGCCCGCGCTCGCGCGCGAGCGTCCGGCGCACGGTCTCTCGCGCGGCGACGGCGCGGTCGAAGGGCGCGCGGTCGAGGAAGGGCTTGACCGCGATCCAGCGCTCCGGGCCCGCGAGCGCCCCGAGCACGCCCTCGCGGTCGGCGCTGTTGAGGCCGATCACGCGCTCCGCGCGTCGGAGCGCCGCCGCCGTCGCGCGGTGGCCAAGGTCCCAGGCTCCGCCGCTCCGCTTCCCCGCGAGCGATGCCTCCGCCACGACATAGGGAATGCCCAGCGCCTCCGCGACCTCCGGCCCGATCCAATCCGGCGCTTTGTAGTAAAGGTGGTACGTGAGCCAGAGATCGGGCCGTCGCGCGGGGTCGCGCTTCGCGTGCGCGACGAAGCGCGCGGCGAGTCGGCGCCCGAGCCCGCGGAGCCGCTCTTGCCGCCGCGGATCGCCCGCGCCGTCCCTGCTCCGCAATCGCGCGGCCAGCACCGTCTCGTGCCCCGCCTGCCCGAGCGCCTGGAGCAACAGCCGCGCCATCCGCCGGTCCCCCGACGGCACCGGATGATCCGGCGGCTTCAGCGGCGCGTAGAAGGCGATGCGCATGACCCCGCAGGTATCCGCCGCGACGCGGACGCGGTCAATAAGAGCTTCTTGCGCACTCACCTTCCCCTTCCGGCCACCCGGCTACACATCGCCACAAGTAAGGAACTTGGTGTTCTTGGCGTCTTGGTGGTGGAAGCGGCGGCTATGCACGCACGCTCCGACCTGGATGACGACTCAAGCGATTGTCTCCGCCCGGCGCTCCGAGGTGCCTTGAGCGCGTGTCTCGATCCCGAACCGCTCCGCCAGCACGGCGATGCCGCGCTCGAGTGTGAAGTGGGCGCGGACGCGGGCTTCGCCGGCGGCGGCGAGGCGGTCGCGGAGCGCGGGGTCGCGCATGAGGCGCGCGAGCGCGGCCGCGAGCGCCGGGGGATCGGCCGGCGGCACGGCCGCACCGGTGACGCCGTCCTCGATCAGCTCGACGATGCCCGGAAGCGCCGTCGCGACCACGGGGAGGCGCTGGCTCAGCGCCTCCACGAGCACGTTCGGAAGCCCGTCGCGGTCGCCGTCCGCGGCAATGCGGCTCGCGAGCACGAAGAGATCGGCCTCGCGATAGGCCGCGAGCACCGCCTCCTGCGCTTGCGCGCCACGCCACTCGATGCGCTCGGCGATGCCGAGGCGACGCGCCTGCTGCCTGAGAGACTCCAGCAGGGGTCCGCCGCCGATGTGCTGGAGCCGCCAATGCAGCCCCGCAGGGAGCAGCGCGAGCGCCGCCAGGAGGTCGTCATACCCTTTCTTCGCGACCGTGCGTCCGACCGAGAGGAGGCGGATGGGATCGGCGGGGTCCGCGCCGGAGCGCCGCGCGCGCTCGCGCGCGAAGGGCGGGAAGCGCGCGGCATCGATGCCGTGATGGACGAGCGTGACGCGGCCCGGCAGCGCCAGTGCCGCAAGCGCCGCCGCCCCTGCCTCGGTGCAGGCGACGGCCCAGCGGCACTCCGCGAGCTTCTCGCGGAGCTCCCAGGCGGGCGTCGTCCAGATGTCCTTGGCGTGCGCGGAGACGCTCCAGGGGAAATCGCGAAGGAGCGCCGCGTAGCGCGCGACCGAGGCGGGCGTGTGGATGAAATGCGCGTAGAGGCGGCCCACCTCCTCCGGCAGCTCCGCCGCGAGCACCAGCGCTTGCCCGAAGCGGCGGATGCGGTTGGGCGTGAGATCGCGGCGGAGATCCCGGAGAAAGGCCGCGCGCGCTGCGCGATAGGCGGGGAGGCGCCGGCTCCGGCGCCAGCCGCGAAGGACGCGGAGCGGCTCGCGCCAGAGATATTCCGGGAGATAGCGCACGGGCGCCTCGATCTCCGCGTGCACGGGATGGCGCTTGCGGTCGGTCGGATGCCTGAGCGAGACGATACGGATCGCGAGGCCCAGCGTCTCGAGCGCGCGGATCTCCTGCGCGATGAAGGTCTCGGAAAGGCGCGGATAGCCCTTGAGGAGGACCGCGACCGCGGGCCGCAGATCAGCGTCCGAGGAAAGCGGCAACGGGGACCCGGGTCTGCCGGCGCGGGCGCGCGAGCCACTTGCGCGCGAGGCGATTGACGCTCTCGAGCCCGTCGAGGAGGCCCGGCACCACCACCTGCGAGGGCGGGCTCTGCTGCGGCAATTGGCGGAGCGCCGTCGCCATGACGCGGGGATCGCGCCCCTCGTGGTCGATCAGCATCCGCACGAGGCCGAGCTCCTGCGCGCGCGCGGCGCGGATGTACTGCTCGAGACGCGGCTGCGTGCGCGGCACGATGAGCGCGCGCTTGTCGAAGGAGAGGATCTCGCAGAAGGTGTTGTAGCCGCCCATGGCGACGACGCCCAGCGCGCGCGCCATCAGGCTCTCGAGACGGGCGTCGAAGGTGATGACCCTGACCTTCGGGAGCGCCGCCGCGCGCGCCATGAATTCCGCCTGCAGCTCCGGCTGCATGAAGGGGCCGAGCACGACGAGCGCGCGATGCGGCAGCAGCGGATCGTGCTCGTAGGCCGAGAGCACCCAATCGACGAGGCCGTCGCCGTCGCCGCCGCCGCCGGGCGTCACCAGCAGGAAGGGCTCCTCGCCGAGATCGCTGAGCCGCACGCTCGGCGCCGTCGCGCTGCGCGGGAGGTAGCCGGTATAGGTCATGCGCCGGCGCACGCTCTCGGGCACGTCGATCCCCGCGAGCGGATCGCAGATCTGCGGCAGGCCGTAGACCCAGATGTCGTCGTAATATTTCCGGAGCGCCGGCACCACCTTCTTGCGCGTCCACTCGTCGCCGAGCTGGGCGGGATCGTCCATCACGTCGCGCAGGCCCAAGACGATCGGCGCGCCGCGCCGGCGCAGCAGGTCGAGCGTCGGCCCCACCTCGCCGCGCAGCCCCAGAGGCTCCTTGTCGACGATGAAGAGGTCGGGGTCGAAGATCTCCGCGGTGTGCCGCATGATCGAGGCGCGCATCTCCAGCGTCTCCTCGATCTTGATGTGCAGGTTGAGCGAGGTGTACTCGCCGTTCCTGAGCTTGATCACCCCGGGCACGCGCACGAAGTCCACCCGCGCGCGAAAATCGAAGCTGCCAATGATGGGCGAGCCCGATAGAATGAGGACGGACAGGTCCTTGTCCTCCTCCACGAGCGCATGGGCGATCGCCCGGCAACGCCGGAGGTGGCCGAGGCCGAAGGTATCGTGGCTATAAATGAGGACGCGCCGATGCCGTTCTGTCATCCAAGCCCCCCTGGCGCAGGGCCCCTATATGGCACATTTGGGGCCTGCTAGAAAATCGATTTCATGAAAGAGCTATCGTTCACAGCACGTTTTCGTACCCCTCGGACGGACGAGGCGGCGGTCGCCGCCGCCCAGACCCCGCCGCCGAGCTCGGGCGGCATTCCCGATACGCTACGCGGGTTCATCTGGCTCTACAGCTGGCGCCAGCAGGTCGGCGTTCTCTTCCTGATCCTGGTGTCGCAGCCGTTTCTCTATTACTCGCTCGACCTGCCCAAGACTATCATCAACATCATTACAAAATGGCAGCCGCACGATTTCGACATCGGCATCGCCACCTTCCATCTCAATCACCTGAACTATCTCTGGACGCTCTGCGGCCTCTACCTCGCGCTCGTCCTCATCAACGGCGCGTTCAAGTACGTCATCAACGTCTACAAGGGCCGGATGGGCGAGCGCATGCTGCGCCGTCTGCGCTACGAGCTCTACGTGCGCCTGCTGCGCTTCCCGATCGGGCATTTCAAGAAGGTGTCGCCGGGCGAGATCATTCCCATGGTCACCTCGGAGGTGGAACCGCTCGGCGGCTTCATCGGCGACTTCTTCGCGCTGCCGGCCTTCCAGGGCGGCACGCTGCTGACGATCGTGCTCTTTCTCTTCATCCAGGACCCGGTCCTGGGACTTGCCGCGGTCTCGCTCTATCCGATCCAGGGCTACGTGATCCCGAAGCTGCAGCGCAAGGTGAACCTGCTCGGCAAGGCGCGCGTGCGCACCGTGCGCCGTGTCGCCGACCGCGTCAGCGAGACGACCTACGGCGTCGCGGAGATCCACGCCAACGACAGCGCGCGCTATCAGCTCACGAGCTTCGCCTCGCTGCTCGGCGTCATCTACGAAATCCGCTACGAGATCTATCAGCGCAAGTTCTTCGTGAAGTTCCTGAACAACACGCTCAACGCGCTCACGCCCTTCTTCTTCTTCTCGATCGGCGGCTATCTCGTGATCCGCCAGCAGCTGAGCGCCGGCGCCCTCGTCGCCGTGCTCGCGGCCTACAAGGACCTCGCGGGACCCTGGAAGGAGCTCCTCGACTACTACCAGAATTTCCAGGACACCAAGATCAAGTACGAGCAGGTGGTCGAGCAGTTCCGGCCCGAGCGCATGCTCGACGAGAGGCTCATGCTGGCGGAGCCGCAGGAGATCCCCCATTTCAAGGGCGAGCTCGCGCTTTCCGGCGTCACGCTCGTCGAGGACGAGCGCGTGCGCGTCGTCGATGGCGTGAGCGCCACCATCCCGCTCGACCGCCCAATCGCGCTCGTGGGCGCGGGCGGCTGCGGCAAACATGAGCTCGCGCTGCTGCTGGCGCGGCTCCTCGTGCCCTCGAGCGGGCGCATCAGCATCAACGGCAGCGACTTCTCGGCGCTGCCGGTCGCGGTCGTGGGACGCCGCATCGGCTATGCCGGCTCGGCACCCTATCTCTTCACGCAGAGTCTCGGCGAGAACCTGCTCGCGGCGCTGAAGCAGCGCCCGCTGCGCGATCCGCAATACGAGCCGCTCCGCGCCAAGACCCGCGCCATCCAGCTTCGCGAGGCGCGGCTTTCCGGCAACATCGCCTACGACATCGAGGCCGACTGGATCGACTACGAGGCCGCGGGCGTCAAGGACCGTCAGGCGCTCACGGAGCGCATCGTCGAGGTGCTGCACCGCGTCGACCTCGATCAGGACGTCTATCTCCTGGGCCTGCGCGGCCATCTCGACCCCAAGGCGCGCGCGGAGGCGGCGGCGGCGCTCCTCCAGGGCAGGAAGGCGCTCCACGAGCGGCTCGTCGCCGACGGGCTCGCGCATCTCGTCGAGCCGTTCGACGCCGGGCGCTACAACACCAATGCGACGCTCGCGGAGAACCTGCTCTTCGGCACGCCCATCGGACCCGCCTTCGAGACCGCCGAGCTCTCCACCAACACCTACGTGCTGGCGGTGCTCGACAAGGTCGGCCTGACGGAGCCGCTCGTCGAGGGCGGCATCCAGGTCGCGCGGACCATGGTCGAGATCTTCGCCGACGGCGGCGCGAGCGAGGAGTTCGTGGCGCAGTTCAGCTTCATCTCCGCCGAGGAGCTGCCGGTCTACCAGGCGATCCTCGGCCGGCTCGGCAAGGCCGGGGCCGCGAGCCTCAA